>DASWDJ010000130.1:0-47664 GCA_036395295.1 Gaiellaceae bacterium | reverse complement strand
GTCTTGATCAGCAGCTGCGAGGACGTCGCGCCGGGATCCTGGTGCCCTGCGCTCCGCTGTCCGAGGTAGCTCGCGCGTCCCTTCCTGGCGACGAGCGGAATCGTCGCCCGCATCCCTTCCTCGGCGGCCTCGGCCGACTTGCTCAAGGCCTCCGGGAAGGAAGCCCCGTCGGCCAGGGCCGACCGGAAGGCGTCTCTCGCCGGGATCAACGCATCGATCATCGTCTTGTCGCCGAGCTCGGCCTTGCCTCGCATCTGCACGCCGTTGACCGCCGCGTCGAGGGCGGCAGCCCAGTCCTCCGGCTCGAGCTCGCTCTTCCCGGCCGTGGCCGTGCCCATTTGCAGGAACAACGTGCCGTACAGAGGGCCGCCGGCCCCGCCGACGGTGGAGACGAGCGTCATGCCGACGGTCTTCAGCATGCCGCCGATGTCCTCCCCCTCCAGCCCCTCGAGCTTGCCGTGAGCGGCCTTCATCCCGCGGTCGATGTTGATCCCGTGGTCGGCATCCCCGATCGCGGAATCGAGCTGGGTCAGGTACTCCCTGTTCTCGGCGACGGTCACGGTGAACCGCTCGATCCAGTCGAGAACCTGAGCGTAGGGAACGGTCACCCGGACTGCCTCCATGGCACTAAACGCCCCACCTCAGGCCGGGCGTCTGGACGGGAGCGTCCCAGAGCCGCGTCAGCTCGTCGTCCAGCTTGAGCAACGTGATCGAGACGCCCGCCATCTCAAGCGAGGTGATGTACGCCCCGATCAGGTTGCGCGTGATCTTGATCCCGCGCCCCTCGAGCAGCTTGTAGAGCTCGTTGTAGACGACATAGAGCTCGATGGTCGGTGTGCCGCCCATGCTGTTGACGAATGCGAGCACCTCGTCGCCTTCCTGAAACGGGATGTCGTCGATCACCGGCGTCGCGAGGCTCTCGACGACCTCGCTGGCCGGGGCCAGCTTCCGCCGCTCCCGGCCCGGCTCTCCATGGATGCCGATGCCGATCTCCATCTCGTCGTCGCCGAGCTCGAACGTCGGCTTCCCGGCGGACGGGACGATGCACGACGTGAGGGCCATGCCCATGCTGCGGCCGTTCGCGTTCACTTTCCGGCAGAGGTCGGCGACCTGTTGCAGCGACTGCTTGTCCTCCGCGGCCGCGCCGCAGATCTTCTCGGCGAGGACTGTCGTCCCCACTCCGCGCCGGCCGGCCGTGTAGAGGCTGTCTTGGACGGCCACGTCGTCGTCGATCACAACCGCCTCGACGTCGATCCCCTCACCGCGGGCGAGGTCGGCGGCCATCTCGAAGTTCATGACGTCGCCGGTGTAGTTCTTGACGATGTGCACGACGCCCGCGCCACCGTCGACCGCCTTCGTCGCCTCGATCATCTGGTCGGGGGTGGGCGAGGTGAACACCTCGCCCGGGCAGGCGGCATCGAGCATGCCCATGCCGACGAAGCCGCCGTGCATCGGCTCGTGTCCCGAGCCACCGCCGGACACGAGCGCCACCTTGCCCTGAACCGGAGCGTCGCCTCGGACGATGTAGTTGGGCCCGAAGCTCACCTTGAGGAGATCAGGGTGCGCAGCGGCCATGCCCTGCAGCTCCTCGGTGACGACGTCTTCGGGCTTGTTGATCAGCTTCTTCATCTCATCACCCCAGCACGCCCCTCAGGGCCCCTAACACTTCGAGGTTGCCCACGCCGGGCGCGAATAACGCTTGGTAGGTAAGCGCGCCGAGCGACCCTCCGACGATCGGGCCGACGACCGGGACCCAGGAGTAGGCCCAGTCCGGGTCTCGCTTGCCCGGGATCGGCAAGAAGGCGTGTGCGATCCGCGGCCCGAGGTCGCGGGCCGGATTGATCGCGTACCCGGTCGGGCCTCCGAGCGAGAGGCCGATTACGAACACGAGCAGACCGATCAGCAGCGGCGGAAACGCCTGGCTGAACGCCTCCTGGTTCGAGGTGCTCGTGATCACGTCCGCGCTGAAATGACCGACGATCGCGAGCACGCCGAAGAGGAGGATGAACGTGCCGATGATCTCGGTCAGGAGGTTCTGCGGGTACTTGCGGATCGCGGGAGCCGTCGAGAAGACGGCGAGCTTCAGGCCCGGGTCCTCCGTCGGCCGCCAGTGCGGTAGGTAGGAGAGGAAGACCAGGATGGCCCCGATGATTGCGCCGGCGAACTGGCCGAGCAGGTACTTGGGCACATCGTCCCACGGCGTGATGTCCGTCAGAGCGAAGCCGATCGTCACGGCCGGGTTGATGTGGGCGCCGCTGAACTGGCCGACCGCGTAGACGGCCATCGCGACGGCCATTGCCCATCCAAACGTGATCACAATCCAGCCCGCGTTCTCCGCCTTCGAGCGTGCGAGCAGAACTCCAGCAACGACCCCGTCTCCGAACAAGATCAGGATCGCCGTCCCGACCAGTTCGGATGTGAAGATCTCCATGACCACCTCCTGTTTGAGGGTGCTCAACGTGAGTTGCGCGAGAAGATCTCGCAACCAGGCGGCGAAGTCAACGCGTGCGAGCGCGTCAGGGCGCGCTCAGACTCAGATGCAGAAGACGTCGACGGCGTACCGGCCGCGCAGCTCGCGCGCGATCTGGTCGTCGCCGCCGATGAGGAAGAGCTCGTAGGGATAGGCGTACTGGGCCCGAAAGCCTCGTTCCCGAACGAGGATCCTTCCCCAAAGAGAGACTGAGCCCAGGGCGATCGGGCGTCCCTGCCTGACCGGAGGCAGCTCCTTATACTCGCGCCCGTAGCAGTGCCGGACGCCTGTGTACCGGCGCAGGAGCTCCTCTGCGAGCGCCCGCGTCCTGAAGGCGTAGATACCGCACTCGTGGCCGTCGACGGGGGCGCCGCCGCGATGGACGGGGCAGCTTGCCTCGAATCGGCTCCTGGCCGGCCAGCTGACATGGTGCATGGTGAACGACTCCAGCCGGTGCTCATCGCCGTGGAGTCGGACGTGCCAGAGTCGCCATCCGCGGATGGGCTCGGTGGAGAGCTCGCTCACGCCGGCACCGGCTCCCCGACCGGCGCTTCGACCGGAGCGGGTCCCGGAACGGGCTCCTCGAGCGGGGCGATCTCGATCTCCCGCTCAGTTTCGGGGACACCTATGTCCATGCGCCTCTTTTCGGTAGTTGAAGCCGAAAACTTGAAACAAACGCTACAGAGCGGGCCGGACGCTGCCGCAGCCGGAAAGACGCCTTCCTTCAGACTTCGGGCTCGTCGAACCGCTCGAGGCCCTCGGCGCTCAGGTCGTCGCCGCCGCAGCGACGTAGAAAACCTCATGTGCGCTTCACGAAGTCGATCGATCCGGGCACCCCGGCGAGCTCGAAGCGCTCCCGGAGCTGGTTCTCAACCCAGTAGCCGTAGTCGCGCGTCATCAGGCCCGGACCGTTGACGAAGAAGCGGAAGCGACGCGGCCTCACCGCGGTCTGCGTGCCGTAGAGGAGGTCGAGCCGCTTGCCGTTGCGCGACGGAGGCTCCCGGACCGCGCGCAACTCGGCGAGAAAGCGGTTGAGCTCGCCGGTCGGCACGCGCGAAGTGTGCTTGCGGTAGAGCTCTTCCACGCGGTCGAGCAGCTTGCCGACCCCCGGCCCTTCTTGGCCGAGACGACGGCGCCCGGCAGGTCGGCGGCCCTACTGCTCTGGCTGGGCCAGGTGGACCTCGATAACTCGGCGTTCCCTAGCCCGCTGGGCAGAACACAGGACGAGCGCAGAATTGTCGCTTGCGTGCCTAGTCCTGAGGCCGGAAAATCAGGGACGAACCGCCAGCACGATCTGCTGGGACCCACTCGAACGAAGGAGCGGAACATCACGGTCGGCTAATGCCTGCAGCCGCTGATGCACTCTGATTCCCGCGTCCTCGCCGAGTAAGGGACGCCGGAGCATCGAGAACGGGCCAAAGCCGAGAGTCCGGAAGCGAGCTTCGACGAGGCCGGCCTGCGCGAGCCACCGCCGAAGATCGCGGCCGGACGTCAGACGGTACGCCGATGGTTGGCCCGTACGCGCTGGAAGCCCCGGAACGGCCTCGAGAACAAACTTGACCGCGCGTCTGGCCGGGCCTAATGGCGGCGACAGCAACGGCTCAAGGAAGTGGTTGAGCCGATACTTGTTGTCACTCGTGAACAGCGCATAGCCCCCCGGTGTGAGCACTCGAGCCATCTCTGCAATCGCCAAGCCAGGCGAATGGAGAAACGGGAGCACGCCCACGGCAACCACTAGGTGGAACGTCTGAGAGGAATAATCGAGGGAATGAGCGTCACCCAGGCTCGCGGAGAAGCGATTACCGATACCGGCCCCTTCGGCTTGACGATTGGTCAGTTCGACCATCGCATCGCTCGAGTCGATGGCATCGACCTTGAACCCGCGGCCGACGAGATCGACGCTCAGCAGACCCGCACCGCAGCCGATCTCGAGAGCTCTGGACTCCGGAGCTAGCTCCAGCCGATCGATCCACTCCAGCGCCAGTGCTCTTCGTTGCTGGTAGATCGTTCCGAAGAGGCTTGACTCGCCATAGACATCTTTCCAGTACGAAGAGACCCGTTGAAAATGATCATCGACGAGTCGCTGATGATCGGTCTTGGCTGTCGTCTCGTCTCCGCCCATCTTCTCGCCGTCCCGCGGCGCATGATAGGGGTGCTTCTCTCGTCCGAGAGCCCGGCCGGCTAATGAACCACCAGGGAGACAGGTGAGCCTCCCTTACGGAGCATTGGGCCCCTCCGGCTCCGGCAGGCGCGAGACCAGACGCCGAGCGAGGAAGTCGCGTATGACCCGGGCATCCTCTGGATAAGCCAGAAATTCGAACGCCGTCAGCGTGAGCACGTAGGCTAGCCCGCCCGTCGCAACGGCAAGCCCCGCCGTCGAGCGCAGCAGCAGCATCGATACACCTGCGACGCTGGTCGCGAGCACGGTGCCAAGAACGATCCGTTGCCAATGGAGGCGACCTCCAACCGCCTCTCTCGCCTTCCAGACGAGCCACGTCGTCAAGAGCAGTTGCGAGAGCGAGGTTCCGAGCGCCGCACCCTTGAGCGAGAGCAATGGGATGAGGACAAGATTGCCGAGAATGTTCTGCGCGGCTATCACGGCGTAAGCCCTCGTCATAATGCTTTCGCGGTTTTGCGAAATCAGAACGGTCCCACAGAGGAATGCAATTGGATACAGCGCGATCGTGGGTGCGAGAAGCACGAGCGCAGGAGCTGCGCCTTTGAAACTGGATCCGTAGAGGAGCTCGATGACGGGGCCTGCGAGCACCGCAGCGCCGGCTGCAATCGGTAGCGTCAATGCTATTACGAGCTTCATGGCCCGCTCCCACACTGCCCCGACTGGCGGATTGGTGGTAGGCGTAAGCCGCACGAGAACCGGGTAAACTGCGGCGGTCACTCCCCAGGCAATGAAAAGTGTTGTCTCAAAGAGTCGATAAGCCGCCCCATAATCCCCAACGATTCTTTTTGGTTCGTACAAAGCGAGCATGGCTGTGTCGGCGCGGAATAAGGCGGTGCTGAACAGGACGAAGAGGCCAAGGGGAAAAGCTGCACGAAGTAATGGGATCCACTTCGTAACGTCTATCGTGATCGGCGGCTTTGCCACATAGCGATAGAGCAGTCTGATCGTAAGCGCCAGCGCGAGAACGGCCACCCCAAGGTAGATGACGCAAATGACAACGACGCCCGCGCCTGCAAACAACGCCACCATCCCCACGACGGCCGTCGTCAGACGTTGCGCGATCATGGAAATTGGCATCAGAACGAGCCGCTCGAATGCCTGGTACGCCGCGTAGCAGGTAAACATGAGTAGCTCCGTGATCAGCGCCAAGCCGAGGATGATGACCACCGCTGTCTGCGTGTTGCTCCCCAGCAGCCCTATCGCCAACGCGGCAGCCGCTAATCCCGGTAGAGACAAGACAACGTTGAGCGCCAACGTATTCCAAAAATAGACCCCCAATTTTTCACGGTCCCGCGCTACTTCACGCGTCAGGATGGTCGCTTGTCCGAAGCTCCCGAACATGGTGGCGAGTGCTGCCACGACATATCCGAAGGTGAAGACGCCGAAGCCAACTTGCCCCAGCTTCCTGGCCATCACGACATAGAGGGCAGCCGAGGCGATTTTTGAACCGACATCAGCAACCGATCGGTAGACCGTGTTGCTGAGGATCCGATTCGCTGCCTCGCTCATCGGCTGCGCATGAAGATCATGATGGACCGAAGGAGGTAGCCGGACGAGGCACTGCTCGGAGTGTAAGCGGCGAAAGTCTGCACGCTACGAGGCATCGCCGTCCCTTGTGCCAACATTCAGCACATGAGGCAGGGACCACGAGACCTGTGTCCCTGGAGCCGCAACTCGACGAGAGCGGCAGCGATCAAGCGGCCGCGAGAGCAGCATGTTCCGCCCCTCGGATGCTTCTTCCGGTTGCCGGATGCCTAAGACTGTCGTGATCGACTGCTTTCCGGAGAGCGCTGCGCGCTACGTCGACGATCACGTCATCGTCGCAGTGGACGTCATTCGAGCGACGACCACGGCGACGACCGCGGTTGCCCTTGGGCGGCGCTGCTTTCCGGTTCCCTCGCTCGAAGCTGCGCTTCCTCTGGCGGCACGGCTCGACAACCCGCTGCTCGTCGGGGAGCTCGGCGGCAACATGCCGTACGGCTTCGACCTCACGAACAGCCCGGCGGCGCTAGCGGCCTGGGCCGATGTCTCAAGGCCGATGATCCTCCTCTCGACGTCCGGCACGAAACTGATCACGGATGCCCGCGCGTCGCAGGCCGTCTATATCGGATCCCTGCGCGGGCACTCGGCCCTCGCGGAACATCTCGCTGGCGAGCACGAGCGGATAGCAGTCATCGGCGCCGGAACCCGAGGTGAGTTCCGTGAAGAAGATCAGCTTTGTTGCGCCTGGATCGCTGAGCATCTTCTCCAGCACGGTTATGAGCCAGAGCGCTCGGACACGGAGCGCCTCGTCGAACGCTGGAGCGGCTCCCCGCCGGACGTGATCGGCGTCTCGAACAGCGCGGACTATCTACGTCAAACGGGGCAGACAGAAGACCTCGACTTCATACTCGCGCATGTTGACGATCTCTCCGATGTATTTCGCCTGGAAGGCAAAGAGATAGTGAAACTCACCGCATGAACACGACCACTCCCGTCGCGGTCTTTCAACTAGTGCCCGATGCCTATACGCACAGCGGCCTTGCGCTCGTGCGAACGCTGGGTCGGCTCGGAGTACCGGTCTATGCGGTGTACGGTGAACATCGCGCTCCTGCGGCCTCCTCTCGGCATGCTCGCGCAACTCACGTCTGGAATGACTGGGATAACTCTGGAGCAATTATCAGTCACCTCCTCGAGCTTGGAGAGGAGATTGGTCAGCGAGCAATTCTGATTCCTTACGACGATGCAAGCGCGTTACTTGTGGATGAGAACGCGGACCCGCTGAGGGAACATTTTATCTTCCCGGACCGGCCACCGGGCCTCGCCAGTTCTCTGGCCGACAAGCGTACGATGAGTGCGCTCTGTCAGAAGTTAGGCATAGCGACCGCAAGAACCGACTCCACAGCCACCGATGATGAGTTCTACAGCTTCATTGAACAAGCTTCCTTTCCACTCGTCCTCAAAGGAGCTCGCTCCTGGATCCCAGGGCTACCCAGTCGGACAACGATCATGGTCGCGCAAACGCCGGCTGAGGCCCTGGCGGCATATCGTGACATGGACGCAGCCGAACGCTCGAACCTGATGCTGCAGGAATACATTCCCGGCGGACCCGATTCGGTCTGGATGTTCAACGGCTACTTCGACGAGCATTCCGAGTGTCTAGTGGCCTTCACCGGCAAGAAGATCCGGCAGTCGCCGCCCTACACCGGCGCCACGAGCCTTGGCGTGTGTATTTGGAATGCGAGCGTGGCAGAGACGACAACCGAATTCATGAAGGCGATTGGCTACCGCGGGATCCTCGACATCGGTTATCGCTTCGACGCGCGAGATGGGCAATACAAGCTACTCGACGTCAACCCTAGAGTTGGATCGACGTTTAGGCTCTTCGTCGACCCGACGAACGGCATGGATGTCGTCCGCGCTCTTTACCTTGATCTGACCGGGCAGACCGTTCCCAGGGCGCAGCAGCGAGACGGACGAAAATGGGTCGTGGAACCCTGGGACATGCGGTCGAGTATCGAATATCGTAAGGATGGTCGTCTGACCGTTGGGGAATGGCTACGGTCGTTCCGAAATGTCGAGGAGGCGGCGTGGTTTGCTGTCGATGACCCAGTTCCGTCCATCATGATGAGCGCGCGCCTGTCCGCAAACGCCCTTCGGAAGAGCGCTCGACACGTCGGGGAGGCTATTCGTGGGCGACACCCTGCCTGACGGCGGCCTCCGCACGAACGAGTATCTGCGGTCGATCGGCGTCCCTGATCTCGAGCCGGCAACGAGCCCGTTCGATCCAGGCTACGACCCGACCACGCTCGAGGGGCACCTAGAACAGAGCGCGCACCTCATGTCGATCCTCAAGATCTCGATGGCGTGCTGGATCATCGCCGACGAGCGCGCAACGCGCCGGAAGATCAGCGCGGCGAAGAAGCACAACGTCCGCACGACAACAGGTGGCGGCCCCTTCGAGGTAGCTGCCGCCCAAGGCCAGCTCCAGGGCTACCTCGATCTTTGCGCTGACATTGGGGTTGACCGAATCGAATGCGGTGAGGGTTTCACGACGCTGCACCTTGAGCCGGCCGAGGTAATCAAGCTGGCCCACGAGCGCGGCCTCGAGGTCCAGTTCGAGCTCGGCGGGAAGCACAGTGGCCACTTCTCGGCGGACGCCGTGGACCGCCTTCTCGAACAAGGGCAGCGCTGGCTCGACGCAGGGGCGAAGCAATTAGTTGTCGAGGCTCGCGAGAGCGCGCAGGGCGTCGGACTGTTCGACGCCCAGGAAAATCTGAACCGCCAGTTCGCGGACCGCTTTGCCGCTACCTTCGGTCACGGTACGGTTTCTTTCGAGGCGCCCAACAAGGCAAGCCAGTTTGCGCTCCTTGATCATTTCGGCAAGGAAGTACATCTCTGCAATGTTCGGCTCGAGGAGCTGCTGCGCGTAGAGATATACCGGCGCGGGCTTCATTCAGACGCCTTCTCGAAGGAAAACCTGCGACCGCCCTCACGCATCGGCTGACCGTCACCGAGCGCGCGGCGCCGACCGCGATATGGTCATCGTAATGCCGAGCTCCCGTCCCCTCCAGGCAGGCTGAAGGAGGAGCCGTGAATGAGCGGCTCAATCGTCGGCTCGTCGCGGTGATGTTCACCGACATGGTCGGGTACACGGCCTTGATGCAGGCGGACGAGCGCCTGGGACTCGACAAGCGCGACCGGTACATGAGTGCGCTCGAGGGCCACCACGACGCCTTCGGCGGGACGATCGTCCAGCGGCTCGGGGACGGCAGCATGAGCATGTTCCCGAGCGCGCTGGCTGCGGTCCTCGCCGCAGTCGAGATCCAGCGGGAGCTCGCAACGGAGGACGTTCCGGTTCGTATCGGCGTCCACGTGGGCGAGGTGGTCGTCGATCCCGAGCGGCTCACGGGCGACGCGGTGAACATCGCCGCCCGGATCGAGTCCTTCGCCGTACCCGGCGGGGTGATGTTGTCCGACTCCGCGTACGACCAGATCAAGAACCGGAGCGACGTCGGCATCGTCCGCCTGGGGCGGTTCAGGCTCAAGCACGTCGGGCGCCCGTTCGACCTCTACGCAGTGGCGGCCGACGGCGTCGTCGTGCCGGATCCGGGGGCGCTCGAGGGCAAGGGCGAGCAGTTCGCCAGCCTGCCGAGCAACCTGCCCGACCCGCCCGCGGCACTGGTCGGCCGGCCCGCCGAGCTGGCCTCGCTCGTCGAGCTGGCGCGGGAACATCGGGTCGTCACGATCACCGGTCCCGGCGGTGTCGGAAAGACCCGCATCGTGATCGAGCTCGGCCGGCTGCTCGCGCCCGAGTTCCTGGACGGCGTCGCGTTCGTCGCGTTGGCCGACGTCACCGAGCCCGCGGACTTCCTCCCCGCTCTTGCGGACGCGCTGGACGTGAAGGAGGCCGAGGGACGGACGCTCGGCGACGGCGTCGCCGTCCTGATCGGTGACAAGAAGGCGCTCCTGCTCCTGGACAACCTGGAGCAGGTCGTGTCGGCCGCTTCAGAGGTCGCCGGGCTTGCTGAGAGTTGTCCGGGGCTGCGGATCGTGACCACCAGCAGGACACCGCTCAGGATCGCCGCCGAACGGGAGTACCCGCTCGCCCCGCTCGAGCTCCCTCCTCCTTCGGACACAGACTCGACCGAGTCGCTCATGGCGTATCCGGCTGTCGCCCTGTTCGTCGAGCGCGGCAGGAAGGCGAGGGGCTCGTTCGAGCTGATGCCCGAGAACGCCGGAGTGGTCGCGGCCGTCTGTCGGCGTCTGGACGGCCTGCCGCTTGCGCTCGAGCTCGCTGCCGCCCGGCTGAGACTCCTGTCCCCGGAGGCGCTGCTCGAGCGGCTCGACCACGCCCTGCAGGTGCTCACATCCGGCCCTCGCGACATTCCCGAGCGGCAGCAGACGCTGCGCGCGACGATCGACTGGAGCCACTCGCTGCTCTCAGAGTCGGAGCAGCGTCTGTTCCGGCGCATGGCCGTCTTCGCGGGAGGGTGCACCCTCTCCGATCTCGAGGCCGTCTGCGCCGACCCCGGCGAGACCATCCTCGACGAGCTGGAGTCGCTCGTCGACAAGGCTCTCGTCCAGACGGACGGCCAGGGTGACCGGCTTCGGATGCTCCAGACGATCGGAGAGTACGCTCGCGAACGGCTCGAGGCCGCGGGCGAGACGCGCGAGGTCGCGCTGAAGCACGCCCGCCGGTATGCGGAGCTCGCCCACCAGATCCGCGACGGCATCGAGGGCACCGATCAGATCGGATCCCTCGAGCGCGGCATCGCCGAGGAGGGGAACCTCCAGGCCGCGCTCGACACGCTGCTGGCGACGGTGCGCGACGGTGACGCAGCTGCGTCCAAAGCGGGCCAGCAGCTGTCTGGCGACCTGTATCTCTATTGGCACATCCGCGGCAAGAACCTCACCGCCCGGGAGTACGCTGCATCCTTCCTCGACGCCGACCCGGATGGCTCTCCCACCCTGGGGCGGGCGGGCGCGCTGCTCACGGCGGGACTGGCGTCGTGGACGCTGGGCCAGTTCGAACGGGCAAACGACGAGTGGGCCGAGGCGTATCGCATCGCCGCAGAGTGCGAAGGCGATCGCGAGCTCTCCATCGTTGCGTTCTGCCAGGGTCTCGGACTGATCGGCTTCGATCTCGAAGCAGGACTCAGCGGGACGAGCGAGAGCATCGAGAGAAGTCGCGCCCTCGGCTTCACCTGGGGCGAGGGATTCGCCTCGACCGTCGACGGCATTCTCAACACCGTCGCGGGCGACCTCGACACCGCCCAGACGCGGTACTCGCAGGCGCTCGAGATCCAGCAGCGGATCGGCGACGAGGAAGGAGCCGGCCTGTCTCTCGGCGGCCTCGCCCAACTGGCATCCATTCGCGGTGACCTGGCGGGCGCCCTCGACCTCTACCGGCAGTCACTCGCCGCGTTCGAAGCGATCGGCGACCGTGCCGAGGAAGCCCGGATCCTCTCCGAGATGGCCTGGACGCACCTCCGGCACGAAGACCCCGCGCTCGCACGCCTGTACTTCCTCGACTCGGTCCAGGCATACACTGACGTCGCGAGCGTCCGTGGAGTCGGGCTCTCGCTGATCGGGCTCGCGGCCACCGAGGCAGTCGAGCACAGGCCGGAGCGGGCCGTACAGATCGCCGCCGCGGCGGAGGTCTACGCCCACCAGGAGGGCATCGTCAACGTCTACTCAGACGAGACGCCGGGGCGCGAGTTCGTCGACCAGGCAAGAGCGGCACTCTCGGCCGACGATGTCACCCAGGCCACCGAGGTGGGGCGCAAGCTCACGATCAAGCAAGCGCTCGACCTGGCGAAACTCCCTGAAACGGCCCCGGTGTAAACGAGGCGTGCTTCAGCAGGTGAGGCCCGCGGCCGTGATCAATACAGCGACGACCTGCTCCACGGCGGCTTCGCCAGGCTCGCCGCCAGCGCGCGGGCGCCGTCGCGCAGCACCGGCTCGCCGTGCGTGACGAGCACCCGCTCGACGTCGAGCCCCGTCAGCGCGTCCAGCGTGGGCAGGAAGCGCTGCTCGTACCAGGTGCGGCGACGCTCGATGTCGCGGTGCCTCGGCCATACGCGCAGCTCGCCGTCGATTTCGAGCACGGTGTCGCCGAAGGCCAGGGCGCGGTGCGACGGCAGCTCGAACGGGATCTCGGCGCGCCGCGGCCGCCCGATCGGGTGCGCGCGCACGCCGCCGTCGAGCGTCTCGCCGCCGCGCAGCGGCCGGAAGGCTGAGCGATCGTCGAGCCGCGTGGCGCAGTGCTCGTGCCCGAAGATCGTGACCTCGTGCCGGTCGCGCCAGCGCCGCCACAGAAGCCCGGAGCCGCGCACGTGGAAGGGGGTGGTGACGAGGATGCGCACGCGTCCGCGCACGATCTCGTCGAGCGCAGCCAGCAGCGGCTCGGTCTCGCCGGCGACGAGCGGGTCGACCAGGATCGTGTCCTCGCCCTCGCGCAGCGCGTACGCCGTCATAGTCGGAGGGAGGCCGTTCCGGGTGGCCGTGAACCGCCAGAGCCCGGGGGCGAGCTCGTCGAGGTTGGACATGACACGATCATCGCGCGCCAGGTCCACATCATGCGCCGAAGAAGCGTTCCGGAGGTCGCGACCTCCGCGGCCTCAGGCGCCGGAGCTCGCCGGGGCCATGACCGCCTCGAGCCGTTCGAGACTGGCGGCCGGCCAGAGGGCTTTCAAGTCGTAGTACACCTCGAACGCCGGCACCGAGTCCGGGACCGTGATCCAGGGCAGCTTCGACCGGGTGAAGATGTGAACGTCGGGCGCGACGCTCGAGGGCTGGTCGAGCGTACCGCCGCGGACGAACCGCACTCCTGCGTGTCCGTACTGGCTGAAGACCGCCACCTGGCAGGTTGGACAAAGGAAGATCCGCTGCATGCTTCCGTCGTCGCGAGGCACGTCGACCGGCTCCGGGGTCCCTGCGAGGAGCTCTACACGGTCGGCCTCGATGAGCAGATTGATGACGAACGCGCTTCCGGTTTGCCGCTGGCAGTTCAGGCAGTGACAGCAGTGCGTGAAGAGCGGATCTGACGTAAGCCGGTAGCGAACCGCACCGCAAGCGCAGCCACCCTCACGTGGAACGCTCATGATTTCCTTCTCGAGGTCATGCGACGGAGCTCTGGACTGTACTGAAGCGAGGAATAGCACCCCGCCGTGAGAGATAGCGCCGTGCAGAAGCTGTCCCTAGACGCGGCGCGGCGGATCGCCGTGCGGGCAACACGGCTCGACACGCCGCGTCCGAAGAGCGTCCTCGACGCCGTGCGCAAGACGGGCGCGCTTCAGCTCGATCCGACGAGCGCGGTGGCGCGGTCCGAGCTGCTCGTCCTCTGGAGCCGGCTCGGACGGTACGCCGTGCGCGAGCTCGACCGGCTGCTCTGGGAGGAACGGGCGTTGTTCACGTGGCGCGCCTTCCTCTACCCCGTCGAGGACTGGCCGCTCGTCGCCGCCGCCGGCAGAGGCTTCCCGGGCCGCTACGACGGCATCGCCTCGTGGCTCCGCGACAACCAGGCATTCGAGCGTTACATCCTGGCGAAGCTCACGCGGGACGGCCCGACTCCGCAGAGCGAGCTCGAGGACCGTTCCGTCCGGCCGTGGGAGTCAACCGGCTGGACGCACGGCAAGAACGTGTCGCAGCTGCTCGAGTTCCTGTGGGCGCAGGGCAAGGTGCTGGTCGCGGCGCGCCGGGGCCAGGAGCGCGTCTGGGATCTGGCGGAGCGAATCGTCCCGCCCGCGCCGCGGCTCTCGCGTCAGGACGCCGCGCTCGCGCACCTCGAGCAACGCTTTCGCCAACTCGGCCCGATGACGGAGGCGGGCGTCAAGCGCGTGCCGACGCTGCGGGGGCGGGGGCTGGCGCTCGAGGAAGCGTTCGCGCGCCTCGTCCGCGACGGCATCCTCGTCGCGCACGCGATCGACGGCGTGCGCGGTACCTGGTACGTGCACCGCGACCTCGTCGAGCCGGCGCGGCCATTCCGCGGGCGTACGACCCTGCTCTCTCCGTTCGACCCGCTCGTGTACGACCGCACACGCGCGCGGGAGCTGTGGTCCTTTCGCTACAAGCTCGAGATCTATGTGCCTGCGGCGAAGCGCGAGTTCGGCTACTTCGTGCTGCCGATCCTGCACCGCGACCGGCTCGTGGGGCGCATCGACCCGCTGTTCGATCGCAAGGCGAGCGTGCTCCGCGTGAGGCAGGTCTACGCGGAAGAGGGCGCAACCGAGGACGCGGGTGCGGCGATCGCGAAGGCGATCCAAGAGCTCGCGCGCTGGCTCGGCGCGTCCGACGTCGACTACGGCCGCGTCCCGCGCGTCTGGCGGCGCGACCTCGGCTGAGTAGACGACGGTGTGAGCGCTTTAGGGGGTGTACAGCTCGGCGTCGGCCAAGGGCTCGTCGCAGGAGTACTGGCCGCAGTACTTGACTCGGCGGCCGCCGACGTAGAGGACCTGCCCGTTGGGAAGCAGGGCGGCGGCGGCGGAGGCGTAGGGGTAGACCATCGGCCCGGTCGCCGTCCAGGTGCCGGTGGCGGGTGAGTAGACGTCTCCGGTGTCGCCGCCGGCGACGAGCACACGTCCGTCTTGCAGGAGCGCAGCGGCGGCACCGCCGCGGGGGGCGTTCATGCTGCCGGTCGCGCTCCAGCTGCCCGAGGTCGGGTCGTAGAGCTCGGCGGAGGCGAGCGCGCTCGGGTTGCGGCCGCCGGCGAGCAGCACGCGGCCGTTGCCGAGCAAGGTCGCGGTCGCGCCCTCACGGCCGGTTGTCATCGTCCCTGCGCGCCTCCAACGTCCCGTGCTGGGTTCGTACAGCTCTGCGTTTCGCGGCCAGCCGGTCGAGTTGGCGCCGCCCGCGACCAGGACGGTGCCGTTCGCCAGCAGCGTGGCGGTGTGGTCCCGCCGGGGGGTCCGTAGGCTGCCCGTCAGCGTCCAGCCGCCGGTCGTCGGGTCGTACAGCTCGGCGCTCGCTTGCAGACCATTGAGGGAGTTCCCGCCGACGACGAGGACGCGCCCGTCGGGGAGCAGCGTCCCGGTGAAGGAGATCCGACCGACGTTCATGCTCCCGGTCGGCGTCCAACTGTTCGTCGCCGGGTCGTACAGCTCCGCGCTCGTGCTGTACTGGCCGCCGGCGACGAGCACACGCCCGTCGGCGAGACGCACGGCGACGTGCAGAGCGCGCCACTGGCTCAGTGTGCCGGCCGGAATCCAGGTGCTGGTGGGCGGGTCGTACAGCTCGGCAGTGGAGGGATTAGCGGAGTCATATTCTCCACCGACCACGAGGACGCGCCCGTTACTGAGCCGCGTCGCGGTCAAGCTTGCGCGCGCGGTCGACATGCTCGCCGTCGCCGCCCAGCTGCCCGTTTCTGGGGTTGCAAGCGACTGCTGCGTCGTTGCAGCAGCAAGCCGCAACGGAGGCGCGCCGTCACGGAGCGAGCTCGAGGCCGAACCCGAGCCGAGTGCAGGCGCCGCAAGTGCAAGCAGCGCGCAAATAGCGGGCGCGATATACCTCATGCTCACCACGAAGGGCCCCCTTTTCTCGCCTGCATGAACGCGGCGAGAATAGGAAGGAAGGCCTTACACGACCCTTAAATCAGCGCGCGTACCAGCGCTCGTGGATGGAGCCTATGGAGCACAGCGGTGAACCGGTCGCAATCGACGGCAAATCGCGCGCCCATAATCCACATTGTCTTCATGTCGGTGACGTCTCCGTCGGCCGCAGCTTCCGACTCGAGGCGCTGGCGGATCTCACGAAACGCCTCCTCGGAACCGGGCCCAGAACGCAAAGTGGTCGAGGCGGCCCCGCTGGAACATCGCCCCGGGCGCGGGCGGGAGGGTCGGCCCATCGAGAATCTAAAACGGACGGAGGACCGTCGTCGGCGCCACCTCCAGGAAGATGTGCCGTACGCCCTCCTCGGTCATGTCCGACTGGGACTTTGATGTCCGCTTGCTGAGCAACGCTAGTCTTAATGGCTAGTGCAGCTCTTGAGCCCGCGGTGACCGAAACGAGCGCGGACGAGCGCAAGGACAAGAGCGCACCGCCGGCGCCGCGCGGATCGTCGCCGACGCCGCCGCAGAGGCCCCGCTTCCGCCTGAGCCGGCGCTGGATCCTCTTCGCGCTTGCGCTTCTGGCGCTCAACTTCTACCTCGGCTCGCGGGCCACCCAGCCGCCGTCCCGCGTCCGCGTTCCGTACAGCCCGTTCTTCCTCCAGCAAGTGAGCGCGGGTCACGTGAAGGAGATCACTTCGAAGGGGACCGCGATCCAGGGCACGTTCACCCAGGAGCTGCGGTACTCAACGTCGAAGCCGACGACGCGGTTCCGGACCGAGATTCCCGCGTTTGCCGACAACAATGCCCTGTCGGCGCTGCTCCAGCGGAAGGGCGTGGTCGTGAACGCGCAACCGTTGGACACGGGAGCCCCGTGGTGGCAGAACCTTTTGCTCGGGTTCGGACCTACGATCCTCCTACTCGGACTGCTGTTCTGGCTGATGCGGCGTGCGGGAAACGTTCAGAACGTTCTCGGAGCGTTCGGCCGCTCGCGCGCACGCAGGTACCAGCCGTCCGGCGACCGGGTCACGTTCGCTGATGTCGCGGGGATCGACGAGGCGAAGGCGGAGCTGACCGAGGTCGTCGACTTCCTGCGCCACCCCGAGAAGTACCGAAAGCTCGGCGGTCGGATACCGCACGGCGTGCTGCTCTCGGGCCTGCCGGGCACGGGCAAGACGCTGCTTGCGCGGGCGGTCGCGGGCGAGGCGGATGTCCCGTTCTTCTCGATGGCGGCCTCCGAGTTTGTCGAGGCGATCGTCGGCGTCGGCGCCTCACGCGTGCGCGATCTCTTCACGCAGGCCAAGGAGGCCGCCCCGGCGATCGTGTTCATCGACGAGCTCGATGCGATCGGCCGCTCACGCACCTCCGGTGTCGCCGGCTTCAGCGGCGGCAACGACGAACGCGAGCAGACCCTGAACCAGATCCTGACCGAGATGGACGGCTTCGACTCCTCGACCAGCGTGATCGTGATCGGCGCGACCAACCGGCCCGACGTCCTCGACCAGGCCCTCCTTCGTCCCGGCCGTTTCGACCGCAGGGTGGCAGTGCAACCGCCCGACCGTGCCGAGCGCGAGGCCATCCTCAAAGTGCACACCCGGGGCGTGCCGCTCGGGCCCGACGTCGACCTGAGCAGGATCGCTGCGACGACGCCGGGCATGGTCGGGGCGGATCTCGCGAACCTCGTCAACGAGGCTGCACTGCTGGCCGCCCGACGGAACCACGATGTCGTCGACGAATCCGACTTCACCGACGCGCTCGAGCGGATCGTGCTCGGCGCGGAGCGACAGGTGATGATGACCGTGGAGGACCGGCGCCGGACGGCGTATCACGAGGGCGGCCACGCGATCGTCGGCATGCTCACCGAAGGCGCCGATCCGGTGCGCAAGATCTCGATCATTCCCCGGGGTCTGGCGCTCGGCGTTACGTTCGCGGCGCCCGAGAGCGATCGCTTCAACTACCTCGAGCCCGAGATCCGGGCGCGGATCAACGTCGCACTCGGTGGGCGCGCCGCCGAGGAAATCGTGTTCGGCGAAACGAGCTCCGGTGCGGAGTCCGACATCCAGCAGCTCACCGAGATTGCCCGCCAGATGGTCGGCCGCTGGGGCATGAGCCCCGCAATCGGCCCGGTTGCGGTGATCCCGCGCGACGGCGCGGGTCCACTCTTGCCTGGGACCGCCGAGGTCTCGCCGCAGACACAGCAGCTCGTCGACGAGGAGGTGCGGCGCATCGTCGAGGAGTCACACAAGGAGGTCGTTGCGTTGCTCCGGGAGAATCGGGACAAGCTCGATTCGCTTGCGAGCGCGTTGCTCGAGCACGAGACCCTCGACGAGGAAGATGCATACGCAGCCGCAGGGGTCCAGCGAACCGTGAGGCCGACCGTTGAGCCGTACGCGACGGCAGCTCGATCGCGGAGCAACGGCTAGACGCGCCTGCGCCTGCAGCCAGCAGGAAGCGACTACTGCAGGCACCACCAGCGAACGAGTGCCGCTGGCGGCGATGCACGCCTCGCGTGTTGACGCGACGCTGTTGCTCGTGACCCGGCAGCGAATCAGCAGGCTCTCCGCGAAAGGAAGCCCGGCGGCGAGAGCGGGGCTGAGGGCCGGAACGAGAGCTGTTGCGCAACGGCCGCGAGCGAGCCGCCTGGCAGCAGTACTCGCGGCGCTGCTAGGCGGGATCGCCCGCCTCGCTGCTGATCGCCGACCTGTTGCACGCAGGGCCCGGCCAGGCCGCTCCCGTTCCATCACGCAAGATCGAAACGCCGAACGCACCCGGATTCCCCTCGCCGCCGAGCGGAGCTGCAGACATTGCGCACGCTCGAACTGCGGATGGTGACGACGGGCGGGGCGCATCGGCGTCCTCCGCGATCCGCAAGGCGCCACGTTCGGGATCATCAAGCCTGACCCCGCTTCATAGCTCTCTCCAGCCGGTCTCCGGTCCGGACTCGGGAAGAGGGCGTCGGCAGTTATCGCTACGGCGAAGCCGCGTTGCCTGCCGGCGCGGATGGGTCGCTTTGCCAGAGGCCGAAGTGGTTGCCTTCCGTGTCAGTGCACTTCGCGTACCAGCCCATCCGCGGCACAGGTCCCGGCTCTTCGGCCTTGCCGCCGAGTTCACGCACACGTTGCGCGCTCTCTGTGATGTCGTCGACGTCGAAGTAGACGAAGATCCCGGGGATACCGCCGCCCTGGTCTGCGCGGTGAATAGCGCCGGCCATGTCCTCGGACAGCTGGGTCATGTGGTACTCGATCGGCCCCTCCATGTCCCGAAACGACCACCCGAGGAGTTGCCCGTAGAAGGCGAGTGCCCGGCGTGTGTCGTCCGCCGGCACCTCGAAGTGGACGAGCTTTCCTGGCATGTCTTCTCCCTTCAGCCGTAGTTGAACCCGAAGATATCTACCCGCCCCGATCTGGAGTTACGGGGCTAGCACCGGCATCCGGTAGTTGCACCAGGCGGCGAAAGAAGCGCAGGGCCTCGCCTTTCGGGACGTCGGCGAAGAAGTGGGAGTCGACCTCCTCGACGATCGTGATCGCTCGCGGCGCAAGCCGTGCCCCTCGCTTGGTCACGCGCACGCGGCGTGCGCGAGTATCGGCCGCGTCGACCTCCCGCTCGATCAGGCTCTTCCGCTCGAGGCTGCGCAGCACCTGTGAGGTCATCTTGATATCGGTGCCTGCCTGAGCCGCGAGCGCGATCTGACTTGGACGCTCGCCCTGCTCGTTCAGCCACCAGGTGCAGGCGAGCAACACGAACTGGACGTGGGTGAGATCGAGCGGCGCCAGCGCCTGGGCGATGCCACGCTGCCAGCGCAGCGTGGCATGCCAGAGCAGGAATCCGGGGCTGTCGTTCGGGTGGAGCGGCATCAACCCTCGGCCCGCTCGACGAGCGCAGCGAGCGTCTGGGGGAAGTCGGCGCTGATCTCGGGGCCGATCTGCGGCCCGAGCGTGTCTGCAGCCGGCCCCGTGATCTCCATCCGGTAGGTGATCCTCCCGCGTTCGCCGTTGAGAGGCTCGACGCGATGGGTCGTCCGCACCACGATCTCGCCCATATCGGCCTCGTCGACGAACAGCTCGGGCTCGACGGCCTCGGAGATGCGAAGCTCGATCGGCTCTTGCCCGACCGGCGTCATCACGATCCTGCTACCCGTCGCGAACGGCCCATGGAGCTCGATCCGCTCGATGTCGCCGTTCCATTCCGGCCAACCGGAAACATCGGCCCACAGCCGCCAAATTCCTTCAGGCGCCGCGCTCGTCTCGATGCTGTGTTCTGTCGCCCACATGGTGACCTCCTTAGTCTTCGCGGCGATGATCTGTGCGTGGACTATATCGGCGCCTGACCAAAATTGTCAAGCAAGGGCGGTCACATGAGTTCGGGCTCGGCGGGTTGGTACCACGGCGACGCTAAAGCATCTGGTTTTTGAGACCCTTCAGGAGAAGTGGCGAAATACGTTGAATTAAGGAGGCACACCGACGCTGATGGGGACGTCCTAACGCAAGAGGGTGTGCGGGCGGCGACTGAGATCGGAGCGCGCCTGCGCGGCGGCTACGACCTGCTCGTCTCCACGGGTGCGCAGCGTGCGACCCAGACGCTCGCCTGTTTTCTCGCCGCGCTGGGCGAGCACGTCGCGGGCGGAGTCGTCGTCGAGGCAGGTTTGCGCTCCGGGAAAGAAGATCGCTGGCGCGAAGCGTACGAGAAGGCGGGAAGCGGCGAACTCGAAGCATTGCGCAGTGCGGATCCCGAGCTGGTCGAAGAGGATTCGGCAGCGCTGGGTGCGGCGCTGGGACGAGTGCTCGACGCACTGGCCGACGGGGGTCAGGCTCTGGTCGTCGGGCACAGCCCGACAAACGAGGCGGCCGTGTTCGGACTCACCGGCCAGATGGTGGCCCCAATCTCCAAGGGAGCGGGCGTCTTACTCGTCGCCGCCGATCAGCGCTTTCGGCTGAAGACCCTGGACTGAGGCCTCCACGGCTTCTCGCCTAACGCTCAGGCGGCCGCGCTTGGGTGGAGGCGCCGGAAGCGCCTCCACCCTCCAGGACGCGTAGCCGCTCTACCAGCAACAGCCTCTCTGGCTTCAGTTTGCCGCGAGGGCGGTGCAGGCAAGTTGATCGAGGTGCGATCCCGTTCCTCCATGGAGCACCTCATGGGGTCCTGCCTCGAACGTGACGTGGAACGGAGCGTCGAAAACGACGCGGCCGACGTCTTGAATGACTACTCCTTGGCCTGGATCCGTCATCAGGAATGCCTTGCCGACGACGGTGCGTGTGCCGGCAACGAGATCGAACGTCTCGACGATCCGCGAACTGAACGGAAGAACCTTACCGGTCACAGAATTGGTGTCGGTTTCAGTGAATGAGTCGTGAACCACGAACTTCACCGGGTTGCCCGCCTCGTCGTAGAACGTCTCGACCCAGACTGATTCCTGGCCTTGGACGTCAAGCTCGAAGGCGAACCCGTAGGGACTGCAATCGACGGAGAATTCGTACGGGATCACCTCGACCTCCCCCTTCGTCGGTGGCGTCGCACCTGCCCCGGCTGCCGCCGCCAATCCGACCGCGGCAGCGATGGTGGCGGCTGCAAACGCCCGCCAGGACCACTTGCTGCTCTTCATCGTTCCTCCTTCCTCAGTTGTCGCCGGAACATGCTCAGGCCGGCCAGCGCCAGCGCCGCACCCAAGGCGGCTGTGGCGCCGATCGCCGCGTCGCCCAAGCGGAAGCCGCCCTCGGAAACCTTGACCACGACCGGCTGCCGGGACTGTTCCGTGCGGGCGCGAGGCGTTTGGCCGGACGACGGAGCGGCGAACGCCACCGCGATCACCGTCGTGAGGGCCATGATCCGCGCTTTCATGGCTCCGGAGGCTGACGAGCCGCGATAAAGCCTCAGGAAAATTCGGCCAAGCCCAGATAAAGACGGCGGGGGTTAGCCGCCCTGTGCGACTAGCCGACGTGGAGGCATGAGGACACGGTCAACGCGTGCCCCCTCGTAGCTCGCAACCGCATTGGCGCCGCCGCCGTGCTCGACCCGGACGATCGTCACCGGAGCGGGAGTGGGTTCGCCGTCGGCGTCGATTGCAAAGCTCCCGAGCAGGCCGTCCCGGATGCGCGCTCGAAACAGCTCGGAGCTGACGGACGCGCGGGTGCCGTCCGAGCGGGCGATCGCGTCGACCAGGAGCTCGGCAGCTTGGGCGGCGTAGACGGCGGCGATGTCGACCTTTGCGCCCGGCTGCGTCGCACCGAAGTCGCGTAGAAAGGTTCTTCCGGCGGGCCCGAGCCGTTCGTTCACCAGCCCGTCGATACTGACGTACGCGCCGCGCGCCGCAGGCCCCGCTTGCTCGAAGAGCAGCGCCACGGGTAGGAGTCCGTCGCAGCCGATTAGCGGAGCCGACCTCGGGAGGGCGCGGCGAAGCGCCGCCAGGACTTTGCCGACGTTCGTGTCGATGAGGCCGCAGAGGAAGACCGCCGCCGCGCCCGACTGCCGAGCGCGGGCCGTCAGCGTGCGGAGATGGGGCTCGTGGGGATTCCAGCGAGCGCTGTCGACTCGGAGTCCCAGGCGACCGGCGGC
Source organism: Gaiellaceae bacterium (assembly GCA_036395295.1). Lineage (GTDB taxonomy): Bacteria > Actinomycetota > Thermoleophilia > Gaiellales > Gaiellaceae > VAXT01. The sequence goes on along the minus strand of DASWDJ010000130.1, from coordinate 25,442 downwards.
ACGCTTGAAGTAGGGGACGATCGCGCTGCCGTATCCGCCGTCGTCGACGACGAAGATTTTCTGCGCGCCGAGCTGCCGGGCGAGCAGCGCATCGGCAGCCGCCTGCGCGTCGTCAGGCGACATCAGGCGCACGTAGGTGTGGCGGCCTGTCGGGTAGAGGGCACGAAGGGCGCCGCGGGGAGCGCCGAACGCCGGGCGGGTCAGACCGACGTCGGAGTTCGTGGGCGAGACGATCGCGAGCCCCGCGCGATTGGCGATCGGAATCTCGGCGTACGCGCAGCCTGAGTTGTACGGGCCGACGACGCCGATCACATCCGCATCCGCCGCGTAGGCCTTCGTATTCGCGGCGCACTTGCGCTCGTCGAAGAGACCGGTCTGCGCCGTGGAGTGGTCGCAGGACTGGAACGCAACCGGATACCGACCGGCGCGAAACGAGCGCCGCCGCAGCACATGGAGAATCGCAGCACTCATCTGCGGGGTCACGAAGCGCGGACCTCCACGAAGCGGGAGATCGGAGACGACGATGAACCTCGGCGACTCCGAGCCCGAGACGAGGGGACCGCAGATCGTCCCCGGAAGCGCTCGTACGCTCTTCTCGGGCCCGGACTGGACCGCCGGTACCTGTCGTTCGCCCGCGACCGCCACCCAGACAAGACCCTCCCCCACCGCGACGGCGCGTGGGGTGTTCCCGAGCGGGATGGTGCGGACGACGCGGTTGACGGCCGGATCGACGCGGCTGAGCGTTCCCTGCAGACTGTTTGCAACCCAGACGGAGCCCGAGCCGAACGCGACGCTATCCGCGCCGACGCCCACGTCGATCGTCCGCTGCACCACGCGCGAATCCGGATCGATCCGCCAGAGCGTCCCCTGGTACGGATCCGTCGCCCACACGGAGCGGTCGCCCACGGCGATGGCGCTCAAACCGGTCGCGGGGACGCTCAACCGCGCGGTCACACGATTGCTCGTCGCCGCGATCCGAGCGAGCGTCCCGTCATCGCTCAAGACCCAGACCCCGTCCCGCTCAGCGGCGACCGCCACCGCGGGGACGTCACGCGAGACGGCGATCACGGCGTTCCGGCTTGGATCGATGCGCACGAGCGAGAAGTCAGGAGCGATTGCCCACACCGAGCCGGCGGCGAGCGCGATGTGATTCTGGGCGACGTTCGAGCGGGACGACCCAGTTCGAGGTGACAGTGGCACAGTCGCGCGAACCGCACCCGTGTGCGCATCGAGCCGGGTCAAGGCGACGGCGGTCGTTCCTGCGAACTGAGCCCGAGCCAGTTTTCCCCCGTTGCCAACCCAGACGCCGCCAGGGCCTGCGGCGAGGTCCGTCGGCGTCGCGCCGATCGCGAGCGTCCTGACCTCCTTTGTCTGCGCATCGACGCGCGAGATGGTCTGGTCGTCGGCGTTCAGGACCCACACGGCTCCCCCTCCAGCCGCAACCGCAGCGGGCGTCGCACCGACGGGAACCTCTGCGACGAGGCGTCCGGTTGCCGGGTCGATCGCCGCGAGCGAGTTGCCCTGCACAACCGACGAGATCTCTCCTTCGCCCGAACGAGTCAGGCTGATCGCGACGGCCGCAGCCACCGCGGCGAGGACGAGGGCACCGCCGAGCGCGACGAGCAGCGCAGGCCGCCGCCGCGCCCGCGAAGGGAATCGGCGCCGCGGTACTTCGATGCTCTCGTCCTGGGCCAAGATGGCGCGTTCGAGCTCCTGCAGTGTTCGGCTGGGCTCGATGCCAAGTTCCTGCACGAGCTGCTGCCGCCCCTCGCGGTACACGTCGAGCGCCTCCGCCTGCCGGCCGGTCCGGTACAACGCCAGCATGAGCTGCCCGCGGAGTCGCTCTCGAAGCGGGTGCTCCCGGATGAGCGCTTGCAGCTCCGCCACCAGCTCGTCCTCGCGTCCCAGGGCGAGATCCGCACCGATTCGCGCCTCCAGCGCCGCCGCCCGAGCCTCGTTCAGGCGGGTGAGCTCCTGCTGCGCGAAATCGTCGTACCTGAAGTCGGCAAGCGCAGGCCCACGCCAAAGCCCGAGCGCCTCCCGTAGCATCGTCGCGGCGCCCTGTGCGTCTCCCTCGCGCAACCGCCGCTGACCCTCCCTCGCGAGGCTCTCGAAGCGCCCGATGTCCGTTTCGTAGCCGTCGAGCGGGATCGCATAGCCGCCTCCCACGGTGGAAATGACCTCTGCGCCCAATGCCTTCCGAAGCTCCCCGACGTACACGCGGACAGCTTTCGTGGCGGTCGCAGGCGGCTCCCTGGCCCACAACTCCTCGGCAAGGCTCTCGACCGAGACCGGCTCACCATGACGGAGGAGCAGGAGCACGAGAAGCGCGCGATGCTTAGGAGCGCCAAGCGGGATCTGGCGGTCTTCGTCTTCGACCTCGAGGGGGCCCAGGAGCGAAAAGAACAACATCCCGATAGCATCGCGCGCCCTCCCGGACATGTACAACCTTCCTCGGGCGGGCGAGGTGGTGCACAGGGCATTCTAGGATCGCGGCGTGGATCTTCACGCGGTCGCGCTTCGAGAGCTGCCACCCCCGCCTGCGCGAGTGCTCGAGGTCGGCTGCGGCAGCGGGGAGCTCGCCCGGGCGCTCTCGGCGGACGGTTACGACCTCGTCGCAGTCGATCCGAACGCGCCGGTGGGCGCAATCTTTCAGCGGACGACGCTCGAGGCGCTTGGAGACGAAGGGCCGTTCGACGCGGCCCTCGCCTCGCTCGCGTTCCACCACGTGGACGACCTCGACGTGGCCCTGGACAAGCTGCATTCCTTGCTCAGCCAGGGCGCCCCACTGGTCGTGCGCGAGTTCGCATGGGACCTCGTCGACGAGCCGACCGCGCGCTGGGATTACAAGCGACTGCGTCGCCAGGGCGGCCTCGCGGAGTGGCGCGCCGAGCACGAGCATCTGCACGGCTTTGAGGCGATGCGAGCCGCCCTCGACGCACGCTTCCGCGAGCGGTCCTTTGAGTGGGGCCCGTATCTCTCTGAGTACAAGCCGGCGAAGGGTCACGCAAGCGAGGAGCGCCGCCTGATCGAATCCGGCGAGATCCGCGCGGTCGGCTTTTTGTACGTCGGCCTGGCGTAGGCGATGTCGCGCGAGCGCCGCAGTTTGTCACCCTGCATGTGATGTACCGTCGGCTCTGACGGTGACCGGAGCTGATCATGTGAGCGAGGCAGAGCAGCTCGCTGCGCTGGCTCAAGTGCATGAGCTGCTGCGGCACCGAATCGAGTACTGGTTGTTCGGCGGCTGGGCAGTCGACTTTCACGCGGGGGCGGTCACTCGACCCCACGACGACCTCGACATCGCAGTGTGGTCAAAAGACCTCGACCGGATTGCCGCGCTTCTGGCCGCTGATGGCTGGAAACACGCGCCCGAGGAAGACGAGGACGGCTACACAGGCTACGCACGCGGCACGGTCCGATTCGAGTTGGCGTTCCTCGCTCGCGGCGAAAACGGAGAGGTGTACACACCGCTCCGGGAAGGTCGCGGCCGGTGGCCGGACGGGGCGTTCGAGAACGACGTCGCAGAATTGCTCGGCGTACGCGCAAAGGTCATCAGTGTCCGCGCGCTGAAAGCCGACAAGTCGGAAACTCGCACCGACACGCTCGTGGCTGCGAAGGACCGCGCTGACCTGGCGACTCTCTCGCTCCTTCGCGAAGCGCCATAGCGGTCGATCAGTGTCGCCGGCGCTTGTCGCCGGTCGGGACGCGCTCTAGTCTCGTACCGTGCTGGTCTGCGCGAGCTGTGGGCACGAAAACAGCGAGAGCGCGAAGTTCTGCGAGCAGTGCGGCTTGTCGCTCGCCGCTTCGCCAGGGCGGGCGCAGGAGCAGCGCAAGACGGTCACGGTTCTCTTCTGCGACCTCGCCGGCTCGACGGCCCTCGGTGAGACGCTCGACCCCGAGCGGTTGCGTACGCTGCTCGCCCGCTACTTCGAGCGGATGCAGTCGATCGTCGAGCGTCACGGCGGCAGTGTGGAGAAGTTCATCGGCGACGCGGTGATGGCTGTCTTCGGCGTGCCGGTCCTGCACGAGGACGACGCACTGCGCGCGGTCCGGGCGGCAGTCGAGATGCGCGACGGGCTACCCGAGCTCGGGCTGCAAGGGCGGATCGGCGTCACGACCGGTGAGGTGGTGACGGGGACGGAGGAGCGCCTGGCGACCGGCGATGCGGTCAATGTGGCCGCGCGGCTCGAGCAGGCGGCGCAGCCGGGCGAGGTGCTAATCGGGCAGCCGACGCTCAGGCTCGTTCGCGAGGCCGTCGAGGTCGAACAGGTGGAGCCACTCGAGCTGAAAGGCAAGGCTGAGCCGGTTCCTGCCCACCGGCTCCTACGCGTACGCGAGGCGCAGGAGCGACAGCACGTCGCGCTGTTCGTCGGACGCGAGCGTGAGCTCGCGCTCGTCCGGGAAGCCTGGGAGGGCGTGCGGATCGAGCACCACTGCGAGCTGGTCACGGTCGTCGGCGAGGCCGGCGTCGGGAAGTCTCGGCTCGCCGCGGAGGTCTTGGCGTCGATCGATGCGACGGTCGTCCGCGCCCGCTGCCTGCCCTACGGCGAGGGGATCACCTATTGGCCGGTGGTCGAGGTGCTGAAGCAGCTCAACGTGCTGCCCGAGGGCGAGGCCGCCGCCGCGGCGATCCGCTCGCTACTGGGTGAGAGCGAGGCGGCGACATCGGCGGAAGAGATTGCCTGGGCCTTCCGCAAGACGCTGGAGCAGGTCGCGACTGAGCGGCCGCTGGTGGTCGTCTTCGACGACATCCAGTGGGGCGAGGAGACGTTCCTCGACCTGATCGAGCACGTTGCGCTCCTTTCGTCAGGCGCTTCGATTCTGCTGCTCTGCATCGCGCGGCCGGAGCTCACCGAGCGGCGGCCCGCCTGGCCGGTGAGGCTCCGCCTGGGGCCACTGGGCGACGAGAACGTCGACGAGCTCATCCCGAAGCGCATCCCCGATGACGTCCGCGAGAAGATCGCGCGCGCCGCAAGCGGCAACCCGCTCTTCATCGAGGAGATGCTGGCGATGGCCGCCGAGGCGGAGGGCGAGGTGCTTGTCCCGCCCACGCTGCAGGCGCTGCTAGCGGCGCGCCTAGACCAGCTCGAGACGACTGAGCGGAGCGTGCTCGAGCGGGGCGCGATCGAGGGAGAGATTTTTCACCGGGGCGCCGTCCAGGCTCTGGCACCCGCCGAAACGCAGGTGACGCCGCACCTAGCCGCGCTCGTCCGCAAGGAACTGATCAGGCCGGACACACCCCACCTTCGAGGCGAGGACGGCTTCCGGTTCCGTCACATCTTGATCCGCGACGCCGCCTACGAAGCCCTCCCGAAGGCCACGCGCACCGAGCTGCACTCGCGGTTCGCATTCTGGCTGGAGGAGCATGGAACGGAGCTCGTCGAGCTCGACGAGATCCTCGGCTACCACCTCGAGCAATCCTGCCGCTACCAGGTCGAGCTCGGGCTGCCATATGACGACGAGGTGGCAGCAGGGGCGCGGCGGCGGCTCAGTGCCGCAGGCCGGCGTGCTGCCCTTCGCCAGGACTTCGGCGCTGCCGGGAGTTTGCTCGAGCGCGCAGCCGGTTTCGTGCCCTCAGGCGAGATCGACCTCGCCCTCGAGTCGGAGCTCGTCGACGCGCTGTTCTGGGGGGGCAACGGCGACGATGCGCTCCGGCGCGCCGGTTCCCTCGCCGAGCGCGCCGCGGCTGCGGGCGATCGAGTGAGTGAGCTCTGCGGGAGAATCCGTGCGGGCATCATCCGCATGGACATCGAGCCGGAGGGGGCGACCGAACAGGTGGCCGCCCTCGTGGAGCAGGCGGTGCCCGTGTTTCAGGCCGCCGGCGACGACTTGGCCCTCTACACGGCCTACCACGCGCTTGGGTGGGTGGCGCTCAATCGCGCGGAAACGGACGCAGCGCTGGAGGCATACGAGCGGGCCGCCGACCACGCTCGGCAAGCGGGCCTCCCGCACGAGCTCCTGGGGTGGCGCGCGATCTTTCGCCTCTACGGGACGACCCCCGTGTCGCGGCTGTTGGCGTGGCTTGACGAGAATGAGCCACGATTCGGGCGGGACCCCTGGCTCCCTGCGGCCCGGGCCTGGGCGCTGGCAATGCTCGGTCGCTTCGACGAGGCGCGCGCGATCCTCGCTGAAACGCGTGCGGGGCTGGCCGAGCTGGGTGGGGGAGTCCAGCTCGGGGTCATTACCGGAATCGAGTCGGCCGGGGTCGAGCTCCTGGCCGGCGATCTCACTGCCGCCGCCGAGCTCGGGGCAGAAGGGTGCAGCCTCCTCGGCGAGCTCGGCGCCGTGAGCTTTCTGTCGACCGCTGCAGCGACGCTCGCTCAAACGCACTATGCGCTCGAGCGGCTCGAGGAGGCCGACGCCTGGGCCGGCCGCGCGGCGGAGCTCGGCGCGAGCGACGACGCGTTTACGCAGATGCCCTGGCGGCAGGTCAGGGCGAAGGTGCTCGCACGTCGCGGCGAGCACGAGGAGGCGCAGCGGCTCGCGCGGGAGGCTGTCGCGATCGGCGAAGCAACGGACTTTCTCGACGGACAGGGAGACGCGTACGCCGACCTCGCGGAGGTCCTCCTGCTCTCGGCGAAGCCCGACGAGGCGGTCGCGGCGCTCGAGCAGGCACTCACACGCTACGAAAGCAAAGAAAACCGCGTTTCGGCTCGGCGCACTCAGGCGCGACTTACCGAGCTCAAGGACCCGGTGTCGCCGTGAACGTTTCCCGTTGTACAGTGGCGCCGCGGTTACGCCAGCGCCGCCGCTCGCTCGAGAGCGTCGATCTCGATCTTCTGCATCTGCAGCATCGCCTCCATGACGCGCTGCGACTTCGCCGGGTCCGGATCGCCGAGCAGCTCGGGCAGGGCGGTCGGAATGATCTGCCACGAGACGCCGTACTTGTCCTTCAACCAGCCGCAGGGGCCTTCTTCCCCACCTTTGGAGAGCTCGCTCCAGAAGGAGTCGACCTCTTCCTGGGTCTTGCAGCTGACCTGGAACGAGATGGCCTCGTTGAACGTGAAGTCGGGCCCGCCGTTCAAGGCCACGAACTTCTGGCCGTCGAGCTCGAAGCTCACGGTCATCACGGTCCCTGCGGGCCGGGGCCCGGCCTCGCCGTAGCGGGCGACCTCCACGATCTTCGAGTTCGCGAACACCGAGGTGTAGAACGTCGCCGCCTCTTCCCCTTCGGTGTCGAACCACAGGCATGGAGTGATCTCGTGCATCGCCGTCCTCTCTCGTAGTCGTGTTTCTCGCTAGACGATCAGGGCCGCCCAGCCGGCTCTGCCGCAAGCTCGCCGGCTGCGCGCGGCGTCTCGCGCTCGTGCGGCGGTTCGATGGTGATGTTCGGAAGCGCGCGGTCGAGCCAGCGCGGGATGTACCACGACTTCTCGTGCAGCAGCGTGAGGAAGGCGGGCACGAGCGTCATGCGCACGATCAGAGCGTCCGAGAGGATCGCGACCGCGAGTAGCAGCCCGAACTCCTTCGGGATGCGATCCGGGCTGAGGATGAAGGCCGCGAAGACGGTGCCCATGATCAGCGCCGCAGCGACGACGACGCGGCCGATGGCCGCGAGGCCGTGGTCGACCGCCTCGCGGGTCTTCAGGCCGTGGACGTGCTCCTCGCGAATGCGACTCATGAGGAACACCTCGTAGTCCGTCGAGAGCCCGAAGAGGATCGCGAAGGCGATCGGCGGGACGAAGGTCTCGATCGGCCCCGTTCGATCGAGGCCCGTCAGGCCGAGCAGATGGCCTTCCTGCACGACCAGAGTGAGCACGCCGAAACCGACGAAAGCGGAGAGGATCGTCGTGATCGCCGCCTTCGTCGAGATCACGATCGACCGGAACGCCATCGCCAGGACGAAGAAGGTGACACCGATGATGTAGAGCAGGAAGAACGGCATCCGCTCGACGATCCGCTCGGCGATGTCCTTGAAGGCCGCCGTCTGGCCGGACACGTATGCACGGGCATCGCCACCCGCTGTCGCGGCGGGCACGGCATCGTCTCGCAGCCGATCGACGAGCTTGTCGGTCGCCTCGTCCTGCGGAGCCGACTTCGGGGTTACGAAGACGATCGCGACCGATTTTTCGTCGTTGAACTGTGGCCTGCCCACGGAAGCCACGTCCGGAAGGGCCTGCACCCGGTGGAGGATCTTCTGCGGAGCCTGCCGGTCGCCGTTCACGTCGACCACGATCGGAATCGGGCCGTTGAACCCGCGGCCGAATCCCTCCGCCAGCAGGTCGTAGGCCCGCCGGCTGGTCTGCTCCTTGGGTTGTGTCCCCTGGTCCGCCGCTCCCAGGCGCACCAGCGTCGAGGTTGCCGCGAGGCCCAGGATCAGCAAGATGGCGACGGGAAAGACGAAGCGCGCGTTCGCGGTCACGAACCGGCCCCAGCGGGCGATGAAGGTCTTCTCACGGGCCGCCTCCGAGTCGTCCACCGGGGGCAGGAACGGCACCTTCAGCCGGTCGATCTTGTGGCCGAGCAGCGCCAGCACTGCAGGCAGGAGCGAGCTCGCGATCAGGACGGTCGTCAGCACACCGAGGGCGCTGCCGACGCCGAGCTTGGTGACGAAGTCGAGACCGATGAAGGCGAGACCGCTGACCGAGATTGCGACCGTCACGCCGGCGAAGAGCACGGCGCGCCCAGCGGAAGCACCCGCCGCGGCGGCGGCGTCGCGCGGTGAGAGCCCTTCGTGGAGCAGCTGTCTGAACCGCGTGACGATGAACAGCGAGTAGTCGATGCCGACGCCCAGCCCGATCATCGAGACCAGGATCGGCGTGATCGTGTTGATGTCGGTCAGACCGGCCAGGATGAAGAGCAGCAAGAACGCCGTCGCCACCGCCGTGATCGCCAGGGCGATCGGGATCAGCATGGCCACGAAGGTGCGAAAGACGATCAGCAGCACGATGATCGCCGCGAGCAGGCCGAGACTCTCCGAGGTCCCCTGCTCGGGGGGCGGGAACTCGGCCTCGCCGTTGAACTCGGCCGTCACCCCCGCCGGCTCGACCGTGTCGCGGACGGCATCTTCGACCGCGACGACCTCGTCGCGGTCATCTCCCTCGATCGTCTGATCGAACTGTGCTTCCGCGTAGGCGATGCGCCCGTCGTCGGAGAAGGTGTCCTTGCTGAAAGGGTTGCCGACGCTTTCGATCCCTGCCTTGTCGCCGGTGGGCTTGAACTCTTTCGACTTGAGGCGCGCGACGGCTTCCCGGACCGCCGCCTTGCGCTGCGGCGTGTCGAGCCGCTCGCCCTCGGGCGCAGCGAAGACGACATTCAGGACACCGCCCTGCTCGGACGCGAACTCGGACTCGATCAGGTCGGTTGCCTTCTGCGTGTCCGAGCCCGGGATCTCGAATTCATCTCGCAGGCTGCCCCCGATCGTCCCCACTAGGACGATGAGGAGGACGACGATGCCGACCCACGCGGCGACCACGCGCCACGGATGGGAGGCGCAGGCTCGCGCCCAGCGCGCAAGCGCGCCCGTCGAGAGGCGCTCATGAGCTGCCCGTCGTCCCGGCGAGGGTTCCCCGGAGCGGGCGGTATCACCGATTTCAGGTCCGAGATTGCGATCGGTCATGTGTCTGGCCCTTTCCTGGCTGCTGGTTTCCTACTAGAGACGAACGGGAGACGAAAAAGTCATCGGTCGCTGCTCGCCGGCAAGGACTCGCACGTTTTCGCGGGGGAACTATTCGTCGCGGTCGATGGGCGGATCGCGCCGAGGAATGGGCGAAGCGTTGACGATCGACGTGGTGGTCTCGCCGTAGACGAGGAAGCGATCGAGCAGGTCGCTGAGCTCGTCGATTGAACGCAGGTAGACCTTCAGGTAGAAGCAATCCTCGCCCGTGATGCGATGACACTCGCTGACTTGGGCGATCTCGGCGGCAAGCTCGGGGACCCGCGATAGCTGGCCGGGAGCAGGCTTGATCCGAACGATCGCGGTCAGCGGGTACCCGAGAGCTCGGGGGTTGAGCTCGGCGCGGTAGCCGGTGATGACGCCGGCCCGCTCGAGGCGCTGGACACGCTCGGCGACGGCCGGTGAGGAGAGGTTCACCCGCCGCCCGAGCTCGGCCAAGGAGACGCGACCGTCGGTGGTCAACTCGCCGATGATCTTTCGGTCAGTTTGGTCGATCTTTGGAATATTCACTCCATTCGCGCCTGAAAGTCCTTTCTTCATGATCTGTGTCGAGCATAACGCCTTCGATTCGGTCTGTCCATTTCAGCGTCATTTGGGAACACTGTCCAGATCGCAGGCTACGTCGATACCGCCACGGGGCATCGAGCACGGACGAACCTCGTGGCCACCGTGCCCCCGCAGGCATATTTCGTCGGCAGCGCCGTCTTCCACTACCTTGGCCCCTCCTTCGCGGTGCTCTTGTTCGCCCGCGTCGAGGTGCTGGGCGTGGCCTGGCTGCGAATCGCCTCGGCGGCTCTGATCTTCGCGATCTGGCGCCGGCCGTGGCGCAAGTTCCTCGAGCTCGACCGCAACGGGCAGGCGCTGATCGTCGTGCTGGGCGCCGTGTTCGCAGTCATGAACGCCTGCTTCTACATCTCGATCGACCGCCTCCCTCTCGCGACCGTGGCGGCGATCGAGTTCATCGGCCCGATCGCACTCGCGGTGATCGGCGTTCGCGTCGGCCGCAACCTCGCGGCAGTCGCCGCGGCCGCTGCCGGCGTCTATCAGCTGACCCGGGTGCAGTTCGCAGGCGAGCCGCTCGGGGTCGCCTTCGCATTCGCCAACGCGGCCCTCTTCACCGCCTACATCATCCTCGCGCACCGCATCGCCCGCCGCTCGGCGATGGGCGGGGTCGACGGTTTGGCCGCGGCGATGCTCTGCGCCTTCGTCTTCGTCTCCCCCATCGGCCTTTCGGGCGCAGCGCATGCCTTCGCAGATCCGATCGCCCTCGCCGCCGGTGTCGGCGTCGGCGTGTCCTCCTCTGTCGTCCCCTACGTGCTCGACCAGCTGGCGATGGCCCGCCTGCCGCGTGCGACTTACGCGCTCTTCGTGGCGCTGTTACCGGCGACCGCGACCGCGATCGGGATCATCGTCCTCCGCCAATTGCCGTCCCCGGTCGACCTCGCCGGGATCGCCCTCGTCATGATCGGCGTCGCTCTCCATCGACCCGACCCAAGCGACAGCGGACGCAGCGTGGCCCAATCGGCGAGCCCGTGATTCGGAATGGCTCGAGCCGCTCCGGCGTTCAAATCGGTATGACGCGCCTCGTCGGGATCAACCACGTCGCTCTCGAAGTCGGCGATGTCGAGGAGGCGCTCGCCTTCTATGGGCAGATCTTCGAGTTCGCTCTGCGAAGCCGTTCCACGGGCGCCGCGTTCATCGACATCGGCGACCAGTTCATCGCGCTGATGCAGGGGCGGACCGGGCCGCCAGATCGGGCCCGCCACTTCGGGCTCGTCGTCGAGGACAAGGAGGCCGTGCGCAAAGCGCTCGAAGACGCGGGCGTCGAGATCCGCCCGGGTCGCAGGCTCGACTTCCAGGATCCCTGGGGCAACACGGTCGAGGTCGTCCAGTACGACCAGGTGCAGTTCACGAAGACCGAGCGAGTGCTACGCGGAATGGGGCTCGACCTCGGCAAGACGCCGCAGGCGCTCGCCGAGCTCGAAGCCAAAGACCTCGCCTAGTTCAGCCGACGAGCTCTAAGCGCTCAGCGATGCGGTCGAAGAAGGTCGACCAGCCCTCCCGCGCGCGCTCGTACTGCTCGGCCGACATGCGCCCGCGCTGCTGGAAGAGCATCTCGGTGCGGCCGTCGCCGAGGTCGGTGAGGACGACGGTGATCAACTCGTAAGCCTCTTCGCCCGGCTGGTCGGAGACCGTGAAGACGAGCCGTTCGGGCTCGACGACCTCGCGATACTCGCCCTTCCACCGGATCTCACGGCGCGCGGGCTCGGCGAACATCGTCGCCCGCCACGAGCCTCCAGGCCTGACGTCCATCGAGACGCTGGCCAGCGGGACCTCGGATTCCGTGCCGCCGAACCAGTCCGCGAAGGCCGCGGGCTCAGTCCATTCCCTCCACACGCGCTCCCGCGGCGCGTCGAAGACCCGCGTGATCGTGATCCCTGCCGGGTCAGGCACTGCCCGGTCCTTCCTGCAGGCGTTCGCCGAGGCGGTCGAAGCTACCCTGCCAGAAGCGGCTGTAGTGCTCGAGCCAGTCGACAGCCTCCTTCAGGGGCGCTCCCTGCAGGCGCGAGGGCCGAAGCTGTGCCGACCGGCGGCGCGTGATCAGCTCCGCACGCTCGAGCACCTTCAGGTGCTTGGAAATCGCCTGGACGCTGATCGGGAAGGGCTCGGCCAGCTCGTTCACCGTGGCCTCGCCTTCCGCAAGGCGCGCCAGGATCGCGCGCCGGGTCGGATCGGCGAGGGCCGCGAAGGTGCTCGAAAGCTGGTCGACTGCCACGTCTTCATCCTCTCGGTTTAGCAACTGTAGAGTTGAGTATGGTATCGAGGTCCGCGGATGGAGCGGGCCCAAACAACGAGAGGGAGGCAACGTGGGCAGGATCGTCGTAACCGAATTCGTGTCGCTGGACGGCGTCGTCGAGGATCCGGGCGGGGCCGAGGACTTCAAGTACGGAGGTTGGAGCTTCGAGGTCAGCCGCGGTGACGAGGGCGACAAGTTCAAGCTCGACGAAACGCTCTCCTCCGAGGCCCTGCTGCTTGGACGCGTGACGTACGAGGGCTTCGCGAAGGCCTGGCCGTCCAGAGAAGGCGAGTTCGCCGACAAGTTCAACACCATGCCCAAGTACGTCGTCTCCTCGACCCTGGAGGAGCCCGAGTGGGGCAACTCGACCGTGCTCAAGGGCGACGTCGCGGAGGAGGTCGCGAAGCTGAAGCAAGAGCAGGACGGCGAGATCGTCGTCCACGGCAGCCCCCGGCTCGTGCAGACGCTCTTCGAGCACGACCTCGTCGACGAGCTCCGGCTGATGGTGTTTCCGGTCGTGCTGGGAACCGGAAAGCGCCTCTTCGGCGAGACGAGCGACAAGAAACCGCTGCGGCTGGTCGACTCGAAGGTGGTCGGGGACGGCGTTGTCATCCTCATCTTCCAGCCGGCTGGCTAGGCCGGCGGGATGTTCTGGTTGCGGCGGAGGACGTTCTTCGGGTCGTAGCGCTTCTTCAACGCCTGCAGGCGCCCGAATGCTTCGTCGCCGAAGGCTCCGCGCACACGTTCGAGCGGCTCGTCGGCCTGCATGTAGTTGACATAGCCGCCGCTGCCGAACGACCACGGCTCGATCGCCGCCGCCGTGTCACGAGCCCACGCGATGTACTGCTCGTCGAGCGCGGGGTCCAGCCAGGTCGCCATCACGCTGACGTTGAAGGCTGCTCCCCGGAAGCCGACGACGCCAGCGCTCCCGTCGGCATCCTTCGGCGCACCGTGCAGGGATTCGATCAGGACTCCTCCCGGAGGCCGGCCCAGTGCGACGATCCGCCCCAGCAGCTCGTCGATGAGCTCGTCCGGGAGCTCACGCACGAAGTGACCCTTCCAGTAGTGCCGGTTCTCGCCGTACGGCGAGTCGAACACAAGCTGCTGGTCGAGAAACGACTGTGCGCGCACGCCGTCGTCGACGAGCCCCGGCGCCGAACGCAGCGTGCGCAGTTCATCGGGATCCGGATCCGAGCCCGTGTAGCAGGGCGCGACGACTAGGACCGGCGCCAGCGACTCGTTCACCGCAAGCCCGGCCTGGCAGCTGAGGTCGCGCGGAGAACGTGCGGCGAGGTCGCGGAAGCGGCGAAACGCCGCCCGCACGCCGCTCCCTCCGAACGTGAGCAGGCCGCCGACGACCCGATCGAGCGGGTGCAAGGCGAACTGCAGCCGTGTTGCGACGCCGAAGTTCCCGCCTCCTCCGCGGAGCGCCCAGAGAAGATCAGGATTCTCGTCGGCGCCGGCGTGCACCAGGGTTCCATCGGGAGTGACGAGGTCTGCACCCATGAGCTTGTCGCACGTCAGGCCGTGCTGGGCAGTCAGGTGCCCGATGCCCCCGCCAAACGTGAGCCCGGCCACGCCCGTGGAGCCGACAACGCCTCCGGGAGTCACCAGTCCGAGCGCCTGAGTGGCCGCGTCGAAATCGAGCCAGGTCGCCCCGCCGTCGGCGTAGGCGAGGCGCGCGTCGCCGTCCACCTCGACCCTTCGCAGCAGTGAGAGATCGATTACGAGCCCGCCGTCGCAGACGCAATGCCCGGCGGGATTGTGCCCTCCTCCGCGCACAGCGACCTCGAGTTCGTGCGCGCGTGCGAAGTCGAAGGCCGCCACGACATCGCTCGCGCCGACGCAACGAGCGATCACCGCCGGCCGGCGGTCGACGAGAGCGTTGAAGCAGCGGCGTGCCGCGTCGTACTCCGCATCCCCAGGAGCGACGACTGCGCCGGCCACCGACCGCCGCAGCTCGTCCAGGCTCTCAGGGACTACCCCGCTCTCCGACACCCGGCGACGACTGTACTGGACGAGATCGACCCGCAGCTCCGTCGTTGACATGTGACCTTTTAGTCACGTATAGTCGGCAGTCATGGACGCGGTGTTCAAGGCCCTCTCCGATCCGACCCGCCGCAGCTTGCTCGACCAGCTGTTCAGGCAGGACGGGCAGACGCTGAGCGCGCTCGAGCTGCGGTTGCCGATGACGCGCTTCGGCGTCATGAAGCACCTGCGGGTGCTCGAGGAGGCCAACCTCGTGACCACGCGACGCCGCGGGCGCGAGAAGCTCCACTTCCTGAACCCGGTCCCGATCAGGCTCGTCCACGACCGCTGGGTGAGCAAATACGCAGAGCCCTGGGCCGCAGCGCTGAGCGGGCTCAAGCGCGACCTCGAGGAGGACACGATGGAGAAGGTGTTCGAGATCTACATCAAGACGACCCCGGAGCGCCTCTGGGAGGCGATCACGGACCCCGACCTGAGGAGCAAGTACTCGTTCGGCACCCGGGTCAGCTCCGACTGGACGCCCGGCTCACGCTACGAGGCCACCGGTCCGGACGGCACCGGGGTCTGGGTCGAAGGCGAGAACCTCGAGGTCGATCCGCCGCGCCGGCTTGTTCAGAGCATGACTGCCCTCTGGAGCCATGAGGTAAAGGATGAGGGAACCTCGCGCGTCACCTACGAGATCGAACAGGTCGGCGACTCCTGCCGGCTGACGGTCGTCCACGACGAGCTTCGCGAAGGAGCGAACGACGAGCTCTACGGCGGCTGGCCGATGATCCTGTCGGGTCTGAAGACACTGCTCGAGACGGGCGAGCTACTGACAACGCCGGCATCACAGCGATTCGGCTGAGCCGACCTTCGACCGTTGGCCGCTAGAAGCCCGTCGGCATCATTGTCGGCGGGCTTCGCGAGTGAGCCGGCCGCGACCGGCGTGCTCCTCCTCCTCGCCACGTGGGAGATGGTGTTCAAGCCGGGCCTCTAGGAAGGTTTGGCGACGCTCGTGAGCTGGGCGGCCACCGCCAGCCAGCGGCCTTCCCGTAACTGCCAGACGTCGGTGTAGCGCGTCGACGCGGGCACGCCGTCGCGGTTGTAGTGGGTGACGCCGTGCACGAGCGCTGCATCGCCAAGCGGGCGGACGTCGATCTCGTCGTAGGTCACGTCCTTCACGCCCGGCCCGCCCTCGGTCCGCCTCAGGAACTCGGCCTTGTTGATGCGCCGGCCGTCGGCGAGCGTGCAGACGAAGTCCTCGCCGAGATGCTCGTTGTACCAGGCAGTGTCCGATTCGAAGAAGGCGCGGATGTACTGGGCATTCAGGTCGTGCAGCGCCGCCACGGCCTCGTCCTCGTGGGTCGCGGCGGTGATGACATCGGGCTCCCGCGTGGTCCCGGGCATGTTCTCCTCCTTGGCGAGTTGCATACGCGGAGAATGAGCGAACGCGAGCCACCGTTCTCGCCGGATCCGGACAGATCCGGCGCCTGTCCGAATCCGGCCAGTCGGACAGGGCTCGCGCGCGGTATACCTGACGGTGTGGAAGCGTTCTCCGCGGTCGTCACCACGGGCATCTACTGCCGCCCCGGATGCTCCGCGCGTCCTCGCGTCGAGAATGTCCGCGCGTTCCCGCTCGCGGCCGCGGCCGAGGCTGCCGGCTATCGAGCCTGCCTTCGCTGCCGCCCCTACCGCCGGCCGCAGTCAATCGGCTGGACGGCGCCGGAACTGGTCTGCCGGGCCGTGCGCCTGATCCTCGACGGCGCACTCGACAGAGGAAGCGAGGCCGCGCTGGGCGCGCGGCTGGGGATGTCGCCCCGGCACCTTCGACGCCTGTTCACCGCACACCTGGGCGTGACGCCCGACGGGTTGGCGCGCTCGGCACGGGCGCATTTCGCCCGCCGGCTGCTCGACGACACCGATCTCACCATGACCGAGATCGCCTTCGCCGCAGGCTTCGGCAGCCTGCGCCAGTTCAATCGCGCCTGCCGGGAGGTCTTCCGGGAATCGCCGCGCATGCTGCGCGCCAGGCGCCGCAAGGCCGATCGGCTCGTCGCCGACGGCGGCCTCCTCCTGCGGCTCCCGTTCCACGGCCCGCTCGACTGGCAAGCGCTGGCCGAGTACTTCGCCGCGCGTGCGATCCCGGGCGTCGAGCATGTGTCGGGCAGCACCTATCGCCGCACGATCGTCGTCGGTGACAACCCCGGCGTGATCGAGCTCTACCCTGGGGGTGACGATTACCTCCTGCTGCGCGCCCATTTGCCCCACTGGGAAGAGCTCGTGCACGTGGTCAACCGGGCTCGGCACATCCCGAACCTCGACTTCGACCTGGACGAGCCGGCGAGCCACCTCGTTCATGATGCGACGATCGGCCCCTTGCTCAGGGCACGACCCGGGCTTCGCCCCCCGGGGACCTGGGATCCGTTCGAGACCGGCGTGCGCGCGATCATCGGTCAGCAGATCACCCTCGCCGCGGCGAACACCATCGCCGGACGGCTCGTCAGGCGGCTCGGCACGCCGGTGCCCGGCCTCGAGCGGCTCGGGCTCACACACACGTTTCCCCCGGCAACGGCGCTCGCCGAGGCCGACCTCACGGGGCTCGGGCTGACGCCTGCGCGAGCCAACGCGATCGGCGTGTTCGCACGCGCGGTCGCCGAGGACGCCGTGCGGCTCGATCGCAGCATCAGCCTCGATCAGCTGATCGCCTCGATCACCGCACTCGACGGCCTCGGGCCGTGGACCGCCCAGTACATCGCGCTCCGGCTCGGTGAGCCGGACGCCTGCCCCACGACCGATCTCGCGCTGCAGCGGGCCCTCCCCCGAAACACCCCGCACGCGGGCACCACGATCGGCGACCTCTCCGAGCGCTGGCGGACGTGGCGGGCACTGGCCGCGACGCACCTGTGGATCGCGGAAGCGGCGGAGGAGGCTTCGCTTGGGAGTACGAGCGCCGGGAAAGGAGCGGCGTGACCGAACCCGCCGAGCGCGTGCTCGACCTGCGGACCTACAAGCTCGTGGCGGGCGGAGCCGAGGAATTCGATCGCATCTTCCGCGAGCGCGTCTTGCCGATGCTCGAGCGCTTCGGCATCGAGGTCGTGGGCTACGGCCCCTCGCTCGACGACGGCGACCTGTACTACCTCATGCGCGCGTTCGCCTCGGCGACTCAGCGTGAAGAGCAGCTCGACGCCTTCTACGGAAGCGAGGAGTGGCGGCAGAAGCACCGAGAGGCCGTGCTGGCACTCATCGAGACCTACCACACGTTGCTGGTCGACTTGGCGCCGGCTATGCGTGGTGGAGGTCGACCGACCTCGAGCGCATGACGGGTCCGAAGACGTACGTGGCGCTGCTACGCGGGATCAATCTCGGCAGCAGCAACCGGGTCTCGATGCCGGACCTGCGGACGCTCCTCGAGAGCCTCGGTGCCGAAGACGTCGTCACGTATCTCCAGAGCGGCAACGTCGTCTTCAAGAGTGCCGAGGGCGCCGACAAGCTGACCCGAGCTATCGAGAGGCGAATCAACCGCGACCTTGGGCTCAGCGTGACAGTCTTGCTGCGCACGCCGCGGCAGCTGGCCAAGGTCAAGGCCGGCAATCCATTCGCCAAGGACGTGAAAGACCCGACGAAGCTGCACGTCACGTTCCTGGCCGAGAAGCCGGACCGCGCCAGCGTCCGCAACCTCGATCCGAAGCGGGCTGTGCCCGACGAGCTCCGCCTCGTCGCACAAGAGGTCTACCTGCATTGCCCAAACGGCTACGGCAGGTCGAAGCTCACCAATGCCTACTTCGAGAAGCAACTCGGCGTGGCGGCCACGACCCGGAACTGGAAGACCGTCACGAAGCTCGCCGAGCTCGCGAACGCCTGATTGCCTGGGTGACTGGAGAGCGCTCAGCGCGCTTTGACGTCCTGACCTGTAGACGAGCGACGACGAAGAACCGATTCCTGCGACCGAGTGACCTCGGTAGGATGGCCCTCGGTGCAGGACTCCTCGCTCACGGTCAAGCCCGACGCGGGTCAGCTCGAGCACAGCCTCGAGCAGCATCGGGCGGAGCTCACCGCCTACTGCTACCGCATGCTCGGCTCGCCCTTCGAGGCCGAGGACGCGGTGCAGGACACGTTCGTCCGCGCCTGGCGGAGCTATGACGGTTTCGAGGGCCGAGCGGCGCTGCGCTCGTGGCTGTACCGGATCGCGACGAACGTCTGCCTCGACATGCTCGGCGGGAGAGAGCGCCGAGCCCGTCCGATGGATCTTGGGCCGGCATGGAACCCCGACGGGCCGATCGGCCGCACGCTGCCGGAAGTGACATGGATCGAGCCGGTGCCGGACGGCCTCGTCGCCACGCAGGGAGACCCCGCCGAAGTGGCCGTCTCGCGCGAGACGATCCGCCTCGCGTTCGTTGCAGCCCTGCAGCACCTTCCTCCTCGCCAGCGCGCAGCACTCATCCTCTGTGAGGTCCTGCGCTGGAAGGCGAGCGAGGTTGCGGAGCTCCTGGACACGAGCGTTGCTTCCGTCAACAGCGCACTCCAGCGCGCGCGCTCGAGGCTCGAGGCGAGCGGCGTCAGCTCGACCGACCCGGTTCCGGCGCTGGACGAATCTCAACGGGAGCTCCTCGCCCGCTACGTCGAGGCGTTCGAGCGCTACGACATGGACGCGCTCACCTCGCTGATCCAGGAGGACGCCACGCAGTCGATGCCGCCGTACGAGCTGTGGCTGAGCGGGCGCGAGAACATTCTCCGCTGGTGGCTCGGGCCCGGGGTCGCCTGTCGCGGCTCACGTGTGATCCCGACCATGGCGGCGAATGGGTCTCCCGCGTTCGGGCAGTACAGGCGGAGCGCCTCGGGGAGCGGCTTCGATCCGTGGGCACTGCAGGTGCTCGAGATCGCCGACGGACGGATCGTCGAGCTCACGTTCTTCCTCGACACGGAGCGGATGTTTCCGCTCTTCGGGCTGCCCCCGCGGCTCGAGTCCTAGTCCGGCAGGACGGCGGTCAGGCCCAGGAAGTCGACCAGCTCGAGCAGCTCGCTCGACGCATGGCGCAATCGGACCTGGCAGCCCTGCCGCCGCGCGGCGAGCTGAAGCCGCGTGAGAGCGTCGATCGTCACGCAGTCGGGCTCGACCCCGCTCACGTC
Source organism: Gaiellaceae bacterium (assembly GCA_036395295.1). Lineage (GTDB taxonomy): Bacteria > Actinomycetota > Thermoleophilia > Gaiellales > Gaiellaceae > VAXT01. Next base: position 5,931 of record DASWDJ010000130.1, on the reverse strand, counting down.
ACAGAACGCGACGTCGGCGCCGCTCTCTTCGAGCAATGCGCAAACGCGCTTGCAGAGGCCGGGCAGGTCGGCGCGGGCGATGGGGCCCTCGACTGCGAACGCGACCGTCTGCGGCGAGGAAAGGCCCATCGGGAGATAGACCGTCCGAGCGGGGAAAACTCATCGGTGCGGCGAGCGATGAGTTTCGGCGCGCAGTGCGGTCCAAGTAGTCGTCCGATCATGAAGCGACCGAAAGGAACGCCCTGATGACCATCACAGACACCCGCACGCGCTGGCTCGCGCTCGTCGTCCTCTGCATGGGCAGCCTGATGATCGTCCTCGACACCACGATCGTGAACGTCGCGCTGCCCTCGATCAGGGCGGACCTCGGCTTCTCGCAGACCTCGCTCGCCTGGGTCGTGAACGCCTACATGCTGACCTTCGGCGGCTTCCTGCTGCTCGGGGGCCGGCTGGGAGACCTCTTCGGGCACCGTCGGCTGTTCCTCTTCGGCATCACGCTCTTCACCCTGGCCTCCCTGGCCTGCGGGTTGGCAGGCTCTCAGGGGATGCTCGTGGGCGCGCGAGCCGTGCAGGGGCTCGGCGGCGCCGTCGCCTCGGCGGTTGCGCTCTCGCTGATGATGAACCTGTTCACCGAGCCGGCCGAGCGTGCTAAGGCGATGGGCGTCTTCGGCTTCGTCGCCGCGGGCGGTGGCAGCATCGGTGTGCTCCTCGGCGGTGTGCTGACGGACGTGCTCAACTGGCACTGGATCTTTCTCGTCAACCTCCCGATCGGCGTCCTCGTGTACGTCCTCACCCTGCGCCTGCTGCCGGCCGCGCGCGTCGCATCCGCCAGCGGGTGTCTCGACGTCGCCGGCGCGGTCACGATCACGGCCTCGCTGATGCTCGCCGTCTACGCGATCGTCAACGGCAACCAGGAGGGGTGGGCATCCGGGCGGATCCTCGGCCTGCTCGGCGGCGCGGCAGCGCTGCTCGCGCTCTTCCTCGCCATCGAGTCGCGGGTGCGCTCACCGTTGGTGCCGCTGGGCCTATTCCGGCTGCGGAACGTTGCGACCGCGAACGTCGTCGGCGTGCTCTGGGCGGCGGCGATGTTCGCGTGGTTCTTCCTCTCCGCGCTCTATCTTCAGCTCGTGCTCGGGTACAGCCCGTTGCAGGTCGGTCTCGCCTTCCTCCCGGCCAACCTGATCATGGGCGCGTTCTCGCTCGGGCTCTCCGCAAAGCTCGTGCTGCGTTTCGGGATCAGGGCGCCGCTGGCGACCGGGCTGCTGCTGGCCGGGATCGGGCTGCTGCTGTTCGTGCGCGCACCCATCGACGGGAGCTTCGCCGTCGACGTCCTCCCGAGCATGATCCTGCTCGGCTTCGGCGCCGGCATGGCGCTGAACCCGGTGCTGCTCGCGGCGATGAGCGACGCCAAGCCGGAGGAGTCCGGGCTCGCCTCGGGCGTCGTCAACACTTCGTTCATGATGGGCGGCGCGCTCGGCCTTGCCGTCCTCGCGAGCCTCGCCGCCTCCCGCACCGACAGCCTGCGTGCGTCCGGAGACGGCCAACTGGCTGCCCTGACCGGCGGCTACCACGTCGCCTTCATCGTCGGCGCCGTCTTCGCCTTCGCAGCGGCCGCGCTGGGCGCGACGCTCCTTCGCACCGGACAGGAGTCGCCCGCCGACGGTGGAGAAGCAATGCTCGGTGCCCCCGCGACGGCCGAGGCCTCGTAAGCCGGCTACGACACGCTGCTCAGCCCCCGGTCGCCGAGAAGTGCTGGTAGTCGGGCGTGCCCGTCCACCGGCCTCCCCACGACCAGCCAACCGCGGCGAACGCGCGGACCACCAAGCCGCCGCGCACGGCCATGCCAGGCCGGATCCTGGATCGGTCGAGATACGTCCGCCCCGCACGTGGGTGCACGCGCCCGCCCTCGAGGTATGGGTTCTCGACGGGATTGACGTCGATCGCCTGCCCGTACGCGTGCGTCGACCAGCGGCGCGGGCCGGGCCCGACGGTGTAGCGGCAGTTGAACGCCGAGGTGTTGTCTGCGGCGAGCGAGCGCTCGTCGTTCCCGCCGTAGGCGTCGATCGGCCTCATCCGCCGAATCGGGAAGCGGGCCGCGTAGAGCCGGGAGAAGACGCGGACGAGGTCGCCGACCGCAGCGGCGTTCGCGACCAGGGCGCCGGTGTGCGCCGCTCCCTCGAAACCCCAGTACCTAAGCCCGATGCGCCGGAGCTGCGCGGGGCCAACCGGGCAGCCGGCGTGCCACGAGTGCGGAAGCTGGGCCTTTGTCACCGGCGAGACGGTGTGCGAGAACGGCGGCCCCTGGGCGGCGAGCAGTGCGAGCAGCAGAAATCCCATCGCCGTTCGAGACTAGTCTGCAGAGCTCGATGAGGAAAGCGCTTGCCCTCCTTGCCTGCCTGGCCCTCTACCCTGCCGCGAGCGCTGCGGGCGATCGCACGGCCGGCGCCGTCTGCCCGCCGACGCTCGCGAGCCAACTCGCGTCTACGGGCTCCGCGAAGCAGCTCGTGACCGTCGTCGCGGAGCTGCGCACCTCGACTCGGGCCGTCGCCCAGATCTGGGAGCGCTCCGGCGAGTGCTGGACCGCTCGCGCGGGCCCCTGGGAGGCCTGGCTGGGTCGGCGCGGCGTCTCCGAGCACCGCCACGAGGGTGACCGCACGACCCCGGCCGGCGCGTACGGCGTCGGGCGTGTCATGTTCGGTGTCGGGCCGAATCCGGGTGTGCGGTACCCGTACCACCGAATCGTCTGCGGCGACTGGTGGGTGGAGGACCCAAGCTCGCCCCACTACAACCGGTTTCGCCACGTGCGCTGCGGCGCTCGGCCTCCGTTCCGCATCACGAGCGAGGACATGTCGCGCTCACCGACGGCGTACCGGCACTTCGCCGTGATCCGGTTCAACATGGACCCGATCGTCCCCGGCCGCGGCTCCGGCATCTTCCTCCACGCCAGCACCGGCCGGCCGACGCAAGGGTGCGTCAGCCTGCCGCTTCCGCAGCTCCTCACCGTGCTCCGCTGGCTCCGGCCCGCGAGCTCGCCGCTGATCGTGATCGGCACGCGGACTACGATTCGCCGCTACTAACGCAAGCGGCCCGCGTGAAGCGGGCTGCTTGGTGGGGAGTCCTCTAGCGGGAGGGGGAGAAGCTAAGCGGCCGGCGCCATCCAGAAGCGCTCGGCGCGAGCTGGATGATGGCCGAACGGGCCGCCGCGCATGGTGCGGAACCGCGGGAAGGTGCCGTTCACGATCTCGTCGATGTCCGACTTCAGCCGGTCATACATCGCGTCGGCTTGCGCCTGCGTGAGCTTGCCGTCGGTCACAGCCTCGTCGAGATGCTTCTTGGCGTCGCCGAGGATCGCGTCCTTCAGCCCGTCGACGGACTTACCTTGCGCTTTTGCGACGTCGGCGAGGGACTTTCCGCTCGCGAGCTTCGCGTCGAGCTCCGCCACCGTGAGCCCGAGGTAGTCCGCAGTCGCCTGATGGTGGACACCGATCGGCCCAAGGTGATGGAACTCGCCGAAGCGTCCCGGGCCTCCGAAGAAGGGGAACCCGCCGGAGTTGATTCGTGCCTTGAGCTCGTCGGCCTGGGCCTTTGTGATCCGCCCGGCCTTCAGGTCGGCGTCGACCTGGTCGATCGCCGCGGCCTTCGTAGCATCCTGCAGCTTCTCGGTCGAGATCCCGAGGTGCTGCGCGACCCTGGCGAGAAATCCGTTGCCCGACGTCGACGAGCCGTTCGACGCCGCGATCGCCGCGCCGCCGCCCGCGACGACGGCGATCGCGGCCGCCGCGGCGAAGAAGCGCTTGGACTTGATCTGTCTGCTCAGCACATTCGTTCCTTTCAGCTTGTTGACGCTCTCATCGAACCAGGGCTCTCTAAGCAGGTTCTGAGAGGTCCCTAAGAAGTTCCTAAGAAGGTCGAGTGGCGAGCTTGACGTCGATCGTGTGGCTCTCGCCGTCGCGCCAGAACTCGAGCGAGATCGTGTCTCCGGGGCGCTTCGCGTCGATGGCGCGCTGGAGCCCCTCGGAGGTCGTGACCTTCTGCCCGTCGACCGCGGTGATGACGTCGCCGCCGGTCGGGTACGGATCGCCGTCAACGGTCTTCATCCCGGTCGCCGCATGCAGTTTCGCCCTCGCCGCAGGCGTCCCGGAACGCACGGCCTTGAGCTCCACGCCTTCGACGAGGTTCAGGTCGGAGGCGACAGAAGAGGGGATCGTCGCGACGGAGACGCCGAGGTAGGCGTGCTCGACCTTGCCGCTGGCGATCAGCTGCGAAGCAATCGTCTTGATCGTGTCCGACGGGATCGCAAAACCGACGCCGTCGCTCCCGCCGGAATCGCTGCGGATCTGCGAGTTGACACCGATTACCTGGCCGCGCGAGTTCAGCAGCGGCCCGCCCGAGTTGCCGTGGTTGATCGCTGCATCCGTCTGGATCGAGTCGTTGATGGTGAAGTCGTTCGGCGCCTGCATCTGCCGGTGGAGCGCGCTGACGATCCCGCTCGTCACCGTCTCCTCGAGACCAAAGGGGCTGCCGATCGCGACGACGCCGTCGCCGACGAGGAGCTTGCTCGAGTCGCCGAGCGGGAGCGGCTTCAGGATCGACGCCGGAGCGTCGACCTTGATCACGGCGAGGTCGGTCGAGGGATCGGAACCGACGACCCTCGCCGGGTAGCTGTCGCCGTTCCAGAACCGCACGGAGACAGACGTCGCGCCGTCGACGACGTGCTCGTTGGTGACGACGTTGCCCTTCGAGTCGTAAACGAAGCCCGACCCCTGCGCGCGCTGGTCCTCGCCTCCGAGGGGGCTAGATGAACCGCTCGAGGTGACCGTGATCTCGACGACGCCCTTGTATGAGCGCCTGTAGATCTCACCCACGGTGAGCGCGGAGTTGTTCGCGGTCGGCTCGGAGTCGGCCACGGGAATCTGGCGGACGACCGTCTTCGTGCTCGGGGACGAAACGGCGGAGTAGACGATCGCGCCGGCGCCGGCTCCTATGGCGAGCGCGGCGACGAGAGCTGAGGCGAGGATTGGAATGCGTCCTGGGCGGCGGTTCATTGGGATCCTTTCCGATGTGTGTGCCCGCTATGAGAGCACGCACGCCTAAGAAGTGTCTGAGAGCCCTTTAAGAAAGGTATGAGAACGAGCTTTCTTACTCCGCTCTCACACTCACAACGCAAGAATTGGAGCATGAAGATTCTCGTCGTCGACGACGAACGGGCCGTTCGCGAGTCGCTGCGGCGCGCGCTCGAGCTGGAGGGCTACGAGATCGAGCTCGCAGCGGACGGCAACGAGGCGCTCTACCGGCTCGAGTCGAACGACGAACCCGATGCGGTGATCCTCGATGTCCTGATGCCTGGCGTCGACGGGCTCGAGGTCTGCCGCCGCCTGCGGAGCTCGGGCAAGAAGCTGCCGGTGCTGATGCTGACCGCGCGCACAGAGGTCGAGGACCGGGTAGCGGGCCTCGACGCGGGTGCCGACGACTACGTCGTGAAGCCCTTCGCGCTCGAGGAGCTGCTCGCCCGGCTGCGGGCTCTTCTGCGACGGACCGGCGAGAGCGCGGGCGAGGTCCTCCGCTTCGCCGACCTCGAGCTGGAGCCCAACACGCGAGAGGTACGGCGCGACGGCCGCGCGATCGAGCTGACCCGAACCGAGTTCTCGCTCCTCGAGCTCTTCATGCGCAACCCGCGTCAGGTGCTGACGCGGTCGATCATCTTCGAGCGCGTCTGGGGCTACGACTTCGGCTTCGGCTCGAACTCCCTCGACGTCTACATCGGCTACCTGCGACGCAAGACGGAGGCAGGCGGGGAGCCGCGGCTCATCCAGACTGTCCGCGGCGTCGGCTACGCCTTGCGGAACGGATGAGCTTCCGCGTCCGCCTGACTCTGGTCGCCTCCGCGGCCGTCGCGCTGGCAGTGGTCGCCGCGTCGATCCTCGTCTACGT
>DASWDJ010000129.1:0-2762 GCA_036395295.1 Gaiellaceae bacterium | reverse complement strand
CCGTAGAGCCGGATCGCCTCGGCCACGAGCTGGCCGACTGTCCGATCGGCGGGAGGGACGGCGACCTCGCCGGAGATGTCCACGACGGGAAGCTATCGCGGGTGCCTGAGGCGAGGCGACCTCGACGTTCGCAGGTCTCGGTAACGACGAGCCCCGCCCGGACGAGCCGGTACCGGGGCCCGTGTTCTGCTGGTGTGCTCGGACGTCCACCTAGGGGTCTCATCCCGCCCCGAGCGCCTCCACGAGCTCTTCCTGAAGCCAGGAGAGGTACGCGTATACGGCCAAGTCGCGCCCCCGAGCCTCACGCGGGTCGAGCTTCTCGAAGTCGGTGTCCTCGGTTACGTCGAGGTGAGTGCCCAGCACAAGCCGCAAGTCGTTGAGCGCGCGCAGCCACGCGTCCGCCTCCTTGGGGCTGAGCGTCTCGCGCCCGAGCGTGTCGCGCACGGCCGCTAACGCCTCCGCCCGGCCGCGGACGAGCTGGCCGCGGACGAGCGAGCGGTATTGCTCCTCGCTCTCGAGATCATCGTGTGCGGGCGGAAAGAGCCGTCGTAGGGCCGGATCGTCCGGGTCCTCGAGCAGCCCCTGCAGCTCGGCCAGAAACTCGCGCAGGAGAAGCAGTTCCTCCTCGTCGAAGTTCAGGCGCACGGCGCCTGTCGAGTCGCGCTCGATCTTCCGCGGGAGGTACACCTAATCTCGCTGCATCGTCGCCCAGAGTCCGTAGGAGTGCAGGCGGGCGACGTCGTGCTCGGACTTCTCGCGGTTTCCACTCGAGACGACCGCCTTGCCTTCCTGGTGAACCTGGAGCATCAGCCCGGTCGCCTTCTCGAGGCTGTACCCGAACAGCTTCTGAAAGACGAGCGTGACGTACGACATGAGATTGATCGGGTCGTTCCAGACGATGACGACCCACGGCCGCTCGTGCTCGACGTCCTCCTCGGACGCGGGCGCGCGCACCTCGACTTCAGCGGGGGCGATGATCGTATTCACGGTGCGCTCGTCGTCGAAGACACGGCCGACAGCTTCGCGAAAACTGTCAGCGCCGTGCGCGCTGCACGCGAAAGCGGAACGTCGCTTTCGGAGGCTGAAACCCGATGCTAGGAGCGACCGACCAGGCGGAGCGGTAGGCGCAGAAAGCGACGGCGGCGCGCCCGGCGCTCGTCCTCCGCGTGCCAGCGCGCCTTGAGGCGCTCGTACATCACCTCGAAATCGCGGGTCGTGCGCGCCCATTCGGCCTTCTGCGCCTCGAAACGGCGCCGCTCTTCAGGGCCCATCTTCCGAGGCATCGTCGTCCTCCTTCTCGTGGAGCAACCGGCTGAGCTTGGCATCGATTGCCATCAGCATCCGAATGATGCCATCGACGGTCTCGCGATCGAGCGCGGGCTCCTCACGACGCCACATCTGGACATCGTCCAGAGGCGCCTGCGAAGGCGCAAGATGTCCAGTTAGGCCGCGGCCGGCTCGGCGGCTTTCGCTTTCTCGAAGCTGAGTTCGCCGTCCTTGGCGTCGACCCGGACCGTGTCGCCCTCGTCGAATTCGCCCTCGAGGAGCCGCAGTGCCAGCGGGTTCTCCACCAGCCGCTGGATCGCCCGCTTGAGCGGCCTCGCGCCGTAGGTCGGGTCCCAGCCGGCTTCGGCGAGATGCTCCTTCGCGGCGTCCGTCAATTCGAGCGACAATCCCCGCTCGGCGAGCCGGGGCCGCAGCCGCTCGAGCTGCAGCTCGACGATCTCGCCGATCTGTTCCCGCGTCAGCGGCTCGAACACGACGATCTCGTCGATCCTATTTAGGAACTCGGGCCGGAAGGTCTCGCGCATCGCCTCGTCGGAGCGCACGTTCGAGGTCATGATCAAGACGGTGTTGCGGAAGTCGACGGTGCGGCCCTGCCCGTCGGTGAGGCGCCCGTCGTCGAGCACCTGCAACAGGATGTTGAAGACTTCGGGATGCGCCTTCTCGATCTCGTCGAGAAGCACGACCGAGTAAGGGCGGCGCCGAACGGCCTCTGTGAGCTGCCCACCCTCTTCGAAGCCCACGTAGCCCGGCGGCGCGCCGACGAGGCGGCTCACCGTGTGCTTCTCCTGGTACTCGGACATGTCGAGGCGGATCATCGCCCGCTCGTCGTCGAACATGAACTCCGCGAGCGCGCGGGCGAGCTCGGTCTTGCCGACTCCGGTCGGGCCGAGAAAGACGAACGAGCCGATCGGGCGGTTCGGGTCCTGCAGGCCCGAGCGCGCGCGCCGCAGCGCATTCGCCACGGCTTCCACGGCCTGGTCCTGGCCGACGACGCGCTGGTGCAAGCGCTCCTCCATGTGGATCAGCTTCTCGGTCTCGCCCTCGAGCAGCCGCGAGACGGGAATGCCGGTCCAGCGGGCGACGACCGCGGCGACGTCGTCCTCGTCGACCTCCTCCTTCACCATCGGCTCGAACTCGGGCTCGACGCGCTCCTCGAGCTCGCGCTCGAGCTCCGGCAGCTCGCCGTAGCGGATCTCGGCCACGCGCTGGAGGTCTCCGTGACGCTCGGCGCGCTCGGCCTCCATGCGCAGCTCGTCGATTCGCCGCTTGATCTCGCTCACGCGGTCCAGTGCTTCCTTCTCGCGCGCCCAGCGGGCGGCGAGCCCGTCACGAAGCTCCTTGGCCTCGGCCAGCTCGCGTTCGACCGGCTCGCGCCGCTCCTTGGACTCCTTGCCCATCGCCGCGAGCTCGATCTCGAGCTGGCGCACACGGCGCTCGGCCTCGTCGAGCTCGAGCGGAGCGGAGTCGATCTCCAT
>DASWDJ010000128.1:0-29749 GCA_036395295.1 Gaiellaceae bacterium | reverse complement strand
ACATAGATATGACGGATGCCGTTGTCGTAGACCTCGACCGGCAGCTCGGAGCGCTCGACGCCGAGCGCCTCGAGCAGGTCGGCGTGCTGCTCGTAGGGCTCGACAGTCGGCAGCGGCTGTGCCATGCGGCCGAACACGATGCGCGCGCCCTCGCGCTCAAGCCGGACCGGCACGACACCGTTGCCGGTCTCAAGTCGGATCTCGTCGAGCTGCAGAGGCCCGGCGAGGACGAAGGCTGAGCCGAGCGTCGGATGACCCGCGAACGGCACCTCCGTCGCCGGCGTGAAGATCCGAATCCGAGCATGACCGTCGCTCTCCGGCGGGAGGGTGAACACGGTCTCGGAGAACTTCATCTCTCGCGCGAGCGGTTGGTAGCGCTCCTCGGCGATGTCGCGGGCGTCCGTGAAGACGGCGAGCTGATTCCCCTCGAGCGGCCGATCGGTGAAGACGTCGGCGACGACGTACCGATGGGTGGGCATGGCCTGAGTAAACCACCGGGCGCTCGGGTGACGGCGCTTGCAGTCCGATAAGGAAACGCATGGATCGCCGCCCGCTCAAGACGCGCAGCCGTCCGACGGCGGCCGCGCTCGCAGCCGCGCTGGGGCGGCGGGGCGTGCGCCCCAATCACGTCTCGCTCGCCGGCGTCGCCTTCGCGCTGCTCGCCGCGGGCGCATTCATCGCGCTTCCACACGCCTCGACGCCGCTTCAAGCCGCACTGCTCGTTGGCGCCGCAGCGGGCATCCAGCTCCGCCTCGCCTGCAACCTGCTCGACGGGCTGCTCGCCGTCGAGGGCAAGCTCGCCTCCCCCACCGGGGAGCTGTACAACGACGTGCCCGACCGCTTCGCGGATCTCCTGATCCTCGTCGCCGCCGGCTATGCGATTGCCTGGGACTGGGGCGGCGCGCTCGGATGGGCCGCCGCCGTGGCCGCGCTCCTGACCGCGTACGTGCGGGTGCTCGGCGGCGCACTCGGCGCGCGCCAGTACTTCGTCGGCCCGATGGCGAAGCCGCACCGGATGGCCGTGCTGACCGCCGCATGCCTCCTCTCCCTGGTCGAGCTTGCGGCAACGGACTTCGAGGGCAGGCTCGTCGCTGCCGCGCTTGCCGTCATCCTGGCGGGCTCGCTGGCCACCTTTGCCCGCCGCTTGAGACTCGTCGCGCAGGAGCTGAGCGCACGATGATCGGGCGCCTCGTCGCCGTCCTTGCCCGGCTCATCGCCGGCGGCTACGTCAACTGGCGGCAGCCCCCGTCGACCACGCCGTGCGTCTACTTCGCGAACCACACGAGCCATCTCGACTTCGTCCTCCTCTGGTCGTATCTGCCGCCAGAGCTGCGGCGAAGGACACGGCCGGTGGCCGCGCGCGACTACTGGGAGCGCGGCCCGCTGCGCCGCTACCTCTCGACGCGGATCTTCCGAGCAGTCCTCATCGATCGCTCAGGGCCTGAAGCCCGCGCCGCAGTCGACCGCATGGCCGAGGGCCTCGCGGCGGGCGACTCGCTGATCCTCTTCCCGGAAGGGACGCGCGGCTCGGGCGACGGGATCGCCCCCTTCAAGGCCGGGCTCTATCACCTCTGTGCCGCCCATCCAGAGCTCGAGCTCGTCCCCGTCTCGATGGAGAACCTCAACCGCGTCCTGCCGAAAGGCGAGTTCATACCGGTGCCGATGGTCTCGCGCGTCATGTTCGGCGAGGCCCTCAGCCTTCGCGACGGCGAGCCCAAGGAAGCGTTCCTCGCGCGGGCGCGCGAGGCCCTCGAGACGCTTCGCGGGGAGGCGTCGTGATCGACGACCGGGAGCTGCTCTGGCTCTTCGGCGGCATCGCCGTCACGCTGGTGCTTGCGACGGCAGTCGGCCAGGCGCTGCGGCTGAGCGTCGCCGGCCCGGGTGCACGAGACACGATTGCGAACGTCAACGCACGGATCGGCGCCTGGTGGTTGATGAGCGCAGCCTTCCTCGTCGCCACGCTCACCGGGGGAGTCGGCTCCGTCGTCCTCTTTGCCCTCGTCTCCGTGCTGGCCCTCCGCGAGTTCGTCACGTTGAGCCCGACGAGCCGCGCCGACCACCGCGCGCTCGCCTGGGCGTTCTTCGTCGTCATCCCGGTGCAATACACGCTCGTCGGAGTCCAGTGGTACGGGCTGTTCAGCATCATGATCCCGGTCTACGCGTTCCTGCTGCTCGCGACGCGGATGGTGCTGGCGGGCGAGACCGAGCGCTTCCTCGAGCGCACGGCGACAGTCCAGTGGGGCCTGATGGCATGCGTCTACTGCGTCAGCTACGCGCCCGCACTCCTGCTGCTGAACATCGACGGCTACGACGCGAGTAGCGGCAAGCTGCTCCTCTTCCTCGTCGTCGTCGTCCAGGCGAGTGACGTGCTGCAGTTCGTCTGGGGCAAGCTCCTCGGCCGGCGCCGGATCGCCCCGACGATCAGCCCGAACAAGACCTGGGAGGGCTTCGCGGGCGGTGTCGCGTGCGCGGCGTTGCTCGGCACCGGTCTCTGGTGGGCGACGCCCTTCAACCCCTGGCAGGCGGCGGCGATGTCCCTGCTGATCGCGCTCGCGGGCTTCGCCGGCGGACTCGTGATGTCGGCGATCAAGCGCGACCGCGGCGTAAAGGACTACGGCGGGCTGCTGCCCGGCCACGGCGGCGTGCTCGACCGGATCGACTCGCTGCTCTTCGCCGCCCCGATCTTCTTCCATGTGACGCGGTTCTTCTTCTAAGCGCTTATCGTGCGTGCGTGCGCCTCTACCTCGTTCGTCATGCGGCGGCGGCTCCGGGCGAGCCCGACGAGCTGCGCCCGCTGACGCCCGAGGGTCGGGCGCAGGCGCGTGCCCTCGGCGAGCGTCTCCGGGGCGAGGGCCTTCAGGCGGACGCCGTTCTCACCAGTCCGCTGCTCCGCGCCCGCGAGACCGGCGAGGAGCTTGCCCGCCAGCTCACAGCCGCCGCCGAGCCCGACGAGCGGCTCGCCCCCGGGGCGGACGTGAAGCATCTCCGAGCCGCAGTCGAAGGACGCGGTGAGAACGTTGTCGCGGTCGCGCACCAGCCGGATTGCGGGCAGATCGCCGCCGAGCTAACGGGCGGGCCCGAGCCGGCGTTCCCGGCCGGTGGGCTCGTCGTGATCGAGCTCGATTAGCGGCCTCCCAGATATGTCGGTCGTTGTCAACGATCTGCGCAAGAACTACGGCGAGGTCGAGGCCGTTCGAGGAGTCAGCTTCGAGATCGGCGCCGGCGAGATCTTCGGGCTCCTCGGCCCGAACGGAGCGGGAAAGACGACGACGGTCGAGATCCTCGAGGGCTACCGCAGCCGCGACGGAGGCTCGGTCGCCGTGCTCGGCGAAGACCCGGCGCGAGCTGGGCGATCCTGGCGCGAGCGCATCGGCGTCGTCCTCCAGTCCTCGGCCATGTACCAAAGCCTGTCCGTGACAGAGAGCCTGGCGCTCTTCGCCGGCTACTACGAGCACCCGCGCCGAGTCGACGAAGTGGTCGAGCTCGTCGGGCTCGAGGAGAAGAAGGGCGCCTTCGTGCGGACGCTTTCCGGCGGCCAGAAGCGGCGACTCGACCTCGGCCTCGCACTGATCGGCGATCCCGAGCTCGTCTTCCTCGACGAGCCGACGACCGGCTTCGATCCCGAGGCGCGGCGACGGGCCTGGGACACGATCGCCTCGCTCGGGGAGCTCGGCAAGACGGTCCTGCTGACGACCCATTATCTGGACGAGGCGGAGCGGCTCTGCGACCGCGTCGGCGTGCTCCGGAACGGGCAGATCGTCGCCCTCGGCCGCCCCGGCGAGCTGACGGGCGCCCTGCCGCCGACCGAGATCCGGTTCCGCAGAGACGGCCAGGAAGTCGTTCTCCGGACCGAGGAGCCGACCCGCATCCTCCACGAGCTGACCGCCGAGGCACTGGCGGCGGGCCAGGAGCTCGAAGCGCTCGAGGTCCGGCGCCCGAGCCTCGAGGAGGTCTACCTCTCTCTCACCCAGGAGGAGCGCGAATGAGGCTGTTCCTCCACGAGCTGCGCGGTGAGCTGCGCATCTACAGTCGAAGCCGGGAGCTCGCGTTCTTCACGTTCCTGCTGCCGATGATCCTGTTCCTCCTGCTCGGGTTCGCCTATGGAGACGACGAGGTCGGCGACCTTCGCGGATCCGATTACCTGCTTGCAGGGACGCTGGGTTACGGCGTCATCGCGACCGCGTTCGCCGGCCTCGCGATCGTGCTCGTCATCCGCCGGGAGGAGGGAATCCTCAAGCGGCTGCGATCAACGCCGCTCCCTGCACCGACGTATCTCACAGCCGTACTCGTCACGACGATGATCGCGTTCCTTGTCCAGGCTGCATGCATTGTCGCTCTGGGCATGGCCGTCTTCGATGCGTCGTTCCCACATCGAATCGGCTCGCTCGCAATCGCCCTCGTGCTGGGCGCGATCTCGTTCGCTGCGCTCGGCGTCGGCTTGACCGCGTTCGTGCGTCGAGCGGAAGGCGCCTCGGCGGTCGTGAACGCGATCTACTTCCCGATGCTGTTCATCTCGGGGTCGTTCTTCGAGCGGGACACGTTCCCGGGCTTTCTCCAGGCCGTCGCCGACGTCTTGCCGCTGACATACTTCATCAAGCTCGTCACCGACATCATGCTGCGAGGTGATCAGATCTGGGACCGCCCAGGGGATGTCGCTGTTCTTGCCGCGTGGGGCCTCGTCGGAGCGGTATTCGCCATGCGCCGCTTCCGCTGGGTACCGCACGAGGATTAGCTTCTTTCAAAGCGGGAACCGGAAAGGGGCCATGGGGTCTGAAGACTCGGTGATCGCCTTCGCGACGAGGACCCTCGAACCGCCTGCGCTAGAAATTCGGGTGAACTTCGGCATGTTCGCGGGGCGCGAGGCGACACCGGCTGAGATCGACGACCTTGCAGCACAGCTCCTCGACAAGGTCGGCGAGGTCGCGATCGTGTCCGAGTACAGGCACGAGATCGGGCGGCATTCCGAGGCCTCGGCACACCAGGTGCGGATCGAGGTCGGCGCAGACGAGCTGCCGCAGAGCGAGCACGAGGTGGACGAGTTCCGAGGACGCCTGATCGAGGCGTGCGAGCGCTGGGCCCGCGAGTGCATCGCCGAGCGCCACGTCGAGCTCAGCGACGCCTAGCTCGCCGCCCGCTTCGCCGAGGAGACCCGGGATCAAGGGATCGTGAGCCCGGTCGGGGTGTCTAGTCCTTGTATGGGTCGTGCACGTCTCGCCCGGCCATCGCCACGCCCAACGGCCGCAGGCGATGCTTGACGCGCACCGATCCCGAGTGCGCATCGAGGACCTCGGGTAGTCGCTTGTAGACCTCCGGCGCCTCATCCGCACCGCCGCCGACGAGCACGATGCCCTGCTCGCGCAGCCTGGCCTGCACCGCCGGCCAGTCGACGATGCCCGGCTTCAACTGCTCCTCGACCCAGATCTTCTTCATCCCCGCGCTCGGGTGGTCCGGGCAGTTGCCCTTCGCCTCGAAGACCCGGTTGCAGTCGCGGTTCGCGCACGTCCAGCGCTTGCGCCTCCGAACCCGGCCCGCCGCCTGCGTCCGGCTCATCACCCGCCCCGCTCCGTGCACGGTCGAGTAGAGCGACTCGACGGCCTCCTCGCCCTCGACGCCCTCGAGGATGACCGACTCGTCGCCCATCGAGCCGCCGACGAAGCCCTCCTGTCCCGGCCGGGCCGGCGTGCAGCCCTTCCGGATCACCCAGTACGAGCGGCCGAAGTGCTCCTCGAGCCAGGCGAAGTTGTGGTGGTTGTGAACCTCGTATGTGGCCTCGGCGCCGAGGATCTCGAGCACCTTGGCCACAACCACGTCGCGGCCCGCGTAGGCGTAGTCGCCGGCGAGCTTCATCGCCGCGATATAGGACTCGCCGAGCTCGGAGTCGATCTCGAAAAGGACCGGCGGCGAGTCCATCTCGCCCTCAGTCGCGCGGCCGCCGAAGGGCAGGCCCTGCGCGAGCGCGAGGAAGCCCGATGCCGTCTTGTGGCCGAAACCGCGCGAGCCGAAGTGGACGCCGATCCAGACGAAGCCCTCCTCGTCTTCCATCAGGTTGACGTAGTGGTTGCCCGAGCCGACGGTGCCGAGCTGCGACTCCGCCAGCTGCGAGAGCTGCCGCTGCGGCGCGAAGTCAGCGGTTCGGATCTGGTCCAGCACCGGATGGTCGACCCGCTCGGTCGCCGGGACGCCCATGCCGAACGAGATCCGGCGTGTGATCTCGCGCATGAGCTTGTCGACGCCGCCGAGCGGGTCGAGGTCGCCTCGGGACAGGTCCGTTCGGGACGCCTTATTTCCGCACCCGATGTCATAGCCCACGCCTGAGGGGGACACGTACCCTTCGTACGCGATGCCGCCGCCAATCGGCTGGCTGTAGCCGGGGTGATGATCGGCGCAGAGGACGCCGAACTCGGCGTCGCCCGCCTCCATGCAGCGCTCGAGCTGCTTGAGGCTGCGCTCGTCGACGGATCCGAAAGTCTTGATGTTCATGCGCCGAGTGCTCGCTCGAAGGCCAGAAGGTGCTCGTCCGAGAACAGGACAAAAGTGACGCGCTCGATCTGCGGAAGCCGGACTAGCTGGTCGCGAGTCGTTCGGAGGGCGATCTCGGCGGCTCGGTCGACCGGGAAGCGGTAGACGCCGGTCGAGATCGCTGGAAAGGCGACCGTGCGGCAACCGAGCTCGGCGGCAACTTCAAGCGAGCGCCGGTGGCACGAGGCGAGGAGCTCGTCTTCCCCCTGGTCGCCGCCCTGCCAAACGGGCCCGACCGTATGGATGAGGTATCGCGCGGGCAGCTCACCAGCCGTGGTCGACTTCGCATCGCCGGCTTCGCAGCCTCCGAGGCCGCGGCATTCCTCGAGTATCGCGGGCCCGCCGGCCCGGTGGATCGCACCGTCGACGCCTCCGCCGCCGAGCAGCGACGAGTTCGCCGCGTTCACGATCGCATCGACTTCCTGTGTCGTTATGTCCCCTTGCAGAAGCTGGATTCGCCCGGTGTCGGCCACAAGACCACGCTACCCAACCTCGGCTATCTTGGCCCTATTCGGCCCCCGTAGCTCAGTGGATAGAGCAGCGGTTTCCTAAACCGCGTGCGCATGTTCGATTCATGCCGGGGGCATTGCTCTTTTCTAAGCCGAGCGTCTCCCACGTCAACTTCGGCTTTCTGCCGCGAGGTCGTGATCCACGTACTCGCGTGTTTCCAGAAACCGGTGTTGCGCGGGCTGCTCCGTTTCATGGAAAGCAGCAGTAAGCGTCTGGCGAGGCCGCGCGGACCGGCACCACCCGCCCCTACGCCGGCGGGCGGGCCACCTCGGTGACGCGAGCCATCCATTGACGAGTAGCACGCGGTGAACGCAGGCGTGCCACCGCGAGATGCCGGTTTGCCGGCTGAGCGAACATTCGCGGGTATCTCCGCCGCTGTCCCCGATGTGATCTGAGCGCCGTGAGCACCCCTCTCGCGGCTGCGAGCATCTGCTTGGGCAGTCCGATCCTTCGACCGGTCTGAGCGGCCTGCGCGCTGAGCGCCGAGGTGCGGGTGCGCGCGCGTTTGGCGAGCCGCCACAAGCTCACATACACGGGGTAGTCGAGCCAAATAATTGTGTCCGCCCAAGGCCAGACCAGGTCGCGCACTGCGCGCTTGTTGCCGTCGGTGACCCAACGATCTCCTGCGATTGCCGCGCTCGTCCTGTCGCGCAGCAGGGACAGGGGCGCTCTACTGAAGTCCGGGCCGAAGTACAGCGAGTCCAGCTCAACATGGGGCACGCCGAGAGCAGCCGCAAGCTCTCGTGCGAGCGTGGTCTTCCCGGACCCGGTTCGCCCAAGTATCAGAATCCGCTCGCATCCTGTCAGGGTGTTCAGGGGATCGCGCTGCTGCTGTTGGTTCGTTGCGGAATGGTCCGCAGCCGCACGCGTCGGGACCGTCGTCTCGCCTTGACGAGCATGTAGCTCAGCGCCTCTTTGCGTCTGATCTGCTTCTCGTTCGTCTGTCATGTCCTCTAATTCTTCGCGGGCCAGCGTGGCAAGCAAACGGTGTTGGGACGCCTTTCATGCTACTGGCCGAGGGGTCAAGCAGCCGGAGAGCGCCGGCGGCCGGAGCCATCGATTCGGATCGAATAGATCCCGGCGCGTAGTTCGGCCCGACAGGCCGGCGTCGGGATCACCGCGCTCCTCCGCGGATTCTCTAGCGGACGGAGCTACGCTCCCGGCCGATGGGAAAGCGCCACGACACGCTCGTCTTCATCCCGGCGTGGAACGAGCAGGGCACGCTGATCACCGCCGAGCTCATTCGGCGCCGACGCAAGTGACCGGTCGGCTGCGCGATCTCGGGTTCGCTCCGGGCGAACTCTCGGTGGGCCCGCTCAACGCGATCACCGACGTGGCCGGCGTTCGCGTCGGACACACGACGCTCCGAGACGGCGCCGAAGGGCCTTTCAACACCGGCGTCACGGCGATCCTCCCGCATGATGGCGACGTCTTCGCCGTCCGGGTCGCCGCCGCCTTCGCGGTCCTCAACGGAAGCGGTGAGGTTTACGGGCGGGAGTTCGTGGACGAGATGGGCGTGCTCGACGGTCCGATCATGCTGACCGGATCGCTCAACGTCGCGCGGGTCGCGGACGCCGTGATCACCGAGACGATCCGCCTGCATCCCGAGGTGGGGGATGGCAAGCGATTCGTGCATCCGTTCGTGGCCGAGTGCTCCGACGCGTACTTCAGCGATCTTGGCGCACGTCCAATCGGGGTGACCGAAACTGTCGCTGCCTGGCGCGAAGCAGCGGGAGGCCCGGTACCCGAGGGCTCCGTCGGAGCCGGTACGGGACTCGTCTCCTTCGAGCTCAAGGCCGGAATCGGAACCGCCTCCCGCCTCGCGTCGGCCGGCGCGGAGGAGTGCGTCGTGGGTGTCCTCGTGTCTTCGAACACCGGCCTGCGCGAGCAGCTCGTTGTCGACGGAGTGCCTGTCGGGCGTGAGCTCGACGTCGCCAGGCCCAGCTGGGCGCAGCAGGGCTCGATCGTGGTCGTCGTCGCCACTGACGCTCCGCTCGGGCCGCGCCAGTTGGGCCGGCTCGCGAAGCGCAGCTTCCTCGGGCTGGCCCGCACCGGTGCAGCGGCGCACAACGGAAGCGGGGACTTCGCAATCGCCTTCTCCACGGCTCGCCGCGTGGCGCTCGACGAGCCCCTCCACACGGCTCGCGAGCTCGACAACGAGGTCGTGTCGCCGCTCTTCGACGCCGTCTGCGAGGCGACCGCAGAGGCGATCTGGAACGCCCTCTGCGCGGCCGAAGACTTCACAGGCCGCGCGGGAAACTGGGCACCGGCGCTTCCCCACGACGACCTGGTCGCACTCCTGGCCCGCCACGGACGGATCCAGGCTCCGTCGTGAGCGCGCTCTCGCCGACGCTCGCGATCAACGAAGCCGTTCTTCGACGGCAGGCTCTGGGAGAGCGCGTCGTCCACCTCGGCTTCGGGGAGGCCGGGCTCCCGGTCCACTCACTCCTTCGTGAGGCCCTCGAGCGTGCCAGTGGCGCCAACGCGTACGGGGCAGTTGCGGGAAGCGCTGCGCTTCGGTCGAGCGTCGCCGGCTACTACGCCCGGCGCGGGCTCGCGACGGAGCCCGAGCAGGTGGTCGTGGGGCCCGGGAGCAAGGCGCTCCTGTTCGCGCTCCTCACGTCCCTACATGGGGACCTCGCGCTGCCGCGGCCGGCGTGGGTCAGCTACGAGCCACAGGCGCGCCTCGCACGCAAGCAGGTGCTGCGGCTTGACATTCCGGCCGAAGCCGGGGGCGTGCCAAACCCCGGCCTCCTGGGCGAGCGCGTCTCCCTCTCGCGGAAGCGCGGCCTCGATCCGCGCATCCTTCTCCTGACCCACCCAGACAACCCAACCGGGACCTTCGCGAGTCCCGAGCTCCTGGAGTCCGTGCTCGGCGTCGCCCGCGAGTGCGGCCTCCAGGTCGTCTCCGACGAGATCTACGCGGAGCTCGCGCATGCGCCCGCCGAATTCGTCAGTGCCGCGACCGTCGACCCCGACGTCGTCGTGACGGGCGGTCTCAGCAAGTCGCACGCGCTCGGCGGCTGGCGAGTCGGCGTGCTGCGCGCGCCGGCGAACGACGTCGGTCGCCGCCTCGTCCAAGGAATCACGTCGGTCGGGAGCGAGGTCTGGTCCTGTCTCGCGGCGCCCATCGACGCCGCTGCAATCGTCGCCTATGACGAACCCGCGGAGCTGGTCGAGTTCGTCGATTCGGCGCGCGTTCTGCACCAGACAGTCAGCCGAGCCGCATTCGAGGTCGTCGCCACCGCCGGCCTCACGTGTAGACCACCGACGGCGGCGTTCTACCTCTACCCCGACTTCGCGGCGCTGCTCGAGCCGCTGGCCGAGCGCGGCATCACGACGAGCGTCAGCCTGGCCGAGCACCTGCTGGATCGGTTCGCCGTCGCCGTGCTTCCAGGCACCGCATTCGGAGACGACACGGGCCTCACGGTCCGGATGGCAACCAGTCTCCTCTACGGCGAAACCGAAAACGAGCGGTGGGAGGCCCTATCCGCAGGGCCCGAGGCGGCGGACCTGCCACGCGTGCGTTCCGCCTTGCAGACCCTCGGAGAAGCGCTGACGGCACTCGACGGGGCTGAGTAGGGCAGCCCAGGAGGGCCCGTCGCGCGGATCGGCAGGCGGCTCTCCACGCTCTCACGTGATCGTCCGGGGTCGCCCGGAGCACCGAATCCTCGGCGCGGACTGGCGCAATCACTGGCGCGCACACCGCCGAACCTCTTCATAACCACCAAAGGTGCAGGCACTTCTTAGTGCTCGTAAGAAGCTTCCTAAACCGCGTGCGCATGTTCGATTCATGCCGGACACTCTCGATCCGCCGCCGAGCGCTCGCGAGTTAGGGGCTGGTTGCCATCTGGGCGAGCGCAATCGCGCCCAGGACGCCCGACTTCGCCCCCAGCCCGGGCAGAGTCACGTAGCTGTCGATCTCCTCGCCTACAGCGGCGGACTCCAGGTACCCGTTCAGCAGTTCGCTCAGCTCGCGACGGACGAGCGGCAGAACCTCGGGGTGCCTCATGACTCCGCCCCCGATGATGATGCGTTCGGGCGAGAGGACGCAAATCACGGACATGAGACCAAGCGCCAAGTAGTGCGCTTCGAGCGTCCAGACGGCTTCCTCTTGTGCGAGCTCGTCCGGAGGTCGTCCCCAGCGCGCTTCGATCGCAACACCCGAGGCCAGCCCTTCCCAGCAATCGCCGTGGTAGGGACAAACACCCGGGAACGGATCCCGCTCCTGGTCGTGCGGAACGCGAAGGTGCCCGAACTCCGGATGCACGAGGCCGTGGAGGAGCATCCCGTGCGCCATGACGCCGCCGCCAATGCCGGTGCCGACTGTGATGTAGCAGAACGTCTCGAGCCCCTGTGCAGCTCCCCAGCGGTTCTCCCCTAGCGCGGCCGCGCTGACGTCCGTGTCGAAAGCAACCGGCACCGCAAGGCGTCGACGAATTTCCTGCCCGACATCGGTATGTGCCCAGCCCGGCTTGGGCGTCGAAGTAATGTGACCCCAGGTCTCCGAGGTGATCTTCGGATCGATCGGGCCGAAGGAGCCGATTCCGATCGCCGCGACGGGCCCCT
Organism: Gaiellaceae bacterium; assembly: GCA_036395295.1. Classification (GTDB taxonomy): domain Bacteria; phylum Actinomycetota; class Thermoleophilia; order Gaiellales; family Gaiellaceae; genus VAXT01. The sequence goes on along the minus strand of DASWDJ010000128.1, from coordinate 18,151 downwards.
CGCGTTGGAAGAATTCCACGGTCTTGTCGATGGTCTCCTTGGGCGTCGTCGTCGGGATCTTCTCCGCCGCTGAAAGCGAATCGGGACCGGTTCCGATCGCACACGCCCACTTCGTGCCGCCGGTCTCGATCCCGCCGTAGACGCTCACGCGACCGTGGTTCCGCCACCGCAGGACTGCCGGACGACGAAGTGTGCTGGGAGGACGACGAGACGACTCTGCTCGGGCGCGCGACCCTCGATCCGCTCGAGCAAGAGCTGAGTCCCAAGGGTGCCGAGCGTCTCTGCAGGTTGCGCCATCACGGTCAGGAACGGATAGAGCCGGGATGCGTACTCGATGTCGTCGAAACACACGAGCGCCACGTCGTCCGGCACCTCGAGGCCGTTGGCCCGAACGGCCTCGATCGCGCCGAGGGCGACGAGATTGTTGACCGCGAAGACGGCGGTGGGAGGATCCTCGAGCTCCAGGAGACGGCGCATGCCTTCCGCACCACCCTGCGGGTCGACGGTCGAGCGAACGACCAGCTCGGGGTCGAGGGGAACGCCGGCGGCCTCCAGCGCGTCTTCGTATCCTCGGCGCCGGTCTCTGGCGGTGGAAACGTCGTCGGACTCCATGATGAAGCCGATGCGTCGATGCCCAAGAGCGATCAGATGCTCGACGAGCCGCTTGGCACCGGCTGCGCTGTCGCCGATGACGACGTCGCATTCGATTCCCCGAACGGTGCGGTCGATCACGACGAACTGCACGCCGAACCTTTGCAGGCGCTGTAGATGGCTTCGAGAGCGATCGCTGACAGGCGCGATCGCGATCCCATCTACCCGGTGCGCGATCATCTCCTCGATCACTTCCCGCTCGATCGCCAGGTCCGCCCGGGTGTCGCAGAGAATCATGCGGTAGCCGGCGCGGCGCGCGACGTCTTCTGCTCCACGCACGATCAGGGTGAAGAACGGATTTCCGACGTCGGGGACGATCATCGCGAGTGTCCCTGTCTTCTGGCGGATCAGGCCCCTCGCCAATCGGCTCGGGACATAACCCAGTTCGTCAATTGCCTGTTCGACCCGCTGCCGAGTCTCGGAGCTGACCCGCTCTCCGCCGTTGATCACGCGCGAGACGGTCATGGACGACACGCCCGATTGCCGTGCAACATCTTTGATCGTCACGTTGGCGAAATGGGAGGTCATTGACCCTTTCGTGAGATCAGTAACACGCCTGGGCGGCCGAATACAAGGTATCAAGCTTGACTCAACGGACGAAATTGTGTTATCGGTACCACAATCCTCAGCGTCATGAACCCACAAGGGAGGCTGGTAATGCGTCAGAGAACGCAACGGGGGTCAGCGCGGTGGACCGGACGGGCACTGCTTGCGGCGCTCGCTCTTGTCCTCGTAGGTAGTGCAGCACTGGCGGCGGTGGCCGGGGCCACGACTTCGAAGGGAACCGCGAAGATCCAGGTTGCTCTGATCACGAAGGACGCCACGAATCCGTTCTTCGTGAAGATGCGACAGGGAGCGACCGCCCAGGCGAAGAAGCTCGGAGCTCAACTCAAGTACGCCGCCGGCAAGAACAGCTCCGACAACGCGAGCCAGATCGCGGCGATCGAGAACTTCACGACCGCGAAGGTGAAGGGGATTCTGATCACGGTCGCGGACGCCAAAGCGGAGAACGCGGCGATCAAGAAGGCACGGAGGGCGGGCGTCCTCGTCATCGCCCTCGACTCGCCGACCGACCCGAAGAACGTCACCGACGCGCTCTTCGCCACCAACAACTTCAACGCGGGCGTGAAGATCGGAAAGTATGCGCGAGCCGCGACGAAGCCTAAGAGGGTGACAATCGCGATGCTCGACGAGCACGCAGGTTCGTCGGTGGGAGCTCTCCGCCACAACGGCTTCCTGAAGGGCTTCGGCATCAAGAACAGCGACAGTCAAATCGCCTGTGTCGGCAACGGCCAGGGCCAGACGGCTCCGTCGCAGACGGCCATGGAGAACTGTCTGCAGAAAGACCCGGACATCGACGTCGTCTACACGATCAACGAGCCCAGCGCGGCAGGCGCCTGGACGGCTCTGAAGAACGCCGGTAAGACGAAGAGCGGCGTGACGATCGTCTCCGTGGACGGTGGCTGCGCAGGCGTCCGCAACGTGAGGGCCGGGATCATCGACGCGACCTCTCAGCAATACCCGCTGCGGATGGCCAAGCTGGGCGTCTCTGCGGTCGTGAGGTTCGCGAAGACGGGCATTAGGGCCAAGGGGTACACGGACACCGGCCTGAACCTGATCGCCAAGAAGGCTCTGACAGGCGTTCCCTCCAAGAGCGTCGCCTACGGGCTGAGGAACTGCTGGGGCTAAAGAGGCCTCCCTCCTCACCTCCGCGACCGGAGCCCTCGTGGCTCCGGTCGCGGCTCCCGCTCCCGACTCCTTAGGATCGCCTGGACTCCGGGGGAACAATGGAGACAGCGACCGAACCACCCTCAGCCCCATGGCGACCGACCCGAGTCTCGCCGCTGCAGGCTGCTCGTCGAGTAATCGGCGCCCCCGCGGTGGGACCTTTCCTCGCACTCGTGCTTACGATGGCCTTCTTCTCCTGGCGGAGCGAGAACTTCCTCCAGGCTCAGAACCTCTCGCTCGTGCTGCAGCAGGTGATGATCGTCGGCGTTCTCGCGATCGGTCAGACGCTGATCATCCTCACCGCTGGAATCGATCTGTCCTGTGGGACCGTGATGGCGTTCGGCCAGATCGTCATGACGAAGCTGGCCGTCGCCAACGGAGTCCCTCCGCTCGAAGCGCTCTCCCTCGGGCTCCTCGTCTGCATCGGATTCGGCCTGCTGAACGGCGCGCTCGTCACCGGAGTGCGGCTGCCGGCGTTCATCGTCACCCTCGGCACGCTGAACATCGCATTCGCCTTGACCCACATCGTGTCGAACGACTTGACCTTCTCGGAGCCACCCAAGCTGCTGCTCTACTTCGGGCGGACGTTCACGCTTGCCGGTGCAGAGGTCACGTACGGGGTCGTCATGATGCTCGCCCTCTACGCTTTCATCTGGTACGGGCTCACTCAGACGGCCTGGGGGAGGCATGTCTATGCCGTCGGCGACGACCCTGAGGCCGCGCGGCTGACCGGAATCAAGGTGAAGCGGGTGCTGCTCGGCGTCTACACGATCGCCGGGCTCATGTACGGAATCGCCGCCTGGTTGCTCGTCGGCCGAACGGAGCTCGGCGATCCAAATGCGGGTCAGACCACCGAGAACCTCGATGCGATCACGGCCGTCGTTCTCGGCGGCACGAGTCTGTTCGGCGGGCGCGGAACGATCATCGGGACACTGATCGGAGCGGTAATCGTCGGCGTCTTCCGGAACGGTCTGACGCTGGTCGGTGTCGAGGTCATCTACCAGTACCTCGTGACCGGCATCCTCGTCATCCTCGCGGTCTCGGTCGACCAACTGACACACCGGAAGAGTGCATGAGCACGCCGGGGCCGATTCTCGAAGCCCAGGGCCTCGTCAAGCGGTACGGACAGGTCGTTGCCCTGGACGGCGCGGACTTCGACCTCTACCCGGGCGAGATCCTCGCGATCATCGGCGACAACGGCGCCGGCAAGTCGACGCTCATCAAGGCGCTGTCGGGCGCGCTTCAGCCCGATGAGGGCGAAATCAAGCTCGACGGCAAGCCGGTGCACTTCCGATCACCACTCGACGCTCGCCGCGCCGGAATCGAGACCGTCTATCAGGACCTGGCCGTCGCCCCGGCCCTCGACATCGCGGCCAACATCTTCCTGGGCAGGGAACTGCGCCGAAGAGGACCGTTGGGGAGAGTACTCAGGCTGCTCGACAAGCGCAGAATGCGGCGCGAGGCGACGCGCCACTTTTCCGAGCTCAAGATCGGTGTCCAATCGATCAAGCAGTCGGTGGAGAACCTCTCGGGAGGCCAGCGTCAGGGCGTCGCTGTCGCCCGCGCCTCCGCATGGGCCGAGCGCTTGGCGATCATGGACGAGCCGACGGCGGCGCTGGGGGTCAAGGAGACTCGCCAGGTCGTCGACCTGATCCGGCGGGTTCGCGATCGGGGTCTCCCCGTGATCCTCATCAGCCACGACATGCCACATGTGTTCGAGCTCGCAGACCGAATCCACATCATGCGACTCGGCAAGCGCGTGGCGGTCATCAGCCCAAAGACGCACACGATGCCGGAAGCGGTGGCGATCATGACCGGCGCGACAAAGGCCGAGCTCGAGCAGGCGCTCACGAAGTCCGAGGCGCCGGAGGAGCAAGAATGACCGTCTCCTGGGGGATCCTCTCCACGGCGCGGATCAACCGGGAGATTCTCGCGGCGGCTGCGGAATCCGATCAGGTCGACGTGATCGGCCTCGCAAGCCGTGTCGCCATTCGTGCCGAGGCCTACACGTGGGAGTACGGGATCGAACGCGCCTACGGAAGCTACGAGGCGCTGCTCGAGGACACGGACGTCGAGGCGGTCTACATCTCGCTTCCAAACGGAATGCACATCGACTGGACGATGCGCGCGCTCGAAGCTGGAAAGCATGTTCTGTGCGAGAAGCCGCTCTCGCGCCGCTCCGAAGACGTCGTCCACGCGTTCGACTACGCCGAATCGGCGGGGCTCGTCCTGTCCGAAGGCTTCATGTGGCGGCACCATCCGCAGGCGAAGAAGCTCGCTCAGCTGCTCGACGAGGACACGATCGGACGCCTGAGGCTCGTTCGCGCCTCGTTCAGCTTTCAGCTCGCAACTCGTCACGGCCCGGACGACACCCGCTTCGACCCGCGGCTCGACGGCGGCGCGCTGATGGACGTTGGCTGTTATTGCATAAGCATGATCCGGTACGTAGCAGGCGAGCCGCAGCGGGTCGAGGCCGAGCAGGTTCTCGGAGCAAGCGGCGTCGACGTCGTCTTTGCCGCGACGCTTCGTCTACCCGGCGAGACGCTCGCGCATTTTGACTGCGGCTTCGTCCTTCCGTCCCGTGACGAAGTCGAGCTCGTCGGCGAGAGCGGAAGCCTCTTCCTCGACGATCCGTGGCACTCGCGTTCTCCAATCATCGAGCTGAGGCGCGACGGCGAGGTCGAGCTAGTGGAGGCGGAGAGGGCGAACTCGTATCGGCTCGAGCTCGAGAACGTTGCGGCTGCGATTCGAGGCGAGGCCCCGCTGCTGCTCGGACGCGACGACGCCGTCGGGCAGGCCCGTGCCATCGAAGCCCTGTATCGGTCGGCGAGCGAGGCAAGGCCCGTCGAACTTGCGACAGAGGGAAGCCCAGCATGATCTACGTGCCGGTGGACGAAAGGTACGAGCGAATGGCGTATCGCCGCAGCGGGCGAAGCGGTCTCCTGCTACCGGCGATCTCGCTCGGGCTCTGGCACAACTTCGGCGACGACGACGATCCGCTCCGAACCGGCCGCACAATCATCCGCCGTGCCTTCGACCTCGGGATCACGCACTTCGATCTCGCGAACAATTACGGCCCTCCCTACGGCTCGGCTGAGGCGAACTTCGGCCGGATCCTGCAGGACGATCTGATGCCGTTTCGTGACGAGCTCGTGGTCTCGAGCAAGGCCGGCTACGACATGTGGCCCGGGCCCTACGGCGAGTGGGGCTCGCGCAAGTACCTGCTCGCAAGCCTCGACCAGAGCCTGGGTCGGATAGGTCTCGACTACGTGGACATCTTTTACTCGCACCGTTTCGATCCGGAGACGCCGCTCGAGGAGACCATGGGCGCACTCGACACGGCTGTGCGGCAGGGCAAGGCGCTCTACGTGGGGGTTTCCTCGTACTCGGCGGAGAAGACGCGCGAGGCGCACGAGATTCTTGCCGAGCTGAGGACGCCGTTTGTGATCAACCAGCCGTCGTACTCGATGCTGAACCGTTGGATCGAGCCCGAGCTGCTCGACACGCTCGAGGAGCTGGGGCTCGGCTGCATCGTTTTCTCGCCGCTCGCGCAGGGCATGCTGACCGACAAGTACCTGCATGGGATTCCCGAGGGATCGCGGGTGACTCGCGGCAGCACGCTTTCACCCGACCTGCTCAGGGACGAAACGCTGGCGAAGATCCGGGCGCTGAACGAGATCGCGCAGCGGCGTGGACAGACGCTGGCCCAGATGGCGGTTGCCTGGACGCTCCGTGACCCGCGGGTCACGTCAGCACTCATCGGGGCCAGCAGCGTCGAGCAGCTCGAGGCGAACGTCGCGGCTCTCGACAACCTCGAGTTCACGGACGAGGAGCTGGCCGAGATCGATCGCTATGCGACCGAGAGCGAGATCAACATTTGGGCAGCGTCGAGCCGCGAGTAGCGCGCTGGAGCTTGGCGCCGACGACGTCTCGAGTAGCTGAGCTCGCGCTTTACCGCCTCGTCCACAGGACTCGACCGTAATCAAGTCCCAGGCCGTGGGGTTACGCCTCCGCGGAGCCGCGCCCACGATTCGCTTGCCGGATCAGGGGCCGGACGCCACACTCCCCAACATGCCGAGGACTCGCCGCACCAGCGTCCTGACGACGCTCATGTTCACCGACATCGTCGGGTCGACGAGGGTGGCCGAGGAGATGGGCGACCGCCGCTGGCGTGAGCTACTGGCTAGGCACCACCGGATCATCCGCGAGGCCCTCCGGGAGTTCGCAGGCCGGGAGCTCGACACTGCGGGGGACGGCGTTTTCGCACGATTCGACTCGCCCGGATCAGCGATCCGCTGTGCATGGCGATCGGCGACGCTGTGCGGGAGCTGGGCATCGAGATCCGCGCCGGCGTCCACATCGGCGAGTGCGAAGTCTTCGACGGGAAGCTGAGCGGAGTCAACGTTCACGTCGGGGCGCGGACGATGGCGGAGGCAGGCACGGGCCAGGTCCTTGTGACCGGCGGCGTGCGCGACATGGTCCGCGGCGCGGGGTTCGGCTTCGCCGACCGCGGCAGGCACGAGTTGCGCGGCACCGACGGGGAGTGGCATCTGTTCGAGGTCACAAGCGTTGACGATGTGCCTCGTGATCCACCCCCGTCCGAACAGGAGTCGAGGTCGAGGCGCGACGCGATCGTGCCGCCGCCGCTGGTCAAGAGGCGAAGGGTCCGGCTGGCCGGGGTCATGCTCGCGAGCGCAGTCCTTGTCATCGGCACCTCGATCGCGCTCGGCCGCGCGATCGGCCGCAGTGCGGTGGACGGCCCGCTAACGGGATGCGAGGTGACGGAATACCGCCCTCTGAACGACCGCGCCTTCAACCAAGCTGTGTTCGACGGGCTCACGGACGCCGCCACGAAATGGGGCATCAACGTGCGAGACAAGGTCTCGCGATCCTCCACTCCTCGAGAGTGGACGCGGCACATCCAGGACTTCGTGAAGCAGAAGTGCGACCTGATAGTGACCGTGGGGAATCGCATGGCGGCCACGACTGTCGAAGCGGCGAAGCGCAATCCCGAGCAGAGGTTCCTCGTCACCGACGCCGGCGCGGGCCGCGGGGGCGGCAACGTCGTGAGCGTCATCTTCAGAACAGATCAGGCTGCGTTCCAGGCCGGCTATTTGGCCGCGCAGATGACCACCACGGGAACGGTGGCCACATTCGGGGGGATCCCGATTCCAACGGTCATTCCCTTCATGAGCGGCTTCGCCGCCGGCGTCCTCTACTACAACCGGCACCACAAGAGGAAAGTCGAGCTCTTGGGCTGGAACCCCAGGACACACGAGGGGGCGTTCGTCAGCCAGGACCCGGCGGATTTCGCCGCCTTCGGCGACGTGGCGGCAGCCACGCGCATCGCGGCCCATCTCATCTCCTCGGGGGCCGACATCATCATGCCGGTCGATGGACCGACAGGGGGTTATGGGGCCGGCGAGGCAGCCCGGCAGACACAGACCCCGAAGGTGCTACTCATCGGGGTCGACACCGACCAGTTCTTCTCAACGCCGCAATACTCGGATCTGTGGCTGACGAGCGTTCAGAAGAGGTATCGCCGGATGGTGTACCTCGCAATGGGCGACGTCGTCGACGGTGATTTCAAGGGGGGCGTGCTCAACGGCACGCTCGAGAATGGCGGCGTCGGCCTCGCGCCCTTCCACGGGCTCGAGAGCAGGGTGCCGATTTCACTGCCGGCGAAGCTCGACGAGATCAAGCGCGGAATCGCCGAGGGCTCGATCTCGGTTGACCCAGCGAGCTATCTCGGAACCTAGGCGGAAGCGGGGATACGCTCGCGACATTGTCCAGCGATGGAGGTTGCCCAATGGCACCAGAGCACGACTTACCGCTCGAGGAGTATCACCGGGCAGGACATGAGATCACGAACGGAAACCCGGAGGTCTATAAACGCCTCTACTCCCGCCGCGATGATGTGACTCTCGCCAATCCGTTCGGTCCTCCTGTTCGTGGTTGGAGCGAGGTGTCCGCTACGTTGGACCGGGCCGCGGAAAATTACCGCGATGGCGAGGTCGTTGGATTCGAAAACGTGTCCACCGGCATTGGCTCTGACCTCGCCTACACGGTCGAGGTCGAGAGCTATCAGGCCCGGGTGGGCGGAGCGGAGGAGATCGCCCCCGTTGCGGTTCGGGTGACGACCATCTTTCGGCGCGAGGACGACGTCTGGAAGGTGGTGCACAGACACGCAGACCCAATTACTGCGCCGCGTGCGCCGGAGTCCGTTATCCAGACGTGACTTCGCGGACGCCCCGAGCTGCTGAGCGCTCGATTCTGCAGGTGGGTAGATGCGTTACTGCGGGCGGTTCGCCGGGTATTGACTCGGGGTAATCGCGCCGTCTAGCCGTCACAGGAGGGATGAGATGACGAGCAGAGGGGTCGTTCGAATGCTCTCGCGTCGCGCGCCGTCACCGGCGATGGTCGTGGCCTGCCTCGCGCTAATCGTCGCGCTTGGCGGCACGAGCTACGCGGCGATCAGATTGCCGGCGAACAGCGTCGGGACGAAGCAGCTCAAGAAGGGCGCTGTCACTGGCGTGAAGGTGAAGAGCAACACGCTCACTGGAACGCAGATCAACGAGTCGAAGCTCGGCAAAGTGCCGTCGGCAGGCAGTGCCGATAGTGCGACAAACGCCACCACGGCCGGTAGCGCGCCGGTCTCGCGGCTCGACTACCAGTCAGCCGTAGTCGCAGTTCCTGCCGGTTTCCTCGAGCTACCCGTGGGACGGCGAACTGCCCAACCGGGCTGAGCGCCACGGGCGGCGGCGCCAAGATGTCCGACCCGAACAACGGGTACATCTTGGACACAAACCCTGTCGGGAAGACCGGCTGGGAAGCGACGGCGACCTCGGGGACGGATCAGACCATGACCGTCTACGTCATCTGCGCGCAGGCCGCGTCGACTACGCCATGACCTCGAACGGTTCAGTCCGCCCGCTGACGCGGGCGGACTCGCCTACTCCGGCCCGACGGTGGCGTTCGCAAGTTCGATCCTTGCCGAGGCCTTTTTCACGCGTGCGCTGTCCACCAGTCGAGCGGATCGGAAGCTCCGTAGAGCCACGGCAGGGAGCGGAGACCGGTTTCGTCCGCCCGGACGAGATACCACCGCGGAAGCGGTGCGCTGCGGGCGGAGTGCGCGAAGACGATGCGCCCGTCTGGCAGCCACGCGTTGGGTGAATCCCCGCCGCGCCAGGTCGTGAGGCGCCGCTTGGCCGAGCCGTCCGCGCTCATGACGTAGAGCTCACGGTCGCCGGCGATGACTGACGAGTAGACGATCCTGCTGCCGTCCGGCGACCAGGCACCCGTGCTGTCGCCGTTCATCCCCGCCGGCGGGGTCAGCACCGGGAAGGTCAGTTGCCGCGGGCTCGATCCGTCTCGGCCGACGACCCAGACCGCCCAGTTCCCGTCACCTCGGTGGCTGGCGTAGGCGATCCGCGAGCCGTCCGGAGACCACATCGCCTCTTCGCCCGGCACGCCGAGGTCGCGCACGTTCGTGCCGCTCGGTGACATCAGCTCGATGTTGTCGACCATCGGATTGCCCGTGGCCTCGCCGCTGAACGCGATTTCGTCCCCCCGCGGCGACCAGGCCGGGAAGAGCCCGCCGCTCGGCGGATTGATCTGGCGCAGCCGCTTACCGTCGAGCCGGACGACGAAGATCGCGTCGTAGCCGATGCCGTAGGGGTCGGGCGGCTGACGTCCGCGTTCCGAGCGGAAGACGATCCGCCTGCCGTCGGGGGAGAAGTCCGGATCGAAGTCGACCTTGCCCCGGGCCCGGGTCACGCGGCGACGGTGAGTGCCGTCGGCCCGCATGACCCAGATGTCTCCCTTTATGGACGTGTAGGCGATTCGCCCATGCATGCTCGAGCGGGCGGCAGGGCGGATCGACGTCGGATTCGACGCCGAGGCTTGGGCGCTGTACGAGCCGAGCACATGAACGATCGCCACTGAGGTCGCGATCAACCCTGCCACGACGGCGATCGACGCCGGCAGTGTCGGTTGGCCCTTCGTAACGGCTCGAGCTAGGGAGTTGGTACTCATGAGTGCGCCACCTCATTAGTCCACTGGCTGGAAATCCGTTCCGAGCAAGTTGCACCCCTAGGCAGCCCGGTCGTCTTCTAGTCGCCAGCCTCCGGGGCCAAGGCAAGAGCGACTGCGTCGTCGAACGACATCGCGTGACCCTCGGCCCATGCGGCCTCAGCCTCGGCACCGAGCCGCTCACGAGCACTACCGATGTAGCGATCCAAGAGCGCGTCCCAGAACGGCACTGCGAACGTAGCCCCGAGCGATTCCCAGAGCGCCACGCCGGCTGCGGCCAGACGGACGCCGCGTGCCCAATCTCCCTTCCCCGCCGCTGACATGCCGACGCCCTGCACCTCGAAGCTCGTCTCGAGCAGGTCACCGAGCGGCAGCGCTGCCCGCAGACTCTCCTTGTACCGATCCTCGGCTTCGTCGCAGTCGCCTCGGATTAGAGCGCAATCACCCAGGAAGTGGTACGCGAAATGCTCCGACCGCAAGTCGCCCCGCTCGCGGGACAGGTCGAGAAGCTGCTTCGACAGCGGCTCGGCGCGGTCGACCTCGCCCTCCGCGACGAGTATCTGGCAGACACCGACCAGCGAGCGCACCTCGCCGAGAGGATCCCCCAGGTCTCGCCGCAACTGGAGGCTCTGCTCGAAACCCTCGAGTGCAGGCGCGTTGTCTCCGACGGCGAAGAGGGCCCAGCCGAGTGTGTCGAGCGCGGAAGCGAGTTCCGCGACGTCACCGAGCTCGCGCCAGAGGGCGATGCCTTCGCCGAGCAAGGCGCGGCACTCGTCGGCATCACCCAGCCAGCCCGCGAGCCCGCCGGCAGCCGTGAGCGCCGTCGCACGGATCGGGCCGCCGGCATTCGAACGGGCAAGTGCATCGTGCAATCGTCGTCTTCCTTCGGCGAGGTAGGAGTGAGACATCCAGAACCAGCCCAAGGCACCGGCGAGCTCGAGCTCTCCATCCGGGTCGTGAATTGCGAGCCACTCGAGGGCGGCCCGAAGGTCATCGTGGTCGGATTCGAGGCGTTCCGAGAACTCGGTTTCCGCGTCTACGCGCCGTGCGTAGCACTCGGCGGCGAGAGCGCGAAAGGCACGTGCGTGACCGCGCCGCAGCTCGTCGGCCTCGCCGGACTCCTCGAGCTGCTCGGCCGCGTACTCGCGAATCGTCTCGAGCATCAGGAAGCGGTCGTCCGCGATCGGCTTCAGAAGGCTGAGATCGACGAGCGAGCCCAGAGAGTCGAGGTTCGCGTCACAAACCTCCTCGGCGGCGGCAAATGGGAAGCTCCCGGCAAAGACCGAGAGCCGGCTGAAGAGGACCTTCGACTCCGGGTCGAGCAGGTCGTGACTCCACTCGATCGTTGCCCGCAGTGTTCGTTGGTGTTCAGGGACGTCCCGGGCGCCGCCGGTGAGAAGGGGCAGGGTGTGATCGAGGCGCTGCAGAAGCAGATCCGGGCTCAGGAGCTTCGTGCGCGCCGCGGCGAGCTCGATCGCGAGCGGTAACCCGTCGAGGTGGCGGCAGATCGACTCGATTGTCGGACTGGGCGTGAGGACTCGGCCGACGCCTCGGGCCCGTTCGACGAAGAGCGTCGCCGCATCGTCCGGCGGCAAGGGCTCGAGCGCGTATTCGTGCTCGCCAGAGAGTCGCAGGGGCGCTCGGCTCGTCACGAGGACGCGGAGCCCATCGGAGGCTGCGAGGAGCGGCATCAGGTCCGAGGCGGCAGCGACCAGGTGCTCGAAGTTGTCGAGCAGGAGCACCAGCTGCTTGCCGCGGAGATAGCCGAGGAGGTCGTCCCGGGCCGGGAGCGTTCCTGCGATCTCCGGGACGACGAGCCCGGGATCGGAGAGGCCGGCGAGGGGAACCCAGAAGACGCCGTCTGCGACAGTTCCGACCAACTCCGCTGCCACCTGCAGCGCGAGACGGGTCTTGCCCGTTCCCCCGGGTCCCGTGATCGTCACCAGGCGTGCCTCGCCCCCGAGCAGAGCGAGCACCTCCGCGATCTCCTGCTCCCTGCCGAGGATCGGGCTTGCGGCGAGGGGGAGATTGGTGGCATCGAGTGTCCGCAGCGGAGGAAATTCGCCGCCCCCCACCTGATAGAGCCGCTCGGCCTCGGTGAGATCCTTGAGCCGGTGCTCGCCGAGCTCGCGCAAGGCGACAGCGCCGGCGACGAGATCGCGCGTTGTCTGGGAAAGCACGACCTGCCCTCCGTGAGCAGCAGCGGCGATGCGTGCCGCGCGGTGCACGTCGATCCCGACGTAGCCCTCGTCGGTGACGAGCGGTTCGCCGGTGTGGATTCCGATTCGCACCTGCAAGGGGCCGTCGGCAAGGGCGCTCTGCCCCTCGTTCGCGGCTTCGACGGCGTCGGCCGCGCGCTCGAAGGCATAAAAGAATGCATCTCCCTGCGTGTCGACTTCGGCCCCGCCGCGCTTGGCGAACTCGGAGCGGAGAATCCGCCGATGTTCCGCGAGCATGCCGGCGTACGCGTCACCGAGCTCGTTGAGGAGCGTCGTCGAACCTTCGATGTCCGTGAAGAGGAGCGTGACTGTGCCCGTCGGCAGCGTTCCCACGGGGGGATGATCGAACCTAGGCCCGAAAAGGTCTAGTCGTTCGCAGCGTAGGCTGCTGCTGCGATGACTTCGTAGACCCGGACCGGGCGTTCGAAATCAGGGAGGTCCCGCTCGCCCAGGTCTCGCACGTTGAGCTCGCCGAGATCATTCGGGTCGAGGAGGCTCTGCGCTGCCTGCGAGAGCAGCACCTGTCCGCCTGCGGCGGCGTCGCAAACCTGTAAGGCCCGGAGGAGCGCTACCCCGACGTAACGAGACTCGGTCCGCAGGACCTCGCCGGTGTGAACGCCGATCCGCACGGCCGGTTGTCCGTCTTCGGGCCAATCACCTGAGCCAAGCGCCTGCTGAGCGTCGACGGCGGCACGGACAGCATCCTGGGGCCGGCGGAAGGCCACAAGGAAGGAATCTCCCACCACATCGACCACGTGACCCAGCTTGGAGAACTCCTTGCGAAGCAACCGATCGTGTTCGTCCAGGACCGCGCCGGAAAATTCGTTTCCCTTGCGGACAAGGTCGCTGAAACCGACCATGTCCGTCGCCAGGAAGGTGACTGTTCCGGTTGGGATGTCACTCTGCCGCGCCGCCTCGGTCACGGTCTTCAGCGGAGGAAAATCTTCGGCCAGCCCCTCCGCGAGAACCTGGTAGATCCGTTCCGGGCGCTCGAGATCCTTCAGAAGATGCTCACCGAGGTCGCGGAGTGCGACACCGGGAACCTCGTCCTCGTCGACGAGACCGGCAGTGGAGCGCGAAAGCAGGACTTGCCCGCCGTGGCCAACGGCGCAGAGCCGGGCGGCGCGGTGGACTCCGAGGCCGTAGTAACGATCTCCCGCGACCTCGGGCTCAGCCGTGTGGAGGCCCATACGCACCCGCACATCGACTCTGCCCGGCCAGTCGTGATCAGCGTGCGCACGCTGCGCCGAGATCGCCGCCGTGACCGCATCCTTGGCTCGGGGGAAGACCGCGAAGAACGCCTCGCCCTGGGTGTCCATCTCGCGGCCGGCATGGTGCTCGAGAGCCGCGCGCATGAGCCGGTGATGGTCGGCTAGCAACTGCCCGTATTCCTGTCGAAGTTGCTTGAGCAGCCGCGTCGAGCCCTCGACGTCCGTGAAGAGCAGCGTTACCGTCCCGCTAGGAACCTCGACCATCGTTCCTCCCAGGGCGGAGTATTGCGCAGCCTGCGCCGACTCAAGTCTTGGAAGAGCCCGGGATCATCCGGGCCCTCCCCGTCCGTTATCGCGGAGCTCGTGCTTACCGTCCGGATCCGCGCTCGCCGCGAGGGAGCTCGAGCGCTAGGACTGACCGCTCCTGCGCCGCGTCGTGTGGGGTGTCCAAGGCATCCCTCGATCGAGGGATTTTCGGGCGAGACGCCAACCGTTGACCGGAGGCACAGGCATACTCAACTCAGGACGGCTCGTTGCTGCGGCTCGTCCGACCCCAGTGGGGATCGTGTTCATGAAGAGGCCGCAGCAGCGAGAGGAGGGACCGGGCACATGCCGAGTTGGCTGACATGGCTCATGCTCGGACTGCTCACCTGGACAGTGGTCGCGGTCGCGCTAACTCTCGTAGTCGCGCGGTTCGTCCACCTCTCCGCCCGCGCGCGGGCCGCTGCGCCCCAGACGTTGATCCCTGAGTCGTCACTAGTCGGACGGGAGACGGAGATGCTGAGGTCGCCGCGGATCCTCATCGTCGACGACGACCCTGCCCTTCGCATGCTGCTGCTAACCACTCTGACGGCCGAGTTCGAGGTCGCAGAGGCTGCGGACGCCCGGCTGGCATCGGATCTCGCTCGGCTCTGGCGCCCGACGATTGTCCTTCTCGACGTGGCCATGCCGGGCATCGACGGACTCTCCTTCTGCTCCGACCTGAAGACGAAGCCTGCCTTCGGAGCGCCGCTCGTCGTCCTTCTGACCGGCGCGGAAGTCTCCGAGACAACAGCCGCTCACGCGGGGGCGGATGCGCTCTTGCGCAAGCCTTTCAGCCCACTCGAGCTCGTCAGCGTGATCGACAGTCTGACGGGCGCCGACGCCGTCGAGATCGCCACCGAGCTCGAAGGCGAGCCGAGCGAGCAGATTCTGCTGTTTGCTCGCGACCTTGGCCGGCTCGTCGAGCTCGAACGCGGGCAGCGGCGTGTGGTTCAGGACGCATACCGCGAGACCGTCACCGCGCTCGCAAACGCGCTCGAAGCGAAGGACAGTGGCACGCGAGTCCACTCCCTCCGCGTCCGCCATTACGCGACCGAGCTCACCACCGCGATCGAGCCAAACTTACTGAACGATCCGAGCCTCGAGTACGGCTTCCTGCTGCATGATGTTGGAAAGATCGGCGTGCCAGGCGAAGTGCTGCGGAAGCGCGGACCGTTGAGCCCAAGCGAGTGGGCGCTCATTCAACTGCACCCGCTCATCGGGTTGGAGATGCTTGCCAACGTCACGTTCCTTCAGGGAGAAGGACTCAAGGTCATTCGTTCCCATCACGAGCGCTGGGACGGAACGGGATATCCGGACGGCCTGGCTAGGGAGGCGGTCCCGCTCAGCGCGCGAATCTTCGCCGTCGCGGACGCGCTCGATGCGATTACGAGCGAGAGGCCGTATCGGCCCGCCACGAGCTGGGAGGCTGCGGTGGCCGAGATCTCCGCCCAGAGTGGACGGCAGTTCGACCCGAACATCGTGGAGACGTTCGTTCGGGAGAAGGAGCCACTCCACCGCCTTCAAGTCCTCACGGAAGAGGCTGCCTGAGGGTCCTAGCCGCGGCGCTTCGCACGGACGTGCTGCCGGCTGAGGTCGAGCGCGATCACCAGCATCAGCGTCCAGGCCCACGCGTTGACCGGATTGAAGGTCAGCGCCTCTCGGTCGCCGACTCTGTCTGAGATGAACCAGATCACGAACCAGACGAGCGTCATGGCCCAACCTTAGTGGGCTCATAGTGCCTTTGAATTTGCCGACCTACCGTGCCGAACGGGTGTCATCCGGCGCGAAGAGGTCGCCACCCTCACTGTCGCCCGGACCAGGGCTCGGGTTGGACGAGATGTACTCGTTCAGATGGGGCCGCACCCAGGAAAAGGCTTCCTCCGCGAGTCGAGGCGGGTCGGCGCCGAGATCCTGCCAGGAGGCTGTTGCGCCCCAGACGGTCGCAGCGGCTTCACCATCCACGACGTCCGCCTCGACGAGGAAGATCGCCTCGCGGTCGGTGAGGAATACGTGGTAGCGCTCGAGACCGGCCTTCTCCGCGTCGAAGGGCGGTCCGTGGTCGATAAGCGCCGCCACTCCTCCTTGTAGTCCCGCCTTCAATGGCAACAGGACGACGACGCGGCTCAGGTTGTCCTCCCCTTAAGTAGGAGCACGTGGAAATGCCCGGGAGGGCCCTGCGAGCCGGAGCGGATTACGGCTGAGGCTCTGGAGGCTTCGGAAACATCGCGGCCTCAGCGGCAGCCGCTTCCGCGCTGCGGGCGGCCGCGGCCGCGTGCTTCTTCTGCAGCTTCAACTCGCGCTTCTCCCTGACCGCCTGTTCGCGATTTCTCTTCGCCATGGTCTGTTGTCGCTTGGAGCTCGAACTCATCGATACGTCCCTTCTATCGCGTTTGTCTATCCATACCGTACGTGGTCCCGCGCCCCACCCGTGCATTTCCGGAGGCTGCTGCTACTGTGAGAGCACGGTTCGGCAACAGCGCTGGCCGGTGAGATGAGCTTCTCGTTCCTCCTTCGGGTGTTTCGAGGTCGCAAGTCTCGAACCCGTAAAGGAGTCGAACAACATGTCCAAGCAGTCTTTCCGCGAGCTCGGAGTCTCGCCCCCTGTCGTCGATGCGCTCGCCGCTCGCTCCATCGATCAACCCTTCCGGATCCAGCAGCTCGTCCTTCCGGACGCGCTCGCAGGGCTCGACGTACTCGCTCGCTCGCCGACGGGATCAGGCAAGACGCTCGCCTTCGCAGTGCCGATCGTCGAGCGAACCCTGCCCGGCGACGCCTGCCCCTCAGCGCTCGTGCTCGTTCCTACGCGCGAGCTCGCGGCCCAGGTGACCGCCGACGTGGAGCCGCTGGCGAAGGTCAAGGGCCTTCGCGTCGTCGCGGCCTACGGCGGCCTGCCGCTCGGAGCCCAGGCCAAGCGCGTCAAGGGCGCCCAGATCCTCGTTGCCACTCCGGGCCGCCTCCAGGACCTGGCGGAGCGGCGGCTCGTCGATCTCACGCGCGTCCAGACCTTCGTCCTCGACGAGGCTGACCGCATGCTCGACATGGGCTTCAAGCCCCAGGTCGACCGGATCGTCCGCCGGCTGCCCCGAAACCGCCAGACCATGTTCTTCTCGGCCACGCTCGACGGTGAGGCCGGGGAGCTCGCCCGCGCCTATACGAACAGCCCGTCGCGCTTCGAGGCCGACCAGTCGCCCGAGGAGCCGGGGGACATCGAGCATCGCTTTGTCTCGGTGACCTCCGACTCGAAGGTCGAGACGCTGGTCGAGCACATCCGCTCGTCCGCTTCCACGCTCGTCTTCGTGCGCACGAAGCGCGGGGCCGACCGGCTCGTTCAGAAGCTCGCGCGACACGGCGTGCGCGCTGCCTCGATGCACGGAGACATGTCGCAGACCGCTCGCCAACGTGCGCTCGCGCAGTTCGAGAACGGCAAGGTGGCAACGCTCGTCGCGACGGATGTCGCCGCCCGCGGCCTCGACCTCGACGACGTCACGCACGTCATCAACTTCGATCCCCCGGAAGAGGACAAGGGGTACGTGCACCGGACGGGCCGCACCGGCCGGGCAGGCCGGACCGGCACGGCGATCACGTTCGTCCTCCCGGAGCAGCAGGCCGAGACGAGCCGCGTCGCCCACAGGCTCGGCCACCGCGAGCAGTTCGAGGAAGCAGGCTTGCGCTCCGCGCGACCCAAGCTCCTCTACACGAGCCGCCGCGGCCGCCGGTCGAAGTGGTAGGCCCCAGCCGTTAGTGCCCGCGGCCGCCGCTGTGGTGGCGGCGGGCGCGCCGAGGAGGGGTCTCCTCGACGAGAACGCTGTCCTCGGCTCTGCGAACGCCGTTGTCCTCCGTCACGCGAAAGGTGACGGCGAGCCCGGAGCAACGCCCTTTCGGACGAATCCCGTCGGCGAAGCCTGTGCCGTGCACGTACAGACGCTCGCCTTGCTCCGTCGAGATGTAGCCGTAGTCCTTGGCTTCGTTGAACCAGATCATGGTTCCCTGCATGATTGTTTCCTGCAT
>DASWDJ010000127.1:0-2293 GCA_036395295.1 Gaiellaceae bacterium | reverse complement strand
CGGCCGAATCTCCTGCTCGTGCACGTCCAGCCCGACGAGGGCGTCTCGCTTGCGATTGGCGCGAAGGTTCCGGGGCAAGGCATGAGGATCCGCACGGTCCACATGGACTTCATGTACGGCGGCGCCTTCCGGACCGACCTGCCCGAGGCCTACGAGCGCCTCCTGCTCGACGCCATGCTCGGCGATCAAACCCTTTTCACGCGCTCGGACGAGGTCGAGGAGCAGTGGGCGCTCGTCGACGCGATCGTCGCCGCCTGGAAGCGTGACCGGCCGGCCTTCCCCAATTACGCCGCCGGCGCGTGGGGGCCGCCGAGCGCCGAGGATCTGATGCGTCGAGACGGCAGGGAGTGGCTCCGGCAATGAGCGCCACGCACGTCCATGCCGAGGAATGGACGGGCGAGGATGTCGACATCGGCGATGTCGAGCGCGCGCTGAGCGACTTGCGAAGCCGATCCGCGCACGAGACCGAAGGCCCCGATCTGCGGACGAGCGTCATGACGCATCTCGCCTGGGTGCCGGAAGAATGGCGCGAGGCGGCGGTCGAGACTCTCGCGGGCCTTGGCGAGCACCACCCTTCGCGCGTGATCCTGCTCTTTCCCGAGCCCAGGGGCCCGGACAGCATCGACGCGAAGGTGTCGGTGCTCGCCTTCCCACTCGGCGCCCAGCGGAGGCACATCGCGGCCGAGGTGATCGAGTTGCGCGTTCGGGGCCGCTTGACCAGGGCGCCGGCGAGCATCGTCATTCCCCTGCTCGTCTCCGGCTTGCCCGTCTTCCTGCGCTGGCGCGGCCGCCCCCTGTTCGGCGCGCCGGAGGCCGAGCAGCTGCTCGACGTCTGCGATCGCTTCGTCGTCGACTCGCGCGAATGGCCGGACGTGCCTGGCGCCTACAGCGAGCTGCCCTTCGACCGGGCGGCCTGCTCCGACATCGCCTGGCGGCGCACCGAGCCCTGGCGCCGCGCGCTGGCAGGGCTGTGGCCCGGAATCGACGAGGCCCGCGAGCTGCACGTGCGAGGCCCGATCGCCGAGGCCTCGCTTTTGGTGGGCTGGTTGCGCTCGCGCCTCGACCGCGCCCTTGACCTGGCGCATGAGCGGGCGGAGGAGCTGGACGACGTTGCCGTTGACGGAGACCCGTGCCCGGCGCCGCGCCGACAGCAGAGTGCGAGCGATCTGCTCTCCGCCGAGCTCGACGAGTTCGGCCGCGACCCCGTCTACGAAGCGGCCGCCTTGGCGGCTAGCGACTGACGATCTCTGAAACCGAGGCGTGCAGCTCGTGCTCCAAGAGCGCTCCCACCGCCAGCACGAGCGCATCTCCTTCTGCGGGCGCAGCCAGCTGCACCGAGGCAGCGAGGCCGTCCTCGGCCGGCCCCGCCGGCAGCGCCAGCGCCGGCCACCCCAGGGCGTTGAAGGGGTACGTGAGGCGGATCGTTCGCACCCGGATCTCGAGGTCGTCGACGGGCAGCTTGGGCGCCACGAACCCGAGGGTCGGCGTCAGCACGAGATCGACCCCCTCGACGGCCTGCTGCGCACGTTCCCTGTAGTCGGCCCGGATTCGTAGCCCCCGCTCGTACTCGGCGTCCGTGACTGCGAGACAAAGCTCGATCTTCGGGCGCACGTTCTCCCCGTAGGAGTCCGCAAACTCGGCGAAGAGCTCGCGGTGGACGTCGGCGACTTCCCGCATGAAGACAGGTCCGATCTCCTCGGCCAGCGGGAAGTCGAGCTCTCGCCGTCGCGGAAAGAGCTCCGCCGCTGCCTGCACACGCGCGCGCACGAGTGGGTCGGCGAGCTCGAGCCAGGCGACGCCGACCTCGACCTCCTCCAGCGACTCCAGGGGAGCCGGCTCGAACCCATCAGCGAGCACCTGCAGCATCTCTGTACACGCAGGCACTGTTCGAGCCATGGGTCCGACGTGGTCGAAGCTCGGCGCCAGCGGGAAGACACCCTCGAGAGAGACGAGTCCGAAGCTCGGCTTGAAGCCGACGATTCCACAGCAGGCGGCTGGGATCCGGATCGAGCCCCCGGAGTCAGTGCCGAGCGCGGCGTCGGCCACCCCCGCCGCGAGCGCGGCCGCCGAGCCTCCGCTCGAACCGCCCGCCATCCGCCCGGGGAAGGCGGGGTTGGGCACGGTTCCGAAGTGCGGGTTCGCCGACGTGATTCCGTACGCGAACTCGTGCAGGTTCGTCTTGCCGACATTCGCGTAGCCGGCGGCCTCGAGGCGGCCGACCGCCTCGGCGGTTCGGTCCGGCACGTGCTCGGCGTAGACGATCGAGCCGTAGGTCGTCGTCAGGCCGGCTGTG
>DASWDJ010000126.1:0-1624 GCA_036395295.1 Gaiellaceae bacterium | reverse complement strand
GCCTGGTCGGGTCGACTCCCGGCAGGGTCGCGGCGAACGCGATCGCCGCCTGCCAGTCGGCGAGCTGATCCTTGATGGGCAGGACCTGGCGCGGCTGCCCTCCGCTTTCCCCGATTCGGCGGTAGTCGAAGGCGAGGACGGTGAACCCGGCGTCGTGGAATCGCTTCGCGAACAGGTCGGTGCCGGGCTCCTTGGTCACCGCGAACCCCCCGGCCATGATCACGCAGGCCCCGTTGGTCCCTGGGTAGTGCCACGCGGCGCACTCTGTGTCGCCGCTGAGGAAGTGAACCTTCTCCCGCTCAGCGGACACCTGGGTAGGCCGGACCTCATGAGGACGCGACGGCGCCTCATCGGCGGATGCAACTCTCGGGTAGGGCTCTGCGCTCATGAACTGGGCTTCGCTTTCTCTTGGAATCGACTCCTTGGTGGCAAGCGGCGGCCCTTCGCACGAGCCGCCTCGGCTGCGTCATCGCTGATGACCATGAGCCGATCGTGCTCAAGCGAGGCACGGGTGGCGCCGGCGAAACCGCCGGGGTTTGCGGCGGACGCCACCTTTGCACCCGTGGAGTCGGCGGCGAGCCCGCGAACAACGGGCTGTCTGTTTGGTCCGTCCCACAGACGGGGCGGCGGGACTCGGATCCGACGGCAGGGGCGGGGCGCCGACGCTCGCACCGGCCGAATCGGCGGGCCTGCCGCGTCGGGAACGTTCTCGCTCGCCGAGTCGAAGTCGAGGCGGGCGAGCTGAGTGCGAGAGCTGATGCCAAGCTTCCTGAAGTCGGCGAACGCGGAGCTGCGCGACTGGTACCCCGAGAGCTTCGGCCGAGGCTTGCGCTCGCCGTCCGAGAACGAGGCATCGATTCAGGGCAGGGGCTGCCGTCGACCGGGTGATGCGAGAGCTGCTCGGGCTGCCTCGTTCCATCGCGGCCTCTGACAGGCGAGCAGCCTGATCTCAGCTCTTTCACGGATTCCGGCCAAATCACCGGCGCGACGGTCGGCCTCGCCGGCCATGGTGACCGCAATCCGATGGTGAACCCCGACGTTCCTCAGAAAAGCCCCCCTGAGTCCTGGGCCGCGCCGCCCCGCCGCCAGAGTCCTCTCAACATCGAAGCGCTGCGCGCACGCTGGCGGGCGGCTCTGGACGCGGCCGAGTCGGCGCTTCGCGCCGCGGCGGGATACCTGTCCCGCCAGGAGCTCCGCGAGGCCCGAAGCCGGATCGCGGGTGAGCGCGCCGCCGTCCTCGGCCTGCTGGGCGCGTACGCCCGCGACGGAGGCACGAGCGCACAGTTCCGTCCCTGTGGCACACACGGGCGCGGGCGATGAGTGTCCGCGGCGCCATCCTCGGTCGCCACCTCGCGTCGCTTCGAGAGCTCGCTTTCCGTGAGGGCGCGGGGATCGAGGTCGCCCTCCTCTGGGACCCAGCTATGGACCGCGTCCTGATCCGTGTTCGCGATCGTCGAGCGGACGAGTCCTTCGTCCACGCGGTCGCTGGTCCCGACGCCCTGGAGGCCTTCTACCACCCGTTCGCCCACGCTGCGCGCGGACGCATCGGAGGAGACTGACCATGTTTCGCCGCATCCATGAGCTCTCAGCTCATCTACTCGGATGGCCCGATGAGGCGCTCGAG
>DASWDJ010000125.1:0-10994 GCA_036395295.1 Gaiellaceae bacterium | reverse complement strand
CCGCTCCGTGATGCGGATACACGACCTTGTCGCCGACTTTGTACAAGCCCGATCCTCCCTTTCTGTGTGACTTCACCAAGCCGCCGGCAGCTGGACGACTGCCGGCGAACGACATCTAGGATATCAAAAGTTGCTGGAAATCGCCAGGTTTTTCAGGGTTTTTTCGCAAAAGCCCTGCTCAGAGGGCCTACGCGGCTTCCTTTTTCGCCCTTTCGAGCGCCGCGGATACGGCCTGATCGAGGGTGTCGGCCTCGACGAGCTCAACTTTCGCGCGGGCGTCGGTTCCCGCGGGAACGATGACGGCGGCCAGCCCGAGCTTGGCGCACTCCTGGGCGCGCCTCTCGGCCTGCGTCGCGGGACGTAGGCGGCCGGTGAGCCCGATCTCGCCGAAAGAGGCCGTGCCGGCGCGCACCGGCGCGCCGCGCGCCGCCGAAGCGATCGCAAGCGCAATCGCGAGGTCGGCTCCTGGCTCGTCGATCCGCACCCCGCCGGCGACGTTGACGAACACGTCCGCCTGGCCCAGAGCGAGCCCGGCGTGGCGCGAGAGGACTGCGACGATCATCGCCAGACGCTTGGGATCGACACCTGTGGCGACACGGCGCGGCATGGCGAGATCAGTCGGCGCGACAAGCGCCTGGATCTCGAGCAGCAGCGGCCTCGTGCCTTCGAGCGCGCAGGCGACCGCTGCGCCGACCTCGCCCGCGCTGCGGCCGAAGATCGCGGACGGGTCGGGGACGCCTTGCAGCCCGGTGCCCGTCATCTCGAAGACGCCGAGCTCATTCGTCGAGCCGAACCGATTCTTCGCCGCCCGGAGGATGCGATGAGCGTGGTAGCGGTCGCCCTCGAACTGGAGCACGCAGTCGACGAGATGCTCGAGCACGCGCGGGCCGGCAACCGAGCCGTCCTTCGTCACGTGGCCGACGAGGAAGAGTGCGACGCCCGCTTCCTTCCCCACCCGGAGAAGTCGGGCGGCAGCCTCGCGGACCTGGCCGACCGAGCCCGGAGCGGAGCCGACGTCCGCGGAGTAGAGCGTCTGCACCGAGTCGATCACGCACACGTCGGGCCGCTCGCGCTCGAGGGTCGCGCAGACCGCCTCGAGATTCGTCTCCGCCAGGATCTCGACCTGCTCGGCGCCGCCGAGCCGCGCGGCCCGGAGCTTGACCTGCGCCGTCGATTCCTCGCCGGTGACGAGGAGGGCGCGCCGCTCGCGCGAGATCGCTGCCAGGGCCATCAGTAGCAGCGTCGATTTGCCGACCCCGGGCTCCCCGCCCACCAGCACGAGCGAGGATGGAACGAGCCCGCCGCCGAGAACGCGGTCGAGCTCGGGAACTCCAGTGGGGATCCGCTCCGCCTCGTTGACCTCGACCTCGGCGAGGCGCAGGAGCGGTTTCGCCTCAGCCTGACCGTTGGCGGCCGGCGAAGCCTCCTCGGCGAGGGTGCCGAAGCTCGCGCAGCCGGGACAGCGGCCGAGCCAGCGGCCCGTGGAGTAACCGCATTCGGAGCAGGAGTAATGGAGGACAGCTGTCTTTGCCACTAGATCCCTTCCCCGTTCGAGCGCGAATTGCTGTCGCGCGGGCGGAGCCGGGCTTCGCCCGAGCGCAGCCTAAAGCTCTGATGGACACTAAACGGCATCAAGGAGGGCGCTAACGGGGGAACCATGGGTTCCCCCGTTTCGAGGAGTAGTGGAGAGCAGCCACCTTCACCATGACAGCGAGTCTAGGCAGGCGGTCCGACGCCGACTGTGACGACTCTGAAACAGCGACTAGGCTGCCGCCGTGCCCTATCGCGTCATCCGCCCCGAAGAGCTCGAATGGACGACGCGGCCACACGAGCCCGGCGAGGCCCCGCGTCATGTCGCCGAGCTGAGCGATCGGGCCGGCTTCGCCCATACCCGCGCGAACCTCTGGCGCTACGAGCCCGGCGCGAAGGGACGCCGCCATAGGCACAAGCTCCAGGAAGAGACGTTCGTCGTCCTCGCGGGGACACTGTCGATGTACCTCGGCGACCCGCCGGAGCGCCAGGACGTGCCCACCGGCGGGCTCATCCACGTCGAGCCGGGCACACCGCTCCAGACGGTGAATCACGGCGACGAGGAGCTCGTCCTCTATGCGTACGGAACCCCGCCCGAGCGCGAGCACGCCGAGATTCTCGACTCCGCGGAGTAATTCTCCTAGTGCTCAGGCACCGCCTCCAGCGACGGCGCTTTGCGCCTTCGGCCGACGGATGCGATGAGAAGTCCGGCCAGGATCGCTGCCGCGCCCACGAGTTGGAGCCCTGAGGGCCGCTCATCGACGATCAGCGCCGCGAAGAAGACCGAGAGCAGTGGCTGGAACGTCAGCAGCACGGAGGTCAGCGCGGTCGGCAACCGCGCCAAGGAGACGGTGATCAGCAGCCAGCCAAGGACCTGCGAGCTCAACGCGAGCAGGATCAGCCAGCCCGTGGCCTCGAACGAGGGCGTGAAGTCGAGCCCGAGCACGAGCCCGGCGGGAACGATTGCGATTGCGCTCGCAAGCGTTGCGTCGTAAAGGGGGCCGGCGACTCTGCGCAGGTCGCTCGAACCGTGCCGCAGCGCCAGTAGGAAGCCCGAGTACGCGATTCCAGTCAATACTCCGTAGAGCGCGCCGAGTCCGGGATTGTCGCCGTACGCGCCCTGCGCGAACACGCCCGAGATGAGCACGATGCCGAACATCGCCACCGGAATCGCGAGCACCGAGCTGCGTGCGGGGCGCTCCCGGAACAGCGCCCACGCGAGCAGGCCCACGAGCACTACCTGGGTGTTGCCGAGAACGGTCGCTAGGCCCGCTCCGACCTTTTCGATCGAGTAGTGCCAGAGAATCAGGTCGGCGGCAAAGAACGCGCCCGCGAGCCACGCTGCGCGCCGCAGAGGCTTCGGTCGCGGGCCGAGCTTTCGGTCCTCGCGCGCAGCGAGGAGCCAGAGCGGCGGCAAGGCGAAGAGGCAGCGGAAGAAGGCCCCGGTCGTGGGTGAAACCTCCGCGAGCCGGTAGAGGATCCCCGAGAACGCGATCGCGAAAGCCCCCGCGAGGACGCCGAGCGCAGGCCGGTCGCTAAGGCGCCGACTCGGCCGCGCCGACCAAAAAGGCCGCGCCGGCTTTGCCGGCGGGGCCGGCTGACTGCGCGTCTTGGAAGCAGGTCGCTCGGGCGGTCTCCTGAGATAGGCCTTGAGCGCTCGCCGCACCCTGAGAGCCTACGTAGACTCACAGACATGGCCGAGACGGTGGGCGGCAGTTGCCTCTGCGGCGGAGTCCGCTTCGAGGTCGACCTTCCGTTCACACGCGCGATCCACTGTCACTGCTCGCGCTGCCGCAAGCATTCGGGCGCCTTCGGGCTCACGGTCGGCCACATTCCCCGCGGACAGTTCCGTCTACTTCAGGGCGAGGAGCTGATCAAGGTCTATCGCCCCGAGGGCGGCCGCGTGAAAGCGTTCTGCTCGGAGTGCGGCTCGAGCCTCTTCGGCAACTGGTGGCCGGAGGGCGAGCGCATCTCCGTGCGCCTCGGCGCCCTCGACGGCGACCCGAAGATCCGGCCGGAGCGCCATTCGTACGTCGATTCCCGGGCCCCGTGGGACGAGCTCCCCGACGATGGGCTCCCGCGCTACCCGGATGCCCCGCCGCCGAACGCCTAAAAGCGTCTAACAAAATGCGCTTCCGAGCTTCCTGAGGCAGAGTTCGTAAGGATCAATTCCCAGAATCCACTGTTAGCGCGCACGGTTGCGGGTTAGGCTCCCGGGGTGATCGTCTGCTCGAACTGCGGCGCCGAGAATCCTCTTGCGAAGAAGTTCTGTGGCGACTGCGGAAGCGCGCTCGCTTCGGTTTGCCCTTCCTGCGGAGGCTCGAATGCGCCTGACAAGAGGTTCTGCGGCGACTGTGGTGCGCCGCTGGAGGTTGGTGCGGTTTCCGTGGTCGCCACTGCTCCCGCAGCAGCCGTCGCACCGGTGGCAGAGCGTCGTTTGGTGTCGGTGCTGTTCGCGGATCTGGTCGGGTTCACGACCGCGTCGGAAGCGCGCGATGCAGAGGACACACGTGAGCTCCTCACCCGCTACTTCGACAGCTCCCGACAGATCGTCGAGCGCTATGGCGGCACGGTGGAGAAGTTCATCGGTGACGCGGTGATGGCAGTCTGGGGAGCGCCGGTCGCGCAGGAGGACGATGCCGAACGGGCGGTGCGCGCCGCGCTCGACCTGGTCTCCGGGATCTCCGTGCTCGCCCAGGAGGTCGGCGCGCCCGACCTGCGCGCGCGAGCCGGTGTGCTCACCGGCGAGGCTGCGGTGTCGATCGGCGCGGAGGGACAGGGCATGGTCGCCGGCGACCTGGTGAACACGGCGTCACGCGTGCAAAGCGCTGCCGAGCCCGGCAGCGTCCTCGTCGGCGAGGTGACCAAGCGAGCGTCGGAGGCGGCAATCGTCTACGAGGATGCGGGCTCGCACGAGCTGAAGGGAAAGGCAGAGCCGGTTCAACTCTGGCGTGCGTCGCGAGTCGTCGGGTCGAGGCGCGGCGAGGGCCGCTCGACCGGGCTCGAGGCGCCGTTTGTCGGCCGCGACCGGGAATTCCGACTCGTCAAGGACCTGTTCCACGCGACCGCGGACGATCGGCGGGCGACCCTGGTCGCGGTGGTCGGTGTGGCCGGCATCGGCAAGTCGCGCCTGGCCTGGGAGTTCGAGAAGTACATCGACGGCCTCGTCGAGAACGTCTGGTGGCATCGGGGCCGCTGCCTCTCCTACGGCGACGGCGTCGCGTACTGGGCGCTCGCCGAGATGGTGCGGATGCGGGCCCGCATCGCGGAGGACGATCAGCCGGAGGAGGCACTCGGGAAGCTACGCGCGGCGATCGAGGAGCACGTACCCGACGCGGACGAGCGCGAGTGGGTTGAACCGCGCCTCCAGCACGTCCTCGGGCTGACCGACCGCGTCGCGCCGGACCGGGAGGATCTCCACTCGGCCTGGCGTCTCTTCTTCGAGCGGATGGCGGAGACCGGCCCGGTCGTGCTGCTCTTCGAGGATCTCCACTGGGCCGACGCCGCGCTGCTCGACTTCATCGAGTACCTGCTCGACTGGTCGCGCAGCCATCCGCTCTACGTGCTCACCCTCTCCCGACCGGAGCTCGGCGAGCGGCACCCGACCTTCGGCGCGCGGATCCGCAACTCCAGTGCGCTCACACTGGAGCCGCTCGACGACGAGGCGATGGATGCGCTCCTGCACGGGCTCGTCCCCGGTCTTCCGGAGGACCTGCGGGTGACGATCCGCGATCGGGCCGACGGCATCCCGCTCTACGCCGTCGAGACGGTGCGGATGCTGCTCGACCGCGGGCTGCTGGAGCCCGACGGCGATAGCTTCCGCGTCAGAGGCCCGGTCGAGGCGCTCGAGGTGCCCGAGACGCTGCATGCGCTGATCGCCGCCCGGCTCGACGGCTTGGACGGGCTAGAACGTCACGTGCTCGAGGACGCAGCCGTGCTTGGCAAGACGTTCACCCAGCGAGGGCTCGCTGCGGTCT
Organism: Gaiellaceae bacterium; assembly: GCA_036395295.1. GTDB lineage: Bacteria > Actinomycetota > Thermoleophilia > Gaiellales > Gaiellaceae > VAXT01. Next base: position 5,487 of record DASWDJ010000125.1, on the reverse strand, counting down.
CGGGAACCGACGATGCCGAGCTCGAGCCGATCCTCGCCTCACTGGTTCGGAAGGAGCTGCTCACGCTCCAGACCGACCCTCGCTCGCCCGAACGGGGCCAGTACGGCTTCCTGCAGGCGCTCGTCCAGCGTGTCGCCTACGACACGCTTGCGCGTCGTGATCGCAAGGCTCGGCATCTTGCGGCCGCCGGCTTCCTGGAACGCGACGCGGGGCTCGACTCGGATGAGATCGCGGAGGTGATCGCCGCGCACTACCTCGACGCGCACGCCGCCGACCCCGAGGCCGACGACGCCGATCTCGTCAAGGCCCAGGCGCGCGAATGGCTCTGCCGGGCGGGCGAGCGCGCCGCCGCCCTGGCGGCGCCCGAGGACGCGCGGCGGGCATTCGATCGAGCCGCAGGGCTCGCGGACGGCGAGGAGGAACACGCGCGGCTGCTCGAGCGCGCCGGCGAGATGGCGCTGGCCGCGAACGAGGCGGCAGCGGCGGAGGAGGCGCTGCGTGACGCGCGAGCGCGGTTCGAGGAAGCCGGCCTACCGCACGACGCCGCCCGCGCCACCGCCCTGCTCGGCCTGGCTCTCTGGGCGCTCGGACGTGGTGAGGAGGCACTCGAGCTTCTCGAGTCCGTCCTGGCCGTGCTTGCCCAGGACGAGCCGGACCAGAACGTCGCGCGGCTAGCTGCTCAGGCCGGGCGAATCCACCACTTCCAGGGTGACGACGAGACGGCCGCGGAGCGCATCGAGTTCGCGCTCGAGATCGCCGAGGCGAACGGCTTCCCTCTTGTTCTCTCCGAGGCGCTCAACACGAAGGCCTTGCTTCTGCGGGGACGGCCCAACGAGACGCGCGCGCTGCAGCGAGAGGCCCTCGCAATCGCGCTTCAGCATGACCTCGTTACCCAGGCTCTGCGCGCTTACAACAACCTCTCCGTGTACGCGTTCAACGCGGACCGCCTCGAGGAGGCGCGCCGTGCCGTCGAGGAGGGCTTCGAGCTTGCCCGTAGTCGAGGGGACCGTCAGTTCGCCGTCCAGTTCGGGATGAGCCTGATCGGAGAGCTGCTCTGGGATGGCGACTGGGACGGCGCGTTCGCGCTCGCCGATGAACTGCCCCTCGAGGTTGAGACGGCGGTGGCCGGCCACGTCTATGGGTATGTCGCGCTTGCCCGCGCCGCATATGAACGCTCTGACCCGGAGCAGGCCGAGAGGTGGATGGCGCGAATCTCGCCCGACGTCGATGCGTCAAGCGACATTCAGCTCCGACACCTCGCAATGTGGCGACGGGCCATCGTCGCGATCGGAGAGCGCCGGCCGGCCGATGCGATCCCCCTCCTCGAGGAGGTTGTTCAGATGTCGATTGCTCAGGACTTCCTCGGCTACGCCGAGCCGGCTTTCGAGGACGCCGCGACGGCAGCCAATGATCTAGAGGACTCCAGCCTCGCGCTTCCGATTGCGGCGTTGCTCAACGCGATTCCACCCGGACGACGAATTCGCCCCGTCGAGCTCTGCGTCGCGCGAATCCGTGCCAACGCGGCTGCGGGGAGAGAAGAACACGACACCGCCACCGAGGAGTACGCGCTGGCGCTTGGAACGGCGCGCAACCTCGGCAAGGCCTCACTACTCGGACCGGTTCTCTTCGATTACGGACGCTGGCTCGTCCAGACAGGTCGCGCGGAGGAGGCGGAGCCCTTGCTCGAAGAGGCGCGGGCGATCTTCGAGCGAATGAAGGCAACCCGCTGGCTCGAACGACTGGCACAACTCCTTCCCAGCCGCGAGCCCGAGACCGCGATCTCCTGACGGCCACCGCGCCAGCAAACTTGGCAGCTCATTCTGTTACACGGTCTAAGATCCTCGTGTGCCCGCCTGGTTGATCTGGGCAATCGCAGCCGCCGCGCTGGCTGCGGGCGAGATCCTCACTCCGGGCTTGTTCTTCCTCGGCCCCGTGGCCGTCGCGGCCCTGATCGCAGGCGTTCTCGCTCTCGTCGGCCTGGGAGCGACCGTTCAGCTGCTGGCGTTCGTCGCCGCTTCGATCGCGTCGGTCGCCGTTCTTCGGCCGCTCGCACGTAGCCATCTCAAGGTGCCGCCGATGCTCCGCACCGGGACCGCCGCTCTGGTCGGCTCGAAGGCACTCGTGCTGGAGCGGGTGGACGCGAACGGAGGCCGCGTCCGGATCGGCGGCGAAGAATGGTCCGCTCGCGCCTTCATGGAGGATCAGGTTCTCGAGCCCGGCGCGCGGGTCGAGGTAGTCAAGATCGAGGGCGCAACCGCTCTCGTCTACCAATAGGAGGTCATGTGGCCGCGTTGATCGTTCTCGTAGTCATCGCAGCAGTCGTGTTGCTCGTCCTGGCGCGGACGATCCGGATCGTTCCGCAGGCGCGCGCCGGCGTGGTCGAGCGATTCGGCCGCTACTCGCGCACGCTGAATGCGGGGCTTGCCATCGTCGTCCCCTTCGTCGACCGGATCCGGGAGATGGTCGACCTCCGCGAGCAAGTGGTCTCGTTCAACCCGCAGCCGGTCATCACCGAAGACAACGTCGTTGTCAGCATCGACACCGTCATCTACTTCCAAGTCACCGAGCCCAAGGCGGCCACCTACGAGATCGCGAACTTCATTCAGGGAATCGAGCAGCTGACCGTGACGACGCTCCGGAACGTGATCGGCGGACTCGACCTCGAGGAGACCCTGACCTCGCGGGACCAGATCAACCAGCAGCTGCGCGGAGTGCTCGACGACGCCACCGGCAAGTGGGGCATCCGCGTCAACCGCGTCGAGCTGAAAGCGATCGACCCGCCGGCTTCGATCCAGGAATCGATGGAGAAGCAGATGCGGGCCGAGCGGGACAAGCGCGCCGCGATCCTGAACGCGGAGGGGGTGAAGCAGTCGCAGATCCTGGAGGCCGAAGGTGAGAAGCAGAGCGCGATTCTGAGGGCCGAGGGACAGCGGCAGGCAACCATCCTGAGCGCGGAGGGCCAGGCGCAGGCGATCGACACCGTCTTCAAGGCGATCCACGCGGGCGACGCCGACCCGAAGCTACTCGCCTATCAGTACCTGCAGATGCTCCCGCAGATCGCGCAGGGCGAGTCGAACAAGCTCTGGATCATCCCGAGCGAGTTCGCAAACGCGCTCGGCAAGATCGGAGAGGCCCTTCCAGGGGGCGGCGGCTCGAAACCGACGAGCTAGGAGGCGCTACTCGGAGGTCTCGTCCGAGTCGTCGCCGCCCTCGGCGGCTGGCTCATCGGGTGGGACGGTGACCTTCTCGGGCTCCTCGGGCGGCGTGCCGGGGATGATCGTGATCTCGACCTCGTCGTCTGAATCCTGTTTCTTGTCGACGAGGATCGTCGCGCCCGCGGTCACCTCGCGGCCGAGCACGAAGTCCGCCAGCGGGTCCTCGATGAAGCGCTGGATCGCACGGCGCAGCGGGCGGGCGCCCATCGTCGGGTCGTAGCCCTTCTCGACGAGCAGCTCCGTGGCATCGTCGGTAAGCGAGACCTCGGCAGCGTGCTCGCCCATCTGGTCGCGTAGGCGCTGCATCATCAGGCCGACGATCGTCTTGATCTCGTCCTTCGTCAGCTTGTGGAAGACGATGACCTCGTCGATGCGATTCAGGAGCTCGGGCCGGAACACCTTCTTCAGCTCGCCCATGATCCGGTCCTTCATCTCCTCGTAGGAGAGGCCGGAGTCGTCGCCGATCGAGAAGCCGAGCGTCTGGTTCTTCGAGATCGTCGAGGCACCGATGTTCGAGGTCATGATCACGATCGTGTTCCGGAAATCGACCTTCCGCCCCTGGGCGTCGGTCAGCTTCCCGTCCTCGAGGATCTGCAAGAGGATGTTGAAGACGTCGGGATGTGCCTTCTCGATCTCGTCGAGGAGGACGACCGAATACGGTTTGCGGCGGACGGCCTCGGTCAGCTGACCGCCCTCGTCGTAGCCGATGTAGCCCGGAGGCGAGCCGACGAGCCGGGACACGGAGTGCTTCTCCATGTACTCCGACATGTCGACCTGGATCATCGCGTCTTCGTCGCCGAACAGGAACTCCGCGAGCGTGCGCGCAAGCTCGGTCTTCCCGACTCCCGAGGGGCCGAGGAAGATGAAGGAGCCGGTCGGGCGCTTGGGATCCTTGATTCCGGCCCGCGCGCGGCGGATCGACTTCGAGACGGCGACGATCGCCTCTTCCTGGCCGACGACGCGCTTGTGGAGCTCGTCCTCCATGCGGATCAGCTTCTGCGACTCGGCCTCGGTCAGCTTGAAGACCGGGATGCCCGTCCACATCGAGACGATGTCGGCGATCTCGTCCTCGCCGATCTGCGGCTGGTCGACGCCCTCTTCGGCGTGCCAGCTGTCCTCGAGCTCTCGCTTCTTCTGCGAGAGCTTGCGCTCCTTGTCGCGCAGGCTGGCGGCCTTCTCGAACTCCTGAGACTCGATCGCCTCTTCCTTCTCGGAACGGACCTTGGTGATCTCCTCCTCGAGCTCGCGGTAGCGCGGGGGCGCAGTCATGTTCTTGATGCGCATGCGCGAAGCGGCCTCGTCGATCAAGTCGATGGCTTTGTCGGGCAGGTGGCGGTCCTGGATGTAGCGGTCGGCCAGGACAGCGGCCGCGCCCAGCGCCTCGTCCGAGATCTTGCAGCGGTGGTGCGCCTCGTAGCGGTCGCGCAGGCCGCGCAGGATCTGGACCGTCTCCTCCACCGAGGGCTCTTCGACGCGGATCTGCTGGAAGCGCCGCTCGAGCGCGGCGTCGCGCTCCAAGTACTTGCGGTACTCGTCGAGCGTCGTCGCGCCGATTGTCTGCAGCTCGCCGCGCGCCAGGGCGGGCTTGAGGATCGACGCGGCGTCGATCGCGCCCTCGGCTGCGCCTGCGCCGACGAGGTTATGGAGCTCGTCGATGAACAGGATGATGTCGCCCCGCTGCATGATCTCCTTCATGACCTTCTTCAGCCGCTCCTCGAACTCACCGCGGTACTTCGAGCCGGCGACGAGCGCGGCGAGGTCGAGCGAGTAAATCTGCTTGCCCTTCAGGAGCTCGGGGACCTGGCCGGCTGCGATGCGCTGGGCGAGCCCCTCGACGACGGCGGTCTTGCCGACGCCGGGCTCGCCGATCAGCACGGGATTGTTCTTCTGGCGGCGCGAGAGGATCTGCATGATCCGCTCGATCTCGATCTGGCGCCCGACGACCGGGTCGAGCTTGCCCTCGCCGGCCTGCTTCGTGAAGTTGCGACCGAACTGGTCGAGCAGCTTGGAGCTCTTGGTCTTCTCTCCCGGCGCGGCGCCTCCGCCCTGCTGGCGGCGGCCCGGGCCGGAAAGCATGCGGATGATCTCGTTGCGGATCTTCTCCGCGTCGGCGTCGAAGTCGAGCAGGATGCGCGCCGCGACGCCTTCGTTCTCGCGGACGAGCCCGAGCAAGATGTGCTCGGTGCCGATGTAGTTGTGGCCGAGCGAGAGTGCCTCGCGCAGAGCGAGCTCGAGCACCTTCTTGGCGCGCGGCGTGAACGGGATCTGCCCG
>DASWDJ010000124.1:0-6855 GCA_036395295.1 Gaiellaceae bacterium | reverse complement strand
GCCGTCGCGGGTCAGCGTCCCGACGCTCGACCGGCTCTCGCTCGTCGCGCAGCCTCGCCTACGGTGTGGGGTGCAAAAACTCGGTTCCGCCTGCAAATCAACTGATTCGCGAGGACGACCCGAGTTTTTGCACCCCACACGGTGTCAACCTCGCGGACCCTGAAAGACTCGCGAAATCCGTTGCTTTCGCAAATGAAGTGGTTAGAAAATCGGTAAGTAGAAAGTTCGGTCTCGCGTCTGCTTTACAGCAAACAAAAGGCCCCGCTTTGCAGGGCCTTTCTGAGTAGCGGGGACAGGATTTGAACCTGCGACCTCCGGGGTTATGAGACCAGCCGATCCAGGTCATCATCGGTTGGATTGGCTCATCTGAGGCATCCCGAGCGAGCCAAGGTCATGTTGGATCAGCTCAGATGGGTACAAAATGGGTACAAAATTCGCGCCAGTTCAGGCAACACCAGCCCTCCCTCCAACAGCGTCGCGAGGACGCCGCGCCGCTCACGAGCTGCGAGCCTTCAGCGCGCCGGGCGCAGCACCGGCGAGCGATCGCGATCCTAATGCGACGGCCGCCGCCTTGGCCTCGCTCCGGCCCGATAGTCGGATGGACCCGGAGCCGTCGGGCAGCGCGAGACCGGCGTATCGTTCTGCTATTGCGCACCTTCGAGAAGGAGGTCCTTCATGGCTGACACGGTGCGAAGCATCGAGTACTTCTACGTGACAGTTCCAGACACGCCCGGCGAGGGCCAGCGGATCCTCTCTGCCCTTAAGGACAGCGGCGTGAACCTGCTTGCTTTCCTCGGGTTCCCTCTCGGCGGCGGCCAGTCGCAGATCGATCTCGTTCCGGAAGACCCGGACGCGCTCATCGAGGCCGCTCAGCGAGCCGGCGTCACGCTCAGCGAGGCGAAGCGGGCGTTTCTCATCCAGGGCGACGACCGGGTGGGCGCCGTTGCCGACACGACGGCGAAGCTCGCGGACGCGAGTGTCAATCTCACGGCTGCAGCGGCCACCAGTGCCGGATCGGGGCGCTACGGGATGATTGTCTGGGTCGCACCCGCCGATTATGAGCGGGCGGCCGACGTGCTTGGTGCGTAGCGCCACCGGACGTCCGCGGCTTCCGCCCACGCCGACAGACCGCTCCGGAGACACCCTCCTGCTCTACCTCGATCAGAACTACCTGAGCGGGATCGTGAAGAGCAAGGCCGCGTTCCGCGAGCTTGAGCCGGCCCTGAGGGCGGCAGTCACTCGCGGCGCAGTCGCCGTCCCCGAATCCGAGACCCATCGACTCGAGTCGGCTGCACGGCCCGATCTGCCGCTGCTCGAGTTGCTGCGCGAGCTGTCCGCCGGTCTGAGGCTCCCGCGCGAGCGCGGCGCCCTCGAACGCCATTCCGAGCGACGGCTCGAGGCCATCCTCGAACGCGACTTCCCCGAGCGACAGAGCCGCCCAAGCGACCGGCTCGACGTCCGTGCCCTCGCCCTTGCTCTGCCCCGCTGCCGGTTCGTCACCTGCGACGCCTTCATGGCCGACGTCATCCGCCGGACCGGTCTCGACGTGCGCTTCCGCTGCGAGCTCTTCACGGGCCGCCGCGCGGACGTCGAGCGCCTCCGCAGACGGCTCGAACGGCTCTCGTAAGTCGGCGAGGTGAGAAACAGTCGAACCGAGCCGATCCGCTCTCGCCTCCGAGCGTACGCACAAGCCAGTTGCCCGTCGTCGGTTCATACTTCAGGCAGGCGAACGGCGAAGGGGCCGTATGGCGGTCAGGCCGGAGGAAGCGAAGGCAGCGCTCGTCGAGAAGGCGATCGCGCACGTCCGCGAGCGGTTGCCCAGGCCGCAGGCCGGCGACGTCGAGAGATTCGTCCGCTCGTACTACGCTGACGCCGCGCCGGAGGACCTCGGCGAGCTCGATCTCTATGGGGCAGCCCTCGCGCAGTGGCATCTTCTCCAGCGACGCCGTCCGGGCGAGCTGAAGGTCCACGCGTACACGCCGAGCCTCGAGGAACACGGCTGGGAATCAACGCACAGCGTCGTCGAGATCGTCACTGATGACATGCCCTTCCTCGTCGACTCGGTGGCGATGGCGCTCACCCGCCGAAGGACCGCGATCCACGTCTTCGTCCATCCCATGATCAAAGTCCGGCGCGACGACCAGGGGCGGCTGCTGGAGCTCCTGCCTTGGGAGGCCGAAGGGCTCGCCGAGTCGCTAATCCACGCAGAGATCGATCGGCAGACCGAGCGGGGTTCGCTTGACGAGCTCGCGGGGGAGCTCGAACGCGTCCTCGCGGATGTGGGCGCAGCGGTCGAGGACTGGCGGGCGATGCGCGACCGTGTCAGGGAGATCGTCGCGGAGCTCGACGTGCACGCACCTCCGGTCGGCCCCGACGAGCTCGCGGAGGCCAAGGCTCTGCTCGAGTGGATCGACGACGACCACTTCACCTTCCTGGGCTATCGCGAGTACGAGCTGCACACGCGAGACGGCGAGGACGTGCTCTCGTCGGTGCCCGGCTCGGGGCTAGGAATCCTGCGCGAGACCGAGGAGAAGTCGGTCTCGCACAGTTTCGCGCAGCTGCCGCCGGAGGTGCGGCGGCGAGCCCGTGAGCCGAACCTCCTCAACCTGACAAAGGCGAACTCGCGCGCGACAGTCCACCGACCCGCCTATCTCGACTACGTGGGCGTGAAGCGCTTCGACGACGCGGGAGCGGTCTCGGGCGAGCGCCGATTCCTCGGGCTCTACACCCACACCGCATACAGGGTCAGCCCGTGGGAGATTCCGGTACTGCGCCGGAAGGCGCAGGGCGTCGTCGACCGCAGCGGATTCGTCCGCGGCAGTCACGATTACAAGGCGCTGGTCGAGATCCTCGAGAGCTATCCGCGCGACGAGCTCTTCCAGATCGGGGAGGACGAGCTCTACGACAGCGCGCTCGGGATCCTCCACCTCGGCGAGCGGCAGCGAGTTTGCCTCTTCGTCCGGCGGGACGTGTTCGGCCGCTTTCTGTCCTGCCTCGTCTACCTCCCGCTCGAGCGGTACAACACCGATGTCCGTCGGCGGATCGAGCAGATCCTCCTGGACGCGTTCGACGGGGAGAGCGTCGATTTCAGCGCACGCGTATCGGAGTCCGTGCTGGCGCGACTTCATCTCGTCGTCCACACGGACCCAGCAGCCGCCGGCGACTACGACGTCGCCGGAATCGAGTCCCGGCTCGCCGAGACCACGCGCACGTGGTCGGACGACCTTCGCGACGCTTTGATCGAGCAGCTCGGTGAGGAGCGCGGTGCGGATCTGTATCGGCGATACGGCGACGCGTTCCCGGCGGCCTATCGGGACGACTTCAGCCCTCGAGTGGCCGTGGGCGACGTGCAGCGGATCGAGCGCCTCGACCCGGACGGCGATCTGGACATGAGCCTCTACCTGCCCCTCGAATCCCCGGCCGGGCATCTGGCGTTCAAGCTCTTCCGCTCGGGCCGGCCGATCCTCCTCTCCGACGTGCTGCCGTTGCTCGAGAACATGGGCGCCAGGGTCACCGACGAACGGCCTTTCGAAGTGCGACCGGCGGACGCTCCGCCCATCTGGATCTACGACTTCGGCCTCGACTACGGCCCGGATGTCGAGTTCCAAGCCGATCGTGTGCGCCAGATCTTCCAGGACGCCTTCGCCCGCGCGTGGCGTGGGTCGGTAGAGAACGACGGCTTCAACCGGCTCGTCCTCGGCGCGGAGCTGTCGTGGCAGGAGGTCGCGCTCCTACGGGCGATAGCGAAGTACCTGCGCCAGACCGGCAGCACCTTCAGCCAGGCCTACATGGAGCAGGCGCTCGCCGAGAATCCTGGCCTCGCGCGCCTGCTCGTCGAGCTCTTCCGAATCCGCTTCAAACCGCCGCGAAGCGAGGGCACGAAGGCGAAGACCCACGAGCTCGTCCGAGAGATCGAGGCGAAGCTGGACGCGATCGCCAGCCTCGACCAAGACCGCATCCTGCGCAGTTTCCTCAGCGTGATCCAGGCGATGCTGCGCACGAACTACTTCCAGAGCAGCCGGGACGGAGAGCCGAAGGCGTACCTCTCGTTCAAGGTCGACCCGGCACGTATCCCAGACCTCCCCGCCCCGCGGCCGATATTCGAGATCTTCGTCTACTCGCCTCGGACTGAGGGCGTCCACATGCGCGCCGGAAAGGTCGCCCGCGGCGGGATCCGCTGGTCGGACCGGCGCGAGGACTTCCGCACCGAGATCCTCGGGCTGATGAAGGCGCAGACGGTCAAGAACGCCGTCATCGTCCCAACCGGCGCGAAGGGCGGCTTCGTCCTCAAGCGACCGCCGCTCGACAGGGACGCGCTGCGCGACGAGGTAGTCGAGTGCTACCAGATTCTCGTCCGCGGACTGCTAGATGTGACGGACACACTCGCCGGCGGCGGGGTCGTGCCGCCGCCCGAGGTCGTGCGTTACGACGACGACGATCCGTACGTCGTCGTCGCGGCTGACAAGGGCACGGCGACGTTCTCTGACATCGCAAACGCGCTCTCGGCCGAGTACGGCTTCTGGCTCGGGGACGCGTTCGCCTCAGGAGGGTCGACCGGCTACGACCACAAAGGGATGGGCATCACGGCGCGCGGCGCGTGGGAGTCGGTCAAGCGTCACTTTCGCGAGCTCGGAACCGACATCAAGAGCACCGGCTTCACCGTGGTCGGCATCGGCGACATGTCGGGAGACGTCTTCGGCAACGGGATGCTCCTCTCCCGGCACATCAAGCTCGTCGGCGCCCTCGACCATCGACACGTCTTCGTCGATCCCGACCCCGACCCCGACGAGAGCTTCGAGGAGCGGGCGCGTCTCTTCGCGCTTCCCGGCTCGTCGTGGGCGGACTACGACGAGCGGCTGATCTCGCGCGGCGGCGGTGTCTTCCCGCGCACGGCGAAGTCGATCCCGCTCTCGCCCGAGGCGCGCGCCGCGCTCTCGGTCGAGGCGAAGACGCTGACGCCGAACGAGCTCATCCGAGCGCTGCTGAGAGCCCCCGTCGACTTGCTCTGGAACGGGGGCATCGGCACGTTCGTCAAGGCAAGGCAGGAGACCCACGCCGATGTTGGCGACCGGGCAAGCGACGCAATCCGCGTCGACGCCGAGGAGCTCCGGTGTCGCGTCGTCGGCGAGGGCGGGAACCTCGGCCTCACGCAGAGGGCCCGTATCGCCTACGCGTCGCGTGGAGGTCGTGTCCTGATGGATGCGATCGACAACTCGGCCGGCGTCGACTGCTCAGACCACGAGGTGAACATCAAGATTCTGCTTGACGCGATCGTCGCGGACGGCGATCTCACCGAGAAGCAACGCAATGCGCTCCTCGCCGAGATGGCGGAAGAGGTCGGCGACCTCGTCCTGCGCGACAACTACGAGCAGACGCAGTCGATCAGCACCTCCGTGACGCAGGCGGCCTCGATGGTCGACGTTCATGCGCGCTACATCAAGAGCCTCGAGCAGGCCCGAAAGCTCGACCCCGAGCTCGAGTTCCTGCCCGACGATGAAACGCTGACCGAGCGCAAGGCGGCCGGTCAGGGACTGACCGCTCCGGAGTTCGCCATCCTACTTTCGTACACGAAGATCGCGCTCTACGAAGAACTGCTCGCGTCAGATCTGCCGGACGATCCTCACCTAACCGGCGAGCTCGAGCGCTACTTCCCGGTCGCCGTGCGGCAGCGCTTCCGCACCCGCTTGGCGCGCCATCCCCTCCGGCGGGAGATCGTCGCCGCACAGGTGACGAACGGCCTGGTCAATCGGGCGGGAACGACCTTTGTCTTCCGCCTCAGCGAGGAGACCGGAGCGACCGGCCCGGACATCGCTCGCGCCTTCGCGGTGGCGCGCGAGGTGTTCGACCTGCGGAGCCTGTGGGACGAGATCGAAGCGCTCGACGGCCGTGTCGCGGCGCAGACGCAGCTCACGATGCTGCTGAAGACGCGGATCCTGCTCGAGCGCGCGACCCGCTGGCTCCTCAGGAACCGTTCGCGGCCACTGGACATCGCCGCGGCCAGCTCGCATTTCGAGCCGGGAGCGGCGGCGCTCGCAGAGGGCGTCGGCGATCTACTCTGCGCCCCCGATCGCGAGGCGGCCAGCCGCGCAGCCGAGGAGCTCGTCAGCGCCGGTGTTCCTCCCGCGTTCGCCGACCGCGTCGGGTTCCTGGAGTCGATTCTTCCCGCCCTCGACCTCGTCGACGTCGCTGCGGCGACGGGTCTGAGCTTCGAGGAAGTAACCCGCGTCTATTTCGCGATCGACGACCAGCTCGAGCTGCACTCTCTTCGCGACCGCATCGCCGCCCTTCCACGCGAAGAGCGTTGGGAGGCGCTCGCCCGCCGCGCGTTGTGGGAAGACCTTCAGAGTGAGCACCGTGCACTCACCGCAGACGTGCTACGGGAATCCGAGAACGGTCCCGTCGCCGAGCGGGTGGGCACGTGGATCGCGCACAACGCCGCCGCCGTCGAGCGGTGTGTGCACGTGTTGGGGGATGTCAAGGCCGGCGGCGCGTCCGACCTCGCGACGCTGTCTGTAGCGGTACGCGAGATCCGCAATTTGATCGAGGCCACGGCCGCTCCGGCACGCCAGGCGAAAGAACCAGTCGACCAACCGGTCGCGCCCGTCAGCAGCTAGCAGGCCTGATATCGACGGGTGAAGGGCTCATGTATCCACTCGTGAGCCCGCTGGCTGGCGTAGGGTTCGCAAACTCGTCCGCGGCTCTCCGGGTCGTCGAGCTCGGTAGGTTCGGCGCTCTTGTCGTGGTCGAGGGAGGGCTGATTGCTTTGGTCGCTTGTGTATCTCGTCGTGCGGAACCTGTTCGCGCTGGTGTGGCTGCTGGGGCGGCCGCGCGGCTCGAAGGAACTGGAGATTCTTG
>DASWDJ010000123.1:0-1547 GCA_036395295.1 Gaiellaceae bacterium | reverse complement strand
AGCGGGCTCGCTACGCGATGCAGTCGAATGGCGGCATCTCGCGCTTCGACCTCGCCGGGCGCACACCGATCAACCTCATCGAGTCGGGACCGGTCGGCGGCGTGATCGGCGCCGCCGCCATCGGCCGCCTCCTCGGCGAAGCGAACCTGATCACCCTCGACATCGGTGGCACGACCGCGAAAGCCTCGCTCGTCGAGCATGGCGCCGTCCGCCTGACGAGCGACTACCACATCGCGCGCACCCCCACCTTCGCCGGCTACCCGGTCAAGGTGCCGGTCGTCGACATCGTGGAGATCGGCGCGGGCGGCGGCTCGATCGCCTGGCTCGATCCCGCGGGGGCCCTCAAGGTCGGCCCCCAAAGCGCGGGCGCCGACCCCGGCCCCGCATCCTACGGCTGGGGCGGCACCGAGCCGACCGTCACGGATGCGAGCGTGATTGCCGGCAGGATCAACCCGGAGTACTTCCTGGGCGGCTCGATCGCACTCGACGTCGAGCGCGCGCGCGAGGCGCTGCGACCGATCGCCGACGCACTCGAGGTCTCGATCGAGGAAGCCGCACTCGGCGTGATCCGGCTCGCGAACGCGAACATGATCCACCTGCTGAAGCTCGTGTCCGTTCGCCGCGGGCGTGATCCCCGCGACTTCGCGATCGTGGCGTTCGGCGGCGGTGGCTCCATGCACGCATCCGCACTCGCGCGCGAGCTGCAGGTGCCACGCGTGATCGTGCCGCTTGCGCCCGGCCACTTCTCGGCGTGGGGAATGCTCGCAAGCGACCTCCGCCACGACCTAGTCCGGACGCGCTTCGCGCGTGCAGACGGCGCGGACTTCGCCGAGCTGACCGGCGTCTGCAACGAGCTGGAGGAGCGGATGCGCTCGACGTTCGCAGAGGAGAGCGTCGACGCGTCGCGGCTCGCCTTCGTACGCACCGCCGACATGCGCTACGCGGGGCAGGAGCACACCGTCAACGTGCCGATTCCGGGCGGCAACCTCGGGGAAGCCGAGCGCGCGGAAATCGAGCGCCGCTTCCACGACCTGCACGAGCAGCTGTACACGTTCCGCCAGTCATCGCCGGTCGAGTTCGTCAACTTCCGGCTCACCGGCTTGGGAGTTGTGCCGAAGGCGGAGCTGCGCCCGATTCCGGCCGAGGGGGACGTCGAGCGTGCGGTCAAAGGGACCCGCGATGTCGACTTCGACGAGCTCGGCCGCCACGAGAGCCTCATCTACGAGCGCGAGCAGCTGGGCGCCGGTGCCGAGCTCGACGGCCCGGCCGTGATCGAGGAGCCCGCGGCGTCGACAGTCGTCTTCCCCGGGCAGCGGCTTCACGTGGACCAGCTCGGCCACATGATTATCGAGACGGAGGCCTAGATGGGAGTCGCGCCGAAGACCGAGATCGATCCCTTCACCGTGGAGATCGTGAAGGACTCACTCGTCGCGATCGGCGACGAGATGTTCGTCGCGCTCCAGCGCACGTCGAAGAGCACGATCATCTACGAGGTCCTCGACTTCGCCTCGGGACTGGTCGACGCGAAGGGCCAGCTGATCACGCAG
>DASWDJ010000122.1:0-10319 GCA_036395295.1 Gaiellaceae bacterium | reverse complement strand
CGTAGCCAAGTGGTAAGGCAACGGGTTTTGGTCCCGTGATCCCAGGTTCGAATCCTGGCGCCCCAGCACACCCTCGCCGATGAGCTCGTCCAATCCCGCAGCGGTCGTCCTCGCCGGAGGCCTCGGCACACGGATGCGCTCGGCGATCCCGAAGCATTTCCACACGCTCCTCGGACGGCGCATGGTCGACTGGGTCGTCGAGGCCGCTCGCGCGCTGGAGGCCAACCCGCTCGTCGTAGTCACCTCGCCGGAAGGCAAGGAAGCGTTCGAGGGACTCGAGGTCGCCGTCCAGCCCGAGCCGCTCGGCACAGGGGATGCCCTGGAAGCCGCTCGCTCCGCCCTCGACGGCGTCGCCGGTGAGCTGTTCGTCCTCACCGGTGATGCGCCCGTCCTCAGCCCGCAGCTCCTGCGCGAGCTGCTCGAGGCCCATCGGAGCGAAGGTGCCGCGGCCACCATCCTGTCGTTCCGGCCTTCCGATCCGCGCGACTACGGGCGCGTCATCCGTGACGAGAGCGGCGCCGTGCGCGAGATCGTCGAAGCGGGCGACGCGACTCCCGACCAGCTTGCCGTCGACGAGGTGAACTCCGCGATCTACGTGTTCGCCGCCGATCGGGTGTGGCCGGCGCTCGAGCAGCTCGAGAGCTCGAATCGCCAGGGTGAGCTCTACCTCACGGACGCCGTACGCCATCTCGTGGACAATGGCGAGCGTGTCGCGGCCCATGTCGCTCCCGATCCGATCGAGGCCGAGGGCGTGAACACGCGCGCCGAGCTGGCGGCGGCGGCGGCGGCTCTCCGTGACCGCATCAACGAAGCGCACATGCTGGCCGGCGTCACGATCGTGGATCCACAGGCGACCTGGATCGAGCCCGAGGTCGAACTCGAGCCGGATTCGACAATCCATCCCTTCACCGTCCTGAGCGGCAAGACGCGCGTCGCAGCCGGAGCCGTCGTCGGGCCGCACGTGGTCGCGGTCGACGCCGTCATCGGCCCGGAGACGACCGTCGGACCGTTCTGTTACCTTCGCCCCGGCACGGAGCTGGAGGCGGGAGCAAAGGCGGGCACATTCGTGGAGATCAAGAACGCACGCATCGGCGCGCGCGCAAAGGTGCCCCACTTGTCGTATATCGGGGACGCCGACCTCGGCGAGGAGACGAATATCGGCGCCGGGGCGATCACGGCCAACTACCGCCCGGAGCTCGGCCCCGGCAAGTTCCGGACGACAATCGGCCGCAACGTCCACACGGGCAGCGACAATGTGTTTGTTGCTCCGGTCACGATTGGCGACAATGCTTGGGTTGCCGCGGGCTCGGTCGTCACGAAGAACGTCCCGCCCGGGGCCCTCGCCATCGCCCGCAGCAAACAGGTCAACAAGGAAGGATTCGACGATCGACAGCGGCACGGCTGAGCTGACACACCTGCCGGGCATGGAGCTCGCGACGACGAGCGCGGTCCCGAGCCCGGAGCGCTTCATCGAGCGCGGGCCCTGGAAACGGCTGATGCTCTTCGCGGGCCGCTCGAATCGCCCGCTGGCCGATGACATCGGGCGCCATCTCGGCGTGCAACTCGGCGAGGTGAAGCTGAAGACCTTTGCGAACGGCGAGAACTACTGCCGTTACGAGAAGTCCATTCGCGGCGCGGACGTCTTCATCGTCCAGTCGGGCAGCCCGCCCGTGAACGACCATCTGCTCGAGCTGCTGATCATGATCCAGGCCGCGAAGCTCGCCTCGGCGAAGCGGATCACCGCCGTCGTGCCCTGGTTCCCATATTCGCGCCAGGACAAGAAATCGCGGCCCCGCGAGCCGATCACGGCCAAGCTCGTCGCCGACATGCTCGAAGCCGCCGGCGCCGACCGCGTGCTGACGATGGACCTGCACGCGGGGCAGATCCAGGGCTTCTTCAGCGTCCCGGTCGACCACATGACCGCGCTGCCGCTCTTTGCCACGTACTACCGCGACAAAGGCCTGTTCGGAGAGAAGGTCGTCGCCGTTTCCCCCGATCCCGGCCGTGCGAAGATGGCCCGCCGCTTCGGCGCGATGCTCGAAGCCGACCTCGCGATCATGAACAAGGTCCGGCCCGAGCACGACACCGCCGAGGTGACCGAGGTCATCGGCGACGTGCGCGGGAAGATCGCGCTCCTGAGCGACGACATGATCGTCACCGGCGGGACGCTGATCGCGGGCGCCACGGCCCTGCGCAAAGCCGGCGCGACCGAGGTCTATGCCTGCGCGACGCACGGGCTCTTCCCCGGCAACGCGTTCGAGAAGATCGCAGCCAGCGAGCTGACCAAGGTGACGGTCACCGACACAGTCCCGATCGACCCGGTCAACCGTCCGGAGAAGATCGACGTGTTACCGGTCTCGGGGCTGCTCGCGGAGACGATCATGAACGTCTTCGGCGACGAGTCCGTCTCGGCAATCTTCGCCGGCGAGAACCAGCTCTTCTAGCTTCGAGACGGACGGACCACGACGTGCAAGTGAAAAGCAAGCGGCCCGTAACGAGGACGGGCCGCCTGCGCGCGCCACAGAGACGAAGCCGCCTCGGAACGGGGGAGAGAGCATTCCAAGGAAGCTGCCGCAGATCGGCCTGAACGCCAGGCATGCGACGCGTGTCAATTATCCCTCATTCCGGGTGGATTGCCGCAAGTAGCTGTCCCCGCGAGAGCCGCCCAGCCCTAGCCAGATCGGTCGCAGCACGATGGAGCGTGACGGCGAGCGAAGGCCTTGACTGGGTTTTCGACTCGTGGAATCGGGGGATGACCCCCGCATGTTCCGATCGAGCTTCCTCGGGCTCGTCTGGATCGTCGTCGGTGTCGCCGTCGCCGCACAGAAGCACTACTTCAAGCATCTCGACACGATCCGGCTCGTCGTCTCGGCGATTCTCGCCGTCGTGCTCTGGCCGCTCTTGCTGCTCGGGATCGACCTCCACATCAAGAAGTAGCCGCGAGCTGTAGCTACACTTCGCCGCCGAAATGGCGGGCGAACGAGTCAAGCTGCAGGTCAAGGAGCGCGACGGGCGCGGTTCCGCCGACTCACGGCGCATGCGCAACGAGGGGCTCGTGCCGGGCGTGCTCTATGGGCGCGGGAAACCGCCGCATCCGTTCTCCGTCCCGGCGAGCGAGCTGCGGCGTGCTCTCTCAGGCGATTCCGGCCTGCACGCGATCCTCGACGTCGTCCTCGACGGTCAGAAGACGACCCACCCCGCCGTGCTCAAGGACTACCAGCAGGAAGTGCCGAGCGGCCGGCTCGCGCACATCGATCTCCACGAGGTACGCCTCGACGAGGCGATCCAGACGCAGGTCTCGGTCGAGCTGATCGGCGAGCCCGCCGGTGTCAAGGAGGGCGGAGTTCTCTCGCAGGTGACGCGCGAGCTCAACGTCGAAGCGCTGCCGCTCGAGATTCCCGACCACCTCGAGCTCGACGTCAGCGGGATGGCGATCGGCGACACGCTTCGCCTCGTCGACCTGCCCACGCAGGAAGGGGTCACCTATCTCGACGATTCCGAGGAAACCGTGCTGGCCACGGTCACAACGCCGACCGTCATCGTCGAGCCCGAGCCCGAGGAGCTCGAAGAGGGCGAGGAGCTCGAGGAGGGCGAGCTGCCCGAGGGCGAGGAGGCTCCGGAGGGCGAAGGCGAGGCTCCTGCCGAGGGCGAGGCCGCAGAGGCTGGCGGCGAGCAGCAGGCTTCCGAGGAGTAAGTGCGTCTTTTCCGCCGTCGGGGCGAAGACGCCTCGACGCTCGACCTGCTCGTGGCAGGGCTCGGGAATCCAGGCGGCGCCTACGAGCGAACGCGGCACAACATCGGCTGGCGCGTGATCGACGAGCTCGCGCGCCGCCACGACGGCTCCTTTCGCGGGAAGTTCTCCGGTCAGCTGGCGGAGGTGCGCCTCGACGGCCGGCGTCTTGCGCTCCTGAAGCCGGAGACGTATATGAACGTCTCGGGGAAGTCGGTCGCTGCCGCGCGGCGCTTCTTCAAGACTGACCCCGGGGCGCTGCTCGTCGTCCACGACGACGTCGACCTCGAGCCGCAGCGGCTCCAGGCGCGGCTGGGTGGGGGGCTTGCCGGCCACAACGGGTTGCGCTCGATCGCGAGTGCGCTCGGCACTCAGGACTTTCTCCGCTTGCGGATCGGCGTCGGCCGCCCGGGACGCGGCGACCGCCGTCCTGTCGCCGATTACGTGCTCTCCGAATTCGAGCCCGAGGTCGACGTCGACGCTCTCGTCTTCCGGGCTGCCGACGCAGTCGAGTCGATCGCCCGCGAAGGTCTCGAGCCCACCCAGCAGCGCTTCAACTGACCCGAACTCGGCGCAATCGCGTCACATCGGGCCGACTACCCTGACACCCCCTGAGGGTGGGTGGGGGCTTGGGATGGGGCTACGATGAGGGCCGCGGAACCCCGGTTCCGTCAGTCGTTGTGGACCGACCCGTCCTGCACCCGCTCGTGCGCGAGCTCGCCGAGAGCGAGCGCTTCCGCGCGTTCGTCCAAGAACTCCCAGACACGCGCGCCCGCGTCTCCGAGCCTGCGCTGCCGCTCCTGCTCGCGGCGATCTACGAGGAGCTCGGTCGGCCCCTCGTCATTCTCACGCCCGAGGACGCAGATGCGCGCGACACGGCCGAGGCCGCCGGCTGGTTCCTGGGCGACGAGCGCGTCGCTCTACTGCCGAGCCGCGGCGTCACGTGGGGCTCCGGGCTTGAGCCGCCGCCACATCTCGTCGGCGAGCGGGCCCGTGCGCTCGACGTCCTCGCCGCGGGAGGCCTCGTCAGCGCCTCGGCGGCGGCGCTCGCGGAGGGGCTGCCGCCGCCCGAAGCGCGCCCCGAGCCGATTCGGGCCGCCCCGGGCGAGGCACCCGGCATCGACGCGCTCGCCGAGCAGCTCGCACTCGCCGGCTACGAGCGCGTCGACCAGGCGCAGGAGCGCGGCCAGTTCGCGCTTCGCGGCGGGATCGTCGACGTCTACCCGACGACGGGACGCGAGCCGCTGCGGATCGAATTCTTCGGCGACGAGATCGAGAGCGTTCGTGCCTTCTCGCCGTTCACACAGCGCACGCTGCACCCGGTCGAGCGCGCAACCATCTATCCGGCCGCGGAGCGCCGGCTCGATCTCGTCGAGCTGAGCCTGCCCGACGACGACGAGCGGGAGACGCCCGCCGTCCCTGCCGACCTCGTGCGCCCGGTCCCGGCCGGGCCGGACCTCGTCTGGCAGCCGGACGAGGTGCGCGAGGTCTGGGCCGAGGAGCAGCTCGACGGCTTCGCGTTCGAGGGCGCGACCGAGCTCGACCCGCTTCCCGCGGGGCAGCCGTTCGCCTTCGAGGCGCAGCGGCCCGCGATCGCCGCCCGGGGCCTCGCGGAGGCGGAGAACGAGCTGCGGGCGCTCGTGCGCGCCGGCCTCCGCACAATCGTCGCTTTCCCGCACCGCGGCGAAGCTCTGCGCACCGAAGGCCTCCTGCGCCGGGTCGAGGCGCGCATCGTCGAGCCTGGGGAGCAGCTGCCGGAGGAGTCGGATCTTCTGTTCGCAGTCAGCCCCGCCCGGCGCGGCTTCGTCTGGCGTGAGCTCGGTCTCGCCCTGCTCCCGGACACACAGGTGTTCCGCCGCCGCGCCCGCCGCCCCTCGCCTGCCGGCCGCGCCCTCCAGTCCTTCGCCGAGCTCCGCACGGGCGACCACGTCGTCCACGAGGACCACGGGGTCGGCAAGCTGCTCGGCTTCGTGACCCGGGAAGTCGCCGGGATCACCCGCGACTACCTTCAGCTCGCGTTCCGGGGCGAGGACCGCCTCTACGTCCCGCACGAGCAGATCGGCAAGGTCTCGCGCTACGTCGGCGTCGACGGGAGCGCGCCGGCGCTGTCGAAGCTCGGCGGCCGCGCCTGGCACCTGCTCAAGAACCGCGCCCGCGCCGCGATCCGGGAGCTGGCAGGCGAGCTGCTGCGCCTCTATGCCCAGCGGCAGACCGCTCCCGGGGTCGCCTATGACCTCTCGCAGGATTGGCTCGAGCGGCTCGAGGCCTCCTTTCCCTACCAGGAGACCCCAGACCAGCGCATCGCGATCGAGGCCGTCAAGGAGGACCTGGAAGCTCCGCGCCCTATGGACCGGCTCGTCTGCGGCGACGTCGGCTTCGGCAAGACGGAGGTCGCCGTGCGGGCCGCCTTCGCGGCGGCGCTCAACGGGCGGCAGACGCTGATGCTCGTGCCGACGACCGTGCTCGCGCAACAGCACTGGAACACTTTCCGCGAGCGCTATCAGGACTTTCCCGTGCGGGTCGAGATGGTTTCCCGTTTTCGCCGTCCGGCTGAGGTGAAGCAGGTGCTGGCCGACTTCGCCGCCGGCAAGGTCGACGTCCTGATCGGGACGCACCGCGTGCTCTCGCGTGACGTGATCCCCAGGGAGCTGGGGCTCGTGATCGTGGACGAGGAGCAGCGCTTCGGAGTGGCGCAGAAGGAGCTGCTGCGGGCGCTCCGGCTCGAGGTGGACGTGCTCGCGCTGACGGCCACGCCGATCCCGCGCACGCTGCACATGTCGCTCGCGGGCCTCCGGGACATCTCCGTCATCGAGACCCCGCCGGAGGGCCGTCGGCCGATCCGCACCCACGTCGGCGAGTACGACGAGGAGCTCGTGAAGACGGCGCTCGAGCGCGAGGTCGCCCGCGGCGGGCAGACCTTCTACCTCCACAATCGGGTCGAGACGATCGACGAGGCGGCCGAGCGCCTCCGACAGCTGGCTCCCGGGCTGCGCTACATCGTCGGCCACGGCCAGATGCGCGAGCGCGAGCTGGAGGAGCACATGCTCTCCTTCCTCCGCGGCGATGCAGACGTCCTCGTCTCGACGACGATCATCGAGTCGGGCCTGGACATCCCCCAGGCGAACACGCTCGTCGTCGAGCGGGCCGACGCGCTCGGCCTGGCCCAGCTCTACCAGATCCGTGGGCGGGTGGGCCGCTCGGATCTCCTCGCGCACGCCTATCTCTTCTATCCGGACGCCTCGGAGCTGACGCCGGAGGCCAGAGCGCGCCTGGCAACGCTCGCCGACCACACCGAGCTCGGAGCGGGCTTTGCGATCGCGATGCGCGATCTCGAGATCCGCGGCGCCGGCGAGCTCCTCGGCGCCGAGCAGCACGGCCATCTCGCCGCGCTCGGGTTCGAGCTCTACGTCGAGCTGCTCGGCGAAGCCGTGGCGGAGCTCTCCGGTGAGCGGCGCACCATCGCCCGGCCCGTCCGGGTCGACGCGCGCATCGACGCCTACGTTCCGGCCGACTATGTTCCGGGCGAGGCGCAGAAGATCGACCTCCATCGCCGGCTCGCGCTCACCGAGACCGAGGAGGAGCTGGGCGACCTCGAAGCGGCGACCGTCGACCGGTACGGCCCGCTGCCGGAGCCGGTCGAGAACCTGTTCACGATCCAAGCCGCGAAGCTGAAGCTCGCCCAGCTCGGGGCCGACTACCTCGTCTTCCGCGGAGGCCGATCGACCGTGGGGCCGCTCGTACTGGGCTCCGACGAGCTGCGCGCACTACGCAACCGGATCGGCACCGCAGTCTACGCAACGGCCCGAAATGAAGTTTCGGTTAAGCACGACGGTTTTCCGGAAGCGCTGTGTTTGGTCGATGCTATACTCGACACGCGCCGGGCAGCGTAGACAAATATGCTGCAAATGGCGCCTTTTTCATGACAAGACACAATTTGCTCCCGCTCTTGGCCGTTGCCCTTTTGGGCGCGGTGCTCGCTGCCGGTTGCGGGAGCGGCAAGAAGAGCGTCGGCGCGAACGACGTCGCCGTCGTCGGTGACCGGTCGATCTCCAAGCAGGAGTTCCAGAAGCTGCTCGACCAGGCGTGCGCGACCACGAAGAGCCAGGGGCAGAAGTGCCCGCAGGCCGGCACCGAGCAATACACAGCTCTCCGCAAGCAGGCGATGCAGTATCTCGTCCAGCGAGCGGAGTTCGAGCAGAAGGCAGGCGACCTGGGCCTGAAGATCACCGACGCCGACGTCGAAGCTCAGCTGCTGAAAATCAAGGCTCAGTACTTCGGCAAGGGCGGCAAGTGCGACGCGAACTGCGAGAAGAAGTACCGCGATCAGATTGCGAAGCAGAGGCTCACCGACGAGCAGGTGCACGCGGACGTCCGCGCCAACGTGATCCAGAACAAGATTTACGAGAAGGTCACGGCGGACGTCGAGGTCTCGGACAAGGAGATCGAGGACTACTACAAGAAGAACAAGCAGCAGTACGTACAGCCCGCCAGCCGCGACGTGCGGCACATCCTCGTCAAGAAGAAGTCCCTCGCCGACCAGCTCCACCAGCGGCTGCTGAGCGGCGCGGACTTCGCAGCGCTCGCCAAGAAGTACTCGGAGGACCCGAGCTCGAAGACCCAGGGTGGGAAGCTGACCGTCTCCAAGGGGCGGCAGGTGCCGGAGTTCGACAAGGCCGCGTTCTCGCTCAAGACCCGTGAGATCTCCGAGCCGATCAAGACCCAGTACGGCTGGCACATCATCCAGCCGCTGAGTGCGATCAAGAACGAGCGGAAGACCCCGCTCAAGGAGGTCCGCCCGGCGATCCGCCAGCAGCTCGTCCAGCAGAAGAAGCAGGACAAGATGCGGAAGTGGGTCGACGAGACGACGAAGGACTTCGAGTCGAAGACGAGCTTCCAGGTCGGCTACGCGCTGCCTGCAACCACCGGCACCACTCCGGCGACGCCTTAGAGGCGGTTTCGGAGTGAGCCCGTTCTGGCTCGACCGGTCGTTTCAGACGGACGCGCGAGCGGATCCCGCCCGTCCTGACGACGGCGCCGACGAGTCGGCGCCTTAGGACCCTTGTCGCTCGCGGACGCGCTCCTCGAGCTCCAGGAGCTGACCGAGCGCCTGCGGCGCGATTGCCCCTGGGACCGAGAGCAGACTGCGCGGACGATCGTGCCGCACACGGTCGAAGAGGCCTACGAGGTTGCCGACGCCGCGTTCGGCGACCGGCCGGAGAAGCTCCTCGACGAGCTCGGCGACCTCCTCTTCCAGGTCTATTTCCTCGCCCTGCTGCTCCAGGAGCAGGGGCAGGGAAACCTGGAGCACGCGGCGCGGGGGATTCACGAGAAGCTTGTCCGGCGGCACCCGCACGTCTTCGGCGCAGTCGACGCGCACACGCCCGATCGAGTTCTCGAGAACTGGGAGCAGATCAAGAGGACCGACGAGGGGCGCGAGGGGATCTTCCACGACGTTCCCGAGACGCTGCCGGCGACGCTCTTGGCGCGCAAGCTGCAACGACGGGCAGCGGCGATCGAGTTCGACTATCCGAACCTTGCCGAGGCCCTCGAGGACCTGGACGACGAGCTCCGCGAGCTGAAGGAGGCGATCGAGAGCGCAGGCGGACCGCTGCCGGCTGAGACGGAGCCGGATCCGCACGTGTTCGAGGAGGTCGGCGACGTTCTCTTCGCGGCGGTGAACGTCGCGCGGCGGCTGAACGTTGATCCCGAGCTCGCGCTGCGGACGATGGCCAAGCGATTTGCGGCGCGTGTCGAGCGGGCCGAAGAGCTTGCGGCCACGAGCGGACGGGCTTTCACCGAGCTCTCGCTCGAGGAGAAAGACGACTACTTCGACGCCGCAAAGGAGGAGTTCCGTTGAGCAGCGCGATCGCAGCCGTGCGGGCCAGGCAAATCCTCGACTCGCGCGGAAACCCGACCGTCGAGGTCGAGGTCGAGCTCGCCTCCGGGCCGACTGGCCGCGCCGCCATCCCGTCGGGCGCCTCAACGGGCCGCTTCGAGGCGGTGGAGTTGCGCGACGGCGACCCGCAGGTCTACCTGGGCAAGGGCGTCGGCCGGGCGGTTCAGAACGTTCGCGAGGAGATCGGCCCCGCGCTGTATGGCCTCGAAGCCGCCGACCAGAGCGCGATCGACGCGGCGCTCATCTCGCTCGACGGGACGAAGAACAAAGCGCGCCTGGGCGCGAACGCGATCCTCGGCGTCTCGCTCGCCGTCGCCAAGGCGGCCGCGGCCGAGGCCGGCGTCCCCCTCTACCGCTGGGTCGGCGGGGCCGAGGCGCACGTGCTGCCGGTGCCGATGCTGAACGTCGTCAACGGCGGCGCGCACGCGGCCAACTCGCTCGATCTCCAGGAGTTCATGATCGTCCCGGGCGGAGCCGAGAGCTTCTCCGAAGGGCTGCGGATCGCGGTCGAGACCTTCCACACGCTGAAGGCTCTGCTCCACGAGCGCGGGCTCGCGACCGCAGTCGGCGACGAAGGAGGGTTCGCCCCGGACTTCGACTCGAGCGAGCAGGCGATCGAGGCGATCCTCGAGGCGGTGGAGCGCGCGGGCCATCGCGATCGGATCGCGATCGCGCTCGATCCGGCGATGAGCG
>DASWDJ010000121.1:0-3015 GCA_036395295.1 Gaiellaceae bacterium | reverse complement strand
ACGAGTGTGCGGCGGGCGCCGAGCGTGTCCGGAATCCTCCGTCCGAAGGCGCGAACGAGCGAGATCACTCCGCCGAAGAGCGCAAAGACGAGACCCGGCCGGTCGATGCCGAGATCCCGGGCGTAAATCGCTGCGAACGCGGCGAAGCCTCCGAAGCCGAGCAGGCCGAGCAGGACGAGCAGTCCGGGGAGAAGTGCGCCGCGTGGAGGCAGCCAGCCGGGTGGAGCGTGCTCCTCCGCTTCAGGTCTCGTCTCGCGGAAGGTCGCAATCATCGTCATCGAGCCGAAGACGAGCCCGGCGGCGACAAACCAAACGGCAGCGAAGCGGTGGCCACCGAGCACGAGGTCCGCGAGCACCGGGCCGATCGTGAGGCCGATGTAGGACGCGAGCGTGACGAGGCTCATGGCTTCGCCGCGGCGGGCCTCGGGCGCGATGTCGGCGACGGCGGTGTAGGCGCCGACCACGAAGGTCGCCTCGGCCGCCCCGGCCAGAAGACGGATGGCGACGACGGGGCCGAGCCCGGGATTGAAGGCCAGTGCCAGGTAGCAGACGAGCATCACGACGGCACCGGCGAGGAGGAGCGGCCGTCGTCCGCGCCTGTCCCCGAGCCGTCCGGACAGCGGGGAGGCGAGCATCGAGGTCAGGCTCCCGGCGCCCATCGCCACTCCGACCCCGATCGAGCCTCGGCCCAGCTCGTCCTTCGTGTAGAGCGGCAGTGCGAGGACGATCATGCCGAACGTGGCGAAGGCGCCCAGGGTGGCGAGCCAGAGGCGCACGAAGGCGCGGGTCAGCAGACGAGAGTGCTCAGCCTCCACGGATCACGGCGCGGATTGTCCCATCGCGGAGCGAAGGTCAGAAACGCAGGCGGAGAGAGCCCAGGTGCGGTGCGGCGACACCGGCGAACCAGCGCGACGTTCGCCACGTGACGGCGAGCAGGAGCACGGCGGCACCGGAGAGGATGAGCAGCGTCTGCGCCGCCAGGGCATAGCCCAATGCTTCCGACGTGCCGATTCCCGAGACGATGAGCAGCGTCGCACCTGCGCCGACCTGGGTCGCGGCGCCGCCGAGCGCGACAGGCAGCGCTGCTGCGGCAGACGCTGCGCAGAGGAACATCATTGCGAGCGGGAAGGAATAGCCGAGCCCGAGAGCCGCGAGCAGGAGCGTCAAGGCCGTCGCGCGCACGATCCACGAAGCCGACACGAGTGCCCAGGCCTCGATTGCGCCTCGCAGCGGAGTCGCTCTCGGGGCCAGCCAGCGAGCAAGGCGGAAGCGCATCAGCCGCGGGCTGGCGGCGACACGGGGGAGTGCGAGCACGACCGCCGCCGCGGCGATGCCGCCGGCTCCGACGATCGCGAATCCGACGCGCACGGCAACGGAGTTTCCCGGCCAGCCGGCGGCGACCAACGCGAACGGAGCCAGGGCGGCGCTGTCGATCAGGCCGAGCGTGACGAGCGAGAGGCAGATCGTGGGAATTCCCGCAGGGCAACCCGGGAAGCGACGGACGATCGCGATCCTGACGAGCTCGTCGAATCGGCCTGGAAGGACGATGCCCATGATCGTCGCGCCCCCGCCTGCGGCGGCGAGCGAGACGGGGCCGGGTCGCTCGCGGGCGTGGAAGAGCCGAGCCCAGCCGGAAGCTTTCAGCAAGAAGGCCGCGACGAAGAGGAGCCCGACCGACACGAGGAAGGTCGGACGCCCGTGCGTGAACGGCATCGGCGTGTTGCTGATGTGTCGCAGCGCCAGTGCAACAGCGGCGATCCCGGCGAGCACCGAGCCGACCGCAAAGGCAAGGCGTCCTCTTCTCGATGTACTTACGCGTCGGAGGCTCGAAAGCGATCTCCGCGCTCGGCCCGGCGGGCGATCGCTCATGTGTTTCTTTCTCTCGACGACAACTCCAGTGTAGTCGGCAGCTGTTCGAACCAGGTTAAGCCCCCGTTCGGTCGACTTGGCGGCAAGGCGTTCGTTCGGGCAGACTGGCGGTGATGGTGCGGATCGGCCTCCTCGTGGCGCTCGCCGCCGGCCTTGCGGTTGCTGGCCCGGCATCGTCGGCCGAGCAAGGGCGGATCGCGAGTCACTGCAGCGCGAGCGGGGACGTCTGCTACGGCATCTTCAAGGGCAGTGCAGGCCTGTATCGCTTCCAGCTGACGACCGCCGCGAAATACTTCTCGCGCTACCGGATCTGCGTGCGGCCGGTCGGCCGGTCGGCAACGTGCAAGAGCTTTCCGGTGCGGAAGGTGGGCGCGAACTGGGGCGGCACGGTCATCTGGCAGCGGAACTTCCCGCTGCGGGGCCCGCGTCAGTACGTGGTGACGTGGAAGCTCGGTGCCCAGCGGCTCGGGCCCTCGCTCAGGTTCATCCTGCCGGCGCCGGTCTGAACGGCTGAGCTAGCTCGGCCGGGTGTAGCGCGGGTCGAGGTTAGAGGCCACGGACAACAGGGCCTCGTGAAATGCCTTCCGGGTCTCTTCGTCCAACGGCTCCAGGAACGACTCCTCGATCTCCCTCACGGTCGACCGCAGCCGCACGAGTTGTCGCTTTCCCTCTGCGGTGATCGACACCGCATGGCGGCGCCGGTCGTGCGCGTCGCGCTTGCGTTCGACGAGACCGTCCTTCTCGAGCGTGTCGAGGACGTGCACGAGTTGGCTTCGGTCGACGCCTAGACCGTCCGCGATCGCCGCCTGCGTCTCCTGCGCTCCCTCGCCGAGCATCGCGAGGACGCCGTACCCGTAACCCCCGCAGCCGGCCTGCCCGAGCTCGTCCAACACGCGCATCTTGATCGCCACGCCCACGCGCGCCAGCAGGAACGCGGTGCTCGACACGAGCTCCTTGGGGAGGCAGGGCTTGAGCGGTGTTTCGAGCTCTGTGATCTGGGCTGGGGTGCTCATCGCCACTTAGTGTAGCGCACGACCATGATGTGATCTGTATATTGTGGAAGAACTCAACGATTGGAGTAACCCATGAGCCCATTAGAAAATCGTAGACGATGGATCGGATTGGCTCTCATCGTCGTCGCGCAGT
>DASWDJ010000120.1:0-15042 GCA_036395295.1 Gaiellaceae bacterium | reverse complement strand
CTGCCCGAGGAGGAGCTTTCGCACCTGGAGGGCTACATGGGCTCGGCGCCGGTGCGGATCGGCAACCGTGCGGCGACCCAGCTGCAGCTCGACATCTACGGCGAGCTGATGGACTCCGTCTACCTCTGCAACAAGTACGGGCTGCCCCTCTACCACGACGGCTGGATGGAGCTCACCCGCAACCTCGAGTGGCTAATCGACCACTGGGACCAGCCCGACGAGGGGATCTGGGAGACGCGCGGCGGCCGCCGGGACTTCACGTACTGCCGGCTGATGAGCTGGGTCGCGGTCGAGCGCGCGATCCGGGTCGCCCGCCAGCGCGGCCTGCCCGCCGACATCCCCCGCTGGAGTGCGGTGCGTGACCGCATCTACAACCAGATCATGGAGCGTGGCTGGCACCCCGCCCGGCGGGCGTTCGTCCAGCACTACGACAGCGACGTGCTCGACGCCTCCCTGCTGCTCATGCCCCTGTGCAAGTTCATCGCGCCCACAGACCCACGGTGGATCTCCACGCTCGACGCCATCACCGCGGAGCTGGTCTCCGACAGCCTCGTCTACCGCTACAACGTGGACGCGTCGCCCGACGGGCTCGCCGGCGAGGAGGCGACCCTCTCGCTGTGCTCCTTCTGGTGGGTGGAGGCGCTCGCCCGGGCCGGGCGGCTCGACGAGGCGCGGCTGGCCTTCGAGAAGATGCTCACCTACGCGAACCACGTCGGGCTCTACTCGGAAGAGATCGGGCCGACGGGCGAGCAGCTCGGCAACTTTCCCCAGGCCTTGACGCACCTGGCGCTGATAAGCGCCGCCTACAATCTGGACCGCCAGCTCGGGTGAGGGCCGGCGAGCTCGTGCGCCTGGGCGGCGCGGCCTTCACGGCGGGCGGCGTCAACGCCGCTTCGCCGGCATCGCTCGCCGATTATCCCGCTCCAGCTGGCTACTGCCACTCCTTCGGACCTCGGCGATACGCGGCTGCTCGTCGCGCGACCCCGACCTCGGAACTCCGCGACCCGACTCTCGTGACCAAATCGTTCGAGTTGCGATGGAAACGTGACGAGCACGCCGGCCGGACAAGATTGCCGAACGAAATGGCCATTTTGCAGGTATTTTGTCTCCGACGTTTGGGCCACGGGATTGGAGCGATCCTCCTGGCGCTCGTGCTCTGAGAAGCATCGGCAGGTGAACCTCGCGGGGGGCCGGGCCGAGGCCGGGCCCCCGCTCTGGCACCCAGACGGGCCGAAGTCGCTTCGCTGAAAGGAAAACCGTCATGTTCCGGTCATCGATGAAGCCCGGATCCTGGTGCGAGAAACCGTTGTGGTCCTATCGCCAGACGTGTGAGCTGAGCAGGTAGTTCAAGGAGGCGATCGGCCGGGCGCCGCGAAATTTGCCTGGTCACCTTGAGCCACGTCGCGTACTGGTTGAACATCGACCGACGCGCTAAGCCAGCTGTTCGCTCGCCTCAGACGACAGTCGCGAACTATGGGACTAGTCGAAACCCGGCGCGTGGAGGAGGAAGGGCCGAGCTCCGTCCTCGAGATCTTCTCGCAGCCCGAGCAGGAACCGGACGAGAGCGGGATTCGAGCTCATGTCGCTGCGAAGACCTGTCAGCAGGCACCTCTCGTCCCAGAATGGGCACTGCCCTCCGGGGCACGGCTCCTCGACGTCCACTGCAGCCAGAAGATGACAGGAGGTTGGTCTCACGGCTCTATCTTCGGGCGGGAGGCCTGCTGGGTAATCGGGGAGCGGCCGGGTCTGAGCTCAGTAGTTCGCCGCAGCTGCCGGCCGCTACCTCGGGCCGTTCGTGGGGGAACACGCGGGCTTCACCGCGTTGTCCGGGCCGCCGCCAGAGGGGATCCCTGAGGTCGACCTCTCCGCGCGCATCCAAACAGCCTCCTAGAGGCTCGACCAGGAGCCGGCGCGCCGCGGGTCGAGCTCGACCTCGATCTCGATGGCCTTGCCTTCCTCGACACGGGGCGGAGCATCGGAGAGGCCCATGTGCGCGGCGAGGAAGGGCGCCAGATGACGGCCGACGATCTTCGCGGGCGGCCACCACAGAGGCTCGGTCTCGACAATCGACGAGTGCTTCCCGGGCTCGGCTCGCAGATACCGCGGAGATAGGCCGGTCAGCAGCAGGCCGCGGAGGACCGGGGTGAAGGGTTTGGGCTCGATCGCGGCCCCGGCGCCGGCCGCGATCGATTCGGCAGCAGCATCGGCCTGCTGAGCAGCGAGGCCCCCTTGCTTCACCGGGAAGTCTGTGAGATCGCCGGCAGCATAGACTTCGCCTTCGACCGCGACGCGACCGTGCGCATTGGTGCGCACGAACCCGCTCGCGTTATGGGGAACGCCCGCTAGGCGTGGGCCCTCGAGGCGTGGTAGCGCCACGACCCGGTCGGCCTCGATACGGCCCTGGGGGGCGAGGCGAAGCGACCCGTTCTCCACGGCCATCGGAGCTGTGTCCGTCCTCAGCGCGATTCCGCGACTCCCGAGCAGTTCACTGACGACCTCGCTTGCAACCGAGCCGAAGAGCTGTAGTGGTCTCTCCTCGGGTGTCACGAGCTCGAGCTGTACGCCGGTGACGCCCGCATCGGCGAGATGGACCGCGGTCAGGAGGGCGAGCTCGTAAAGGGGGAGGGCCCAGGTCACGCCCACGGGAAGTGCGAATACGAGCTTCCGGACGTGTCCTGTTCTTGCCTTCGACAGGAGAGAGCTCAGGAGAGCTTCGTCCTGCGGGCCGCGGAAGGTGAGGGCGCCGGGAACGCCCGGACGTGTTTGTGCGCCGAGCGCCATGAGGAGGGCGTCGTAGGCCAAGGTCTCTCCGTCTCCGGTCGTGACTTCTCGGCGCTTCGCGTCGACGGACTCGAGCTTCCCCTGTCGCAGGGTTGCGCCTGCGGCTTCGACGAGCGTCTTCAGCGGAAAGCGGCGCGCCTCGCCGACACGGAATGGCTCAGCGACGGCGAGAGGCCGGTACGTGAATTCGCTCTCGGGCGCAAGGACCTCGACCGCTACGCGGTCTTCCGCCAGCGCGCGCATCGCCAGCGCGGCTTCGAGGGCGGCGACTCCGCCTCCGGCAACGAGGACGTGGCGCGGATGGTCTGACATGGCGAGGGCCTCCTTCGTTGTGCCGGCGAGTCTTGCAGGGCGAGGGAAGCAGGCATCGGGAGGAAACCTGAGCAGGCCTGCGGCTTGTCCGCAGAGTCGATCGGTCACTCCCCCGATGCTTGGCGGCAGCGCTCGCCCGATGCTGCGAATACGACAAGGAGGTCACCATGAAACGCTTACTGGCTGCAATCGACGGCTCCGACGGAGGACACGCCGCGGTCGACGAGGCTCTCGCTCTCGCGACTGATCTCGGCGCGACCGTGACGTTCGTTTACGTCCGCAAGACTGTCCCCCCAGGGCTCGGGAGCCCGTTCTACGAGCGCTCCTTGCATCAGGGTCTCGAACGGGCGCGCAGCGTCGTCGAGGAAGCAATGGAGCTGGCCGCGGAGGCCGGCATCCAGGCTGATGGCGAGATCCTCGAAGGAGACCCCGCCGACGAGATCGTGAGCCTGGCCGACAACCGCGACGTAGACCTCATCGTGGTCGGGTCTCGTGGGCACGGTCCACTACCGGGATCACTGCTCGGCAGCGTCTCGAGCGCGGTCGTCCAGCATGCACAGAGCCCGGTCCTCGTGGCGAAGAAGGTCCCGACCCGGCAACGGCAAGTCGCATAGCCTCACCCAGAGCGCCCGCGTGCTGCGGGCGCTCACACCCATCGCATGGACATCTTGCTGCTTGCTCTTGCCGCGAGTGCGACCGCATTGGCGACGGGGCTCGGGGCGATACCGGTCTTCTTTCTCGGCTCGAAGGCAGAGTTGCTGCGACCGATCCTGCTCGGAGGCACGATCGGCGCCATGAGCGTGGCCTCGCTGCTCGGGCTGCTTCGGCCGGCGCTGCAGGAGGGAGGGACGCTCTCGGTCGCCGCCGGAGTCGTGGCCGGAGCGTTCTTTCTCGTCGCCGCGGGCAGGCTTATCGGGCGTCACGATGTCCACGTCGGCGAGCTCCGAGGGGCGGGCGTGCGCCTCTCGGTGCTCGTGTTCGGAGTCCTGCTCGTCCACAGCCTCCCGGAGGGCCTCGCGATCGGCACCGCCTACGCGTCCGAGCGGACCGGGCTCAGCCTCTTCGTGATTCTCGCGATCGGGCTCCAGAACGTTCCCGAGGGGACGAGCGTGGCCGTGCCGATGGAGCTCGCCGGCTTCGGCCGCGTGAGCCAGTTTTGGGCGGCAGTGCTGACGAGCGCGCCGCAGCCGGTCGGTGCGATCGCCGCCTACCTGCTGGTCGAGCGGATCGCGGGCCTGCTGCCTATCTCCTTCGGTTTCGCCGCCGGGGCGATGTTGACGCTGGTCGCCCTCGAGCTCGTGCCGCAGGCCTTCACGCGGCAGCGCTGGGTCGGGGCAGGCGCGGGCACGACCGTCGGCGCGGCGGTCTTGCTCACACTCGCCGTGGTGTTTCAGGTCTAACCGGCGCTAGGGGTCGAGCCGCAGCCTCCTTGCGGAAATGCCGCAGCAGCTCGGCGGTGGGCCACGGATGGCGCCCAGCGACGCCTGACGGACACACCGCGAGATGAGCCAACACGAGAACAGGAGTCGCCATGAGGAACCGTAAGCTCTTCAACTACGGCGGTATTGCCGCCAGCGTCATCCTGATCGCCTTCGGCGCCGGCTCGATCGCAATCGGTGCCTGGGGCATCAACATCGTTCGCGACAACCTCAAGCAAGAGCAGATCCTTTTCGGTGACCACGCCACGGATCCGGCTGTCCCTGCAGGCCTCTCGGGCAAGCAGGTCACGACGGGCTCCAGGGCGCACGAATTCGCCGGGATGATGCGAAAGCACGCGCTCGAGGCGACCGGCGGACAGGTCTACGCCACGATGGGGCGCTTCCTCGACAGCAAGGGCAACCCGACCTCGGACGAGGCGAAGGCAGCCAAGGATCCGAAGACGGGGCAGCCGGTTGCTAACGGCAAGCGCGACATCTGGGTGACGGAGACGGCGCTCTCAACGGCCCTGAACACGGCCTACTTCGGTGAGCGAGTCGGCGTCTTCGGGATCGTCGTCGGGATCGCACTACTGCTAACGGGGATCGGATTCCTCGTCCTGATGCTCGTCGGCGGGGCTCTCGAGCCCGCCGCGGCAGCAGAGCCGGAGGCCGTCAGGCATCCGGCAACGGCCACAAACTGAGCCGGCGACTCCGCTCGGAAGGCGAAGGGCGGCCTCACGGTCGCCCTTCGTGCTTCGTGGAGTGCGGAAAAGCCGCAGCGAGAGTCCGTGAGAGCGCCGATTGCCGGGGCTCAGCTCCACTCAACAATGGGAGGAATTCGGCGAAAGGACAGATCATGAAAAGGAGCAAGCGCATCCGTTTGGCCGGCCTCGTTCTCGCAGGGACTGCTGCCTTGATCGCGGGATCGGCGGCGGCCGCTCCGGCTCACGGAACGGCGACGGTCACGATCCGCCACCAGGTTCGCGGCTGCCACACGTGGTCGTACAACGGTGGCTCGTACAAGGCCACAATCGCACTACAAATCGCCCGGGGCACAACCCTGACGGTCGTCAACCGCGATGTCATGCCACACAAGCTCCACCAGACGTCTGGGCGGGCCCTGAAGCTGACCACCCCGGCGATGAACCGCATGGCCGCGAAGGCGCAGGTCCGGTTCGTCAAGGCGGGTCTCTACCGCTTCACGACCAAGGCCGGCGAGGACTACGGGTGGGCCAGCAAGATGGAGACGGTCGGCGAGGACAACGTTCTTCGTCTGACGGTCAGGGTCAGGTAGCGCCGTGCTTCGCGATCGCTTGGCCAGGCACCCCGCGACGGTCTACGAGTCGCCTGTCGAGACCGACTCGGGCGCATTCTTCAAGGTCGCCGCGATGCTGCTCGGGTTCGCTGTCGGAGTGATCGGCTTCTTCGCGCTGATCATGTGGGCAGATGCTCGCGACGCACGCCATTCGCCAGGGACGTCAGACGTGTCCGCCGGCAGCCGCGACGTGACCGGGATGGCCGGGGCCAATTCAACCGCCGCCGGCCTTGAGAGCTACGCCGGCGCTGCGCCGGCGAACGCCGACGCGCTCGCCACTGCACACAAGGCGTTCCCGGCGGCGCTGGCGGCGGCGCCGCCCGGCCCGGTCGCGAACGTCAACCTCGTGCTTTCGGACATCACTGTCCAGATCGCGCCCGGGGTCAGGTACTCGGCCTGGGCCTGGGCCGGCGGGGCCCCCGGCCCGGTGATCCACGTGCGTCAGGGCCAGTTGGTCAAGATCACCTTGACGAACAAGGGTGCGATCCCACATTCCGTTGACTTCCACGCGGCGCGCGTCGCTCCCGACAAGGCATTCGCCGACGTCAAGCCGGGCAAGTCCGTCAGCTACACCTTCCGAGCGAACGACCCAGGCGTCTTCATGTACCACTGCGGCACCAAGCCGGTCTTGATGCACATCGCAAACGGCATGTACGGCGCGATCGTCGTCGAGCCGAAGGTAGGCGTGCTGCCGAAGACGGATAAGAACTACGTCCTGGTCGCCAGCGAGTGGTATCTCGCGTCGGACGGCCTCGAGTCGCCGGCGCAGTTCAACATGACCAAGGCGCATGCGAGGCAGCCGGACTGGATGACTTTCAACGGCTATGCCGGCCAGTACGTGAAGCATCCGCTGACGGCCGAGCCCGGCGAGCTCGTGCGGTTCTGGGTCGTCGACGCCGGCCCCTCGCTCGACACCGACTTCCACATCGTCGGCACCGTCCTCAACACCGCGTATCCGTTCGCGGACATGAAGCCTGCCGACGCCCTGCACAACGTGCAGACGGTGACGGTTCCGGCGGGCGGCGGCGGCGTCTTCGACGTGAGGATCGACAAGCCCGGCCTCTACCCGTTCGTCTCGCATGCCTTCGCAGCGGTCGACCAGGGTCAGGTCGGCCTCCTCAAGGTCGGCAACGTCAAAGGCACGATGAGCCATTGATCGCGCTTCAGTCCAGGCGAGTGCCCCGGTTGACCTCCAAGAGGCCACGACCGGGGCACGAGGCTGGCGCAAGCCGCCCGAGTCGAGTTCACTATCGGCCGCAGGTACCCCGAGACTCGACAGGGAGGGCAGGATCGTGACGCTCGTCTGGTTCGTGATCTGGTTCGTCTCGGACAGAATCGGCGACCGAGAGGCGCTTACCTTCCACCCGGTCAACGCGTGGGCCTGGACGTTGATCCTGGCCATCGCGCTCGACCTCAGCAGACAGCACGTTCGCGTGCGACGAGGCGACTAGCCGTCAGGCTCGCTGAGCGAGAATGCGTGCCTCCTCGCTCGATGCGAAGAGCGCGTTGAGGCGACTTCCAAATTCTTGCCAAATCGGGCATGCCCTGGATTCGAACGAGGCCCTCCGCGGAGGAAAAGACGAAGTCCTCAGGCCGCGCGCGGACAATGCCGAGCGCCCTTGTGCGGTGTTCGTGGAGGAGGGCCGGGAGCTTGGGCGGCACGACTACGCCAAAAGAGTTCTTGGGCCGGACAAGCTGGCGCGAGCCCGAGTATGCCTCGCCGGGCATGTCCCGCCATCGGGAAAGATGCCCCTCTCTGCGGCGAACTACTGATAATCCTCTTGTGCCCGAGTCGGACCGCCTTCGCGCTCTTCTCGACGCCGGCATTGCGTTGTCGTCCGAGCTCTCGCTCGACGCAGTTCTCCAGAAGATCGTGGAGGCCGCTGCCGAGCTGACCGGTGCTCAGTACGCCGCGCTGGGCGTCATCGACCCGAGCGGTCAGATACTGGAGCGCTTCGTGGTCACCGGCATCGACGAGGAAACACAAGCTGCGATCGGCGATCTCCCTCGAGGCGGCGGCATCCTCGGGGCCCTCATCCAGGAAGCGCGGCCCCTGCGGCTCGACGACCTCGCCAAACACTCCCGCTCGGTTGGCTTTCCGCCGAACCATCCGCCGATGAAGAGCTTCCTCGGCGTCCCGATCATGCTTCGTGGGATCGCCTACGGAAACCTCTACCTGACCGAGAAGGCCGGCGGCGCGCCGTTCACCGAAGAGGATGAGGAGCTAACGATGCTTCTGGCTTCCCAGGCAGCTGTTGCTGTCGAGAACGCGCGCCTCTACGAGTCGGCCAAACGCTGGCTTCGTCAATTGGAATCGCTGAACGAGATCGCCGACGCGCTCGTTTCGGAGATGGAGTTGCCTCGCCTACTGGACCTCGTGGCGGCAAGGCTCCGGGAGCTCGTCCGCGCTCGCCTCGTTGCGATTGCACTCCCCGCCCCGGACGGTGACCTCATCATCCGTGCGGCGGCGGGTGAGGGAGCATTGGACCTCACAGAAACGCGTCTTCAAGCCGGAGAATCGAAAATGGGCCGTGTTCTCGAGCGCCGCCGCAGCGAGCGAGTGGACTCGATCCTTGACGATCTCGAGGTAGAACGAGATGTGGCTCGCCGCATGGGGGCTCGGACTGGACTGTATGTCCCGCTCTTGTTGCGTGACCGGGCGATCGGCGTCATTGCAGCGCACGACAAGGAGGATGCGGACCCCCGCTTCTCCGGCGAGGACGTTCGCCTTACCGAGACGTTTGCCGCTCGAGTCGCAGTCGCTGTCGACCTATCCGAGCGAGTCGCGAGCGATGCCTTGCGCCGCGTGGTGGCTGCCCAAGAGCTCGAGCGCCGCCGACTCGCACGCGAGTTGCACGACGAGACCGGTCAGGCGCTGACCTCGATCCTCCTCGGGCTGAAAGGGGTTGACGATGCGCGCAACGAGGAGGATGTCCGCGCAGCCACGGCCCAACTCCGCGAGCTCGTGGTGACGACGCTCCAGGACGTGCGGCGACTGGCCGTCGAGCTGCGGCCCAAGGCGCTGGACGACTTCGGCCTCGTTCCCGCTCTCGAACGCCTGGCCGAGACGTTCGGCGAGCAAACGGGGATCCAGGTCGAGCTGGAGCCGCAACTGGGCGACAAGCGGTTACCCTCGGAGCTCGAGACGGCTCTCTACCGCATCACCCAGGAGGCGCTGACGAACGTGGTCAAGCACGCGCAGGCGAACCACGTGAGCATCGTGCTCACGCGCCGGGAGGGATCCGTCACAGCGCTGATCGAGGACGACGGACGAGGCTTCACACCTGGTCAAACGCGTGAGGACGGGCTCGGGCTGGTCGGTATGCAGGAGCGGATCGCGCTCGTCGGGGGACAGCTCACCGTCGAGTCGTCGCGAGGCGGCGGGACGACGCTGGCCGTCGAGGTGCCGCTGCGATGAGCATCCGCGTCCTGATCGTCGACGACCATGCCGTCGTGCGCTCGGGCCTGCGACGGGTGCTCGAGGCCGAAGAGGACATCGAGGTCGTCGGCGAAGCGGGGGACATGCGCGGCGCCGTCTTCGAAGCACGGGCGCAGAAGCCCGACGTCGTCCTGATGGACGTCGTCATGCCGGGCCCGACGGGAATCGAGGCGACCCCGGCCGTGCTCAAGGAAGCGCCTGAGGCCAAGGTCCTCGTTCTCTCGATGCAGGACGACCCGCGCTACGTGCGGGAGGCGTTTGCAGCCGGTGCCAGCGGCTACGTCTTGAAGGAGGCCGCCGATGCCGAGGTGGTCGATGCGGTGCGGGAGGTGTCCGGCGGCGGGCGCTACGTGCATCCCGCTCTCGGAGCGCGCCTCGTGGCCGCGGAGGCCGAAGAGCGCACGCGGGCCGACGAAGATCCGCTCTCGGATCGAGAGCGCGAGGTGCTACGCCTGCTCGCCCTGGGACATACCAACCAGGAGATCGCAGAGATGCTCTACCTGTCGGTGCGAACGGTGGAGACGCACCGCGCCCACATCATGCAGAAGCTCCGCCTTTCGACTCGCGCCGAGCTGGTGCGCTACGCGATCGAGCAAGGATTCCTCGAACAAGCACGCGAGTAGGCGCGCGAGTCCGGCCTCGGGCCTGCCTCAACTCGCGCGGCCCCCCACAATGACGTTGGTGCTCACGCTAGGCGACGACGTCGAGCGTTCGCTGAACCGGGCGAACAACGACTTCGACGTGCACCGGAATGTCCAGCGCCATTGAGATGAGGCATGCCCTCTCGGCCTGGTGTGCAGCGGACTCCGCCGCTTCGAGAAGCCCAGGTTCAGTCCGGAGCGCGGCCGTCAGTTCAATGGCGACAAAGCCGAATCGGCCATCGTCGCGTGCGGTCACGTGGCCGGTCCCGCTGACGTTGAGCGCGTAGAGCGGAATCTCGCGCCGTTCAGCAACCGCGGCCAGGGTGACCGAGTAACACGTTGCGACGGACGCGACGAGGAGGTCCTCGGGGCTCCAGACGCCCGGGAGGCCGCCTCGGAACTCGGGGGGCGTCGCCACCTCGAGCTTTGGCTTCTCCGGCGAGGAGACGCTGGTCAGACGGCCGCCCTGCCAGGCGACGCTTACTCTGAATCGAAAGTCTTTCGTGATGCTCATCTCGCACCTTCTTTCCAAGGCGTCACGACCACGCGCTCAGCCGGCGGGTCGATGAAGTCGATGTCGCCGAACGGCACCCGCGTCACTCCGCGGTCGCCGATCACCACGAGTTCTCGGTGCGTGGGGTCCACTGATGCCACGTATCCGAGCCTGCCCGCCGGAGTCTCGACGGAGAACGCCTCGCAGTGCTCGAGCCAGTAACCGTTCGCCCAGCAGTCCGAACTTGTCCGATTAGCCGTCGGGATCGTCTCCTGCATCTGTGTCTCCTTTCGTCTCCACTCCGACTCTGCAGCCGAGGGAAGTTCGTGGCATCGGTGGGGTGGCGTACTCTCGCTGCGGCTTTCCCGCAGACCGAAATCGGGGCGGTCACTGATGCCCCGGCCGCGCAGCGGGAGCAGGGTTCGTACATGCGCATCAGCTATGCGATCACCTGGCAGGAGCCCGACGCCGAGCCGCGGTCGGGCCGGCTCGAGCTGGAGCCGCGTGGCCTCAGCTTCGAGGGCTCGAACGGCAACGGCGTGGCGATCGAGGAGATCACGTACGACGAGCTCTCCGCCGTTCGAATCGCGCGCACTCCAGGCGACCGGCTCTCCGGCCGGCCGACGCTGGTGCTCGAGCGACGAACCGGCGGCCCGATCCGCATCGCCAGCGTCGCCCAACCGGGCATCATCTCGGAGCTAGCCGAGCACCTCGCCGCACTCCACCTCGGAGAGGAGCTATCCCTGAGCCGCGTCGTCGTCGTCCTGCCGCTGAAGGAGGGAGCACATGACCGCGCGGCGGCCGTCCTCGAGCAGGGACCGCCCTTCGATCCCGAGCAGGCCGGCCTCGAACGCCACCAGGTGTACCTCACCGATCGCGAGGCGATCTTCGTCTTTGAGGCCGACGCGGCAGATGCCGTGGACAGGCTCGCCAAGGACACGACGCTCTGGGGCGCAGCGGCGGCCTGGAAGGAGCTCGTGGCGGGCCCGCCGCGGCTCGCGGAGGAGGCCTTCTCCTGGGTGCAGGCGCCTCCAATCGAGTACATCTCGTCCGGCCCGAGCCCCGGTCCGGGCGATAGCGAGGGCGGCGACGTCTACTCGCCCTAGAGAAAGGCGGCGCTACGGTAGAAGCCGAATCGTCGCGCGGCGACAGCCATCGTCGTCGGCGCTCGATCTGGTTACGCGGCGGAGGAGGAGTCCCTAGCTCGCCCGAGAGCGATGACCCTCCACATCGCGAGGCCGACCACTGCGAACAAGATCAGCGTTACGACTACGGTTGCGCTGAGCCCGGCGACGAACCACGTCCAGCCCTTCGAGAAGTCGAGCATCTGGCTCCTTTCCGTTCGACTACGTCTCGAGAGTCGCAGGCTCGTCGCCTGTGAGCATCGGCGTGTCCACGGATCGGGAGCGCGGGAAAGCCGCAGGCGCTCTTCCCGCAATCCGGACGACGCTAATCCGACGCGAACGCCTGGAAGAAGGTCGGGAACGTTCCGAGGAGACCGAGCGCGAGCAGGACGGCGGTAGCGATGAGGACCGGGCGCAGCGGCGGGCTCTTCTGGCGCCAGAGCGCCGTTAGAAGTGCCCAGGCGGCGAAGAAGACCGCGCTCGAGATGATGGTCTTTCCCGACAGCGGGCCGACACGGTCATTGAACTGCAGGAAATCGGCGGTCCCGGTCCTCGCCTCGGCGAGCGTCGTTAGGATCCCCAACGTCAGGGCACCGATCCCGGTGGCGAGCACGACTGCGGCGGCCGGTCCCAGCGGACGCTCGGGCGCGGCCTGCGCCACAGACCCGGCGGTGGTCAGTGTCTCGTTCATGGCTTCTCCTTCATTTCACCGCTGCGGCTTTGGTGATCAGCGCTCCGAACAGGCCGGCGATCGCCGCGACGGCGAACCCTCCGACGAAGAGGGCCATCGTGAGGCGGCGCAACGTTCGGTTGCGGACGAGGTCGGCGCCGTAATAGAGAACGAGGAACGCCGCCGCCGTCGCCAGCATCGGCGCGATCCACGCGATGTGCTCCTTCCACTCCATCCCGAACTCGTGCCAGTCCTTCGTGTCCGGGTTGGCGAGCAGGATCGACTTCGCGCTGTTCGGGCCCTTCTCGCGGTACCAGGGGTAGACGATCCAGGTGCCGGTCAGCACAGTGGCCCATGCGAGGAGGGCCATCGACGTGACCCCGACTCGAAGACGGAACAGGCGCTCGCGGATGCCCTCGGGCGTCACGAGCTCCGGCCGGAAGCTCCAGAGGCCCGCGAGCCCGCCGGCAAACGCCAGCAGGAAGAGCGATCCGATGACCATCCCGTGAATGAGAGTCCAGGTCTCGCGGCTCGTCAGCTCCACTCTCGCTCCTTCTGATCGATTTCGGTGCGCAGTCTCGCGCATCCGTGAAACTCCTCCATCCGTGAATTCCCGAAACACTGGTCCGGGAATGCACCGATCGGCGAACCCTAACGGCCGAGAAGGTTGCGGACGGCCGCGGCAATCACGAGCTCTTCCCGCGCGGGAACCACCTCCACCCCCACGTCGCCGAGGAAGCGGAGCCTGCCGGCGACCGCGTCGCGGACGTCTGACCGATTCTCGCCGACGCCGCCCGAGAACGCGAGCGTGTCGAGGCCGCCGAGGGCGGCGGTCATCTGCGCAACAGCAGCTCCGATCCGGTACGTGTAGACGGCGAAGCCGAGCGGCTCCTCCAGGCCGCCGAGCGCCGCGAGCCCCGACTCGTGCTCCAGCCCCCGGTCGAGTTCCTCCAGGCTCAGTCCGTGCTCGCGAAGGAGGTAGAGGAGCGCCCCTGGATCGACCGAGCCCGACCGGGTCTCCATCGGGACCCCCTCTAAGGGGCTGAAGCCCATGCTCGTGTCGACGGAACGGCCGCCGCGCACGGCCGTCACCGAGCAGCCCCCGCCGAGGTGGCAGACGACGAGACGCTCGGTCTCGAGCTGGGAGGCGACCCACTGAACGGCAAGGCCGTGAAACCCGTACCGTCGGATGCCCCAGTCGTCGCGCCAGGTGTGGGGGACGGCGTACGTCGCAGCCTCCTCGGGAATCGACGTGTGGAACGCCGTGTCGAAGACCGCCACCTGAGGGACGTCGGGCAACGCGGCCAGCGCCTCACGGATCGCGCGCAGAGCAGGCTCGTTGTGGAGCGGCGCAAGCGGCACGAGCTCCTCGATCGCCGCGAGCACCTCGTCGTCGATCAGCGTCGGCTGCACGAAGCGCACCCCACCGTGCACGACCCGGTGACCGACCGCCTCGGCCGGCTCGTAGCCGTCGACGGGCCGCGACTCCTCGCCGTCGACGAGATGGCGCTTCAGGCTCGTCGAGCCGGCATTAACAGCTAGAACGGCCAGATCCAGTTGGCGACGTCGGGGTCGTCCTCGCCGTGCTCGCGCGTCCAGGCACGCAGGCGGAGCCGCTCGTCGGCCATGTGCTGCCGGAGCTCGGCTGCGCGGACGCCGAGGCCGGGTACGCGGTCGATGACGTCCATAACCAGATGGAAGCGGTCGAGGTCGTTGAGCATGACCATGTCGAAGGGGGTCGTGGTCGTCCCCTCCTCCTTGTAGCCGCGGACGTGCAGGTTGTGATGATTCGCGCGCCGGTACGTGAGCCGATGAATGAGCCATGGGTAGCCGTGGTAGGCGAAGACGATCGGACGGTTCGTCGTGAAGAGGGAGTCGAACTCCCCGTCGGGTAGCCCGTGGGGATGCTCGCTCTCTGGCTGGAGGCGCATGAGGTCGACGACGTTCACCACGCGCACCTTCAGGTCGGGCAGGTGCTCGCGGAGGATCGCCGTGGCCGCCAGGGTCTCGAGTGTGGGGATGTCGCCGCAGCAGGTCAGCACGACGTCCGGCTCTCCGCCCGCGTCGTTCGAGGCCCATTCCCAGATGCCGAGGCCGCGAGTGCAGTGGCTGATCGCGTCCTCCATCGGCAGGTAGTTCAGGGCCGGCTGCTTGCCGGCGACGATCGCGTTCACGTAATGGCGGCTGCGCAAGCAATGGTCGGCGACCGAGAGCAGCGTGTTGGCGTCGGGCGGCAGGTAGACGCGGATGATCTCCGCCTTCTTGTTCACGACGTGGTCGATGAAGCCGGGGTCCTGGTGCGAGAAGCCGTTGTGGTCCTGCCGCCAGACGTGCGAGCTGAGCAGGTAGTTGAGGGAGGCAATCGGCCGCCGCCACGGGATCTGCCTCGTCACCTTGAGCCACTTCGCATGCTGGTTGAACATCGAGTCGATGATGTGGATGAAGGCCTCGTAGCAGTTGAACAGGCCGTGGCGGCCGGTCAGCAGGTAGCCCTCGAGCCAGCCCTGGCAGAGGTGTTCGGAAAGGACCTCCATCACGCGCCCGTCCGGCGAGAGCCCCTCGTCGGTGGGTGCGGTCTCGGCATCCCAAGCACGGGCTGTGACTGAGAAGACGTCCCCAAGGCGGTTGGAGGCGGTCTCGTCCGGGCCGAAGAGGCGGAAGTTGTCGGGATTGCGGGCGATGACATCGCGGAGGAAGCCGCCGAGCACTCTCGTCGCCTCACCGAACGTCGTCCCCGGCTTCGGCACGTCGACGGCGTAGTCGCGGAAGTCCGGGAGGAGGAGGTCGCGCAGGAGCAGGCCTCCGTTCGCGTGCGGGTTCGCGCTCATCCGGCGCTCGCCTCGCGGCGG
>DASWDJ010000119.1:0-12219 GCA_036395295.1 Gaiellaceae bacterium | reverse complement strand
CGGCGCATCAGGCGGTCGTGTAGGCGCGGACGGCAAGGGCCGCGGCGACGAGGGTGGCTCCCGCGAACCAGGCGAGGCGCTTTCGCGGCTCGGCTGGGGCGTAGAACCAGGGACTGAGGACGGCAAGCAGCGCGAAGGTGCCGTAGGCGTAGTGGAGCTGCGCGCCCGCGCGCCGGTGATCGGAGAGGAGCAGCAGGCCGAGCCCGACCTGGGCGACGAGCAGCGTCTGGCTCAGCGTCAGCAGGTGCGCAAGGACCGCGCCGGCCGTCCCCACGCGGAAGTAGGCGACACCACCCCAGAGCGCAGAGAGCGTGGTCACGCCCAGGATGACGAACGCGAGCGTGTGGTGGACGGTTAGCATCGAAGGAAGCCTAGAGCGTTGGTTTTCGATCCGGTCGTGTCGACCGGTCATTTCAGACGGACGGACGGGCAAAGCCCGCCGTCCTGAAATCGGCACCGCAAGCGGTGCCTTAGCGGGGAGGAGCAATGGTCGAAGAGGGCAAGCCGGCACCGGACTTCGAGTTGACGACGGACTCTGGCGAGCGGGTCAAGCTGTCCGACTTCCGAGGCCAGCCAGTCGTGCTCTACTTCTATCCGAAGGACGACACGCCCGGCTGTACGAGGGAGGCCTGCGGCTTTCGTGACGTCTATTCGGAGTTCGAGCA
Organism: Gaiellaceae bacterium; assembly: GCA_036395295.1. Classification (GTDB taxonomy): domain Bacteria; phylum Actinomycetota; class Thermoleophilia; order Gaiellales; family Gaiellaceae; genus VAXT01. The sequence goes on along the minus strand of DASWDJ010000119.1, from coordinate 11,554 downwards.
GCGCGGGGCAGTCGTCCTCGGCGTCAGCCCCGACGACGAGGCGTCACACGTCCGCTTCAAGGAGAAGTACTCGCTCCCCTTCACGCTGCTCGCCGACCCCGAGCACAAGGCCGCGCAGAAATACGGTGCCTGGGGCGAAAAGAACTTCGGCGGCCGCAAGTACATGGGGGTCAAGCGCTCGACCTTCGTCATCGACGCCGACGGGAAGGTCGTGAAGACGATGCGCAACGTCAAGCCCGACGGCCATCCGGAGAAGGTGCTGCAGGCTCTGCCCTAAACCGACTCCTCGGCGATGACCTCCGCTTCGCCGAACTTGTCGACCACGAGATAGTCCGCATGCTCTTCGACGACTGTCTCGATTTCTGGGCTCTCGTGTCCCCGCAGCACTACGAAGCGGTCGGCCTGAGAGTGAATGCCCTCGTACTTGGCTGCGGTCAAGGTGATGACGCCGCGGCAGGCCTGCCGGCCGCACTCGCAGAGAACCTCGATGAGCTGGTCGCCTCCGCCGCCCACCTCCCGCTCGGCGCTCTCGATCTCGAGATTGGCCGCCCGGAACACGGTTTCGTTCTTGGCGATGCGCTCCAGTCGCTCGTCCACGCGGCCAATTCTATGCTCGACGACCGCGGGCTATGTGGATGCGTGGACCGCGCGAGGAAGGTCGTCGCGGATCTCTTTGCGGCCTAGCTCTCGCGCTGCTTCGTGAGGAGGGTGTGTATCTGCTTGGTCAGATCCGCGACTTGCTCTGTCAGCTCCTTGTCCTGCCGCGTGAGGTCGGTGTTCGACTGGAGCAGCTCGAGCAGCTTGTCGGTCTCAGTCTTCGAAGCTCGTTCGAGGCGGGTGTGGTTCTTGTCGATTCGATCGGAGTGGATCTTGTCGCGGTCCGCCTGGCGAGTCTGCGCGAGCAGGATCAGCGGCGCTGCGTAAGCAGCCTGGAGTGAGAACAGAAGGTTCAAGGCGATGAAGGGATAGAGGTCCCATGCGAACCCGAGGTGCAGCTGGGTCGAGTTCAGTACCACCCAGGCGAGAACGGCGGCGGTCTGCCCGAGGATGTACTGCGGCGTTCCGAAGAACCTCGCGGCCTTCTCCGCCAGCCGTCCGAACGCGTCGCTGCCGAACGGACTATGCAGCTCCGCACGCCGATGATGTTCCAACTGGTTCACGGCTTCTGTTGAACGGTCTGTAGACGCCACGAAGGGCGTGTTCTCGACCTCTCAGCCCGTTCCTGCGGATCATCCAGGCCGCGACCGGGGTGCCGCCTCTGCCCAGCTTGGGTTCTTGACGTCAGTTGGGCGTTAAGCGGCCGCTCAGAAGCTTATGCGGATGAGAGGACTTGAACCTCCACGGGGTTTCCCCCACACGGACCTGAACCGTGCGCGTCTACCAATTCCGCCACATCCGCGCGAAGCCAGGCCGAATTCTAGCCGCGTGCCCTCGCGAGCGGTCAGCGGGCGGAGCCGGGCTTTGCCCGGGCGGAGCCCACGTTGGGAGCCGACCTCGAGCCACTTCCTCTCGAGTTGAGGCCGAAGGCCGACTCGAGGAGGCGACTCCACGAGGGTTTCCCCCACACGGACCTGAACCGTGCGCGTCTACCAATTCCGCCACATCCGCGCGAAGCCGAGCCGAATTCTAGCCGCGTACCTCGGGATTGGTCAGCAAGCGGAGCCGGGCTTTGCCCGAGCGGAGCCAACGTTGTGAGCCGACCTCAAACCACTTCCTCCTCGAGTTGAGCCGAAGGCCGACTCGAGGAGGCGACTCCACGGGGGTTTCCCCCACACGGACCTGAACCGTGCGCGTCTACCAATTCCGCCACATCCGCCTACTAACCAATTCTAGCGGCGGTCGTTTCCGTCTCTACCATGTCCAATCTGACGCGGGTCACACTTCTCTCGACCGTCTTGCTCGTCTCGCTGCCGGCCCTTGCCGGCGCGGTCCCACAGCGGCACGCCGCATCGGGCGATCTGGTCGAAGTCGTCGTCACGCTCGACGCGCCGCCGCTTACCAGCGTCGCGCCGAGGAGCCTGCTGACGGCCCCCGCCTCTTACCGGAAGCGGCTGGCCTCGGAGCAAGGGGACATGGAGGCTCGGCTGCGTGATCAGATCCCGGGCTTCGCGGTCCGGCGTCGCTACTCGGTCGTCGTCGACGGCCTCGACGTCCTCGTTCCGCGAAGCGAGGTCGCAAAGCTCCAAGGCACCGACGGCGTGGCGCGCGTCTACCCGAGCGTCGCCTACCACGCGCTGCGCTCCTCGAGCCCCGGGTTCATCGGCGCTCCGGCGCTCTGGGGGCCGAAGCTGGCAACCGCAGGGAGAGGCATCAAGATCGGGATCATCGACGACGGCGTCGACCGCACGCATCCGTACTTCAACCCGCGCGGGTACCGGATGCCGCGAGGCTTCCCCAAGGGGCGGCGGGCCTTCACGTCGGAAAAGGTGATCGTCGCCAGGGCGTTCGCGCCGCGCAGGCCCATCTGGCGCTACGCGCACCGGCCGTTCGACCCCATCAATTCGCAGCACGCAACTCACGTGGCCGGCATCGCAGCCGGCAACTACCGCACGCGCGCGAGCGGATCCCGCATCTCGGGGGTCGCCCCGAAGGCCTACATCGGCAACTACAAGGTGCTGACGATCCCGACCCCGGGCTTTGGGCTGAACGGAAACTCACCGGAGATCGTCGCCGCGATCGAAGCGGCGGTGCGGGACCGAATGGATGTCATCAACCTCTCACTCGGCGAGGCCGAGATCGACCCGCGCCACGACATCGTCGCAGCGGCGCTGAACGGCGCGGCGGCCGGCGGCGTCGTGCCCGTGGTCGCCGCTGGGAACTCCTTCACCGAGTTCGGCTCGGGCTCGATCAGCTCGCCGGCGAATTCCTCCCGTGCGATCTCCGTGGCGGCCGAGGATGAGGACGCGCCCACGATCGCCGACTTTTCCTCGGGAGGCCCCACCCCCTTCGCACTGCTCATGAAGCCCGATGTGACGGCGCCCGGGCAGAGCGTCCTCTCCTCGGTTCCGCGGCGAGAAGGCCTCTGGGCGCGCTTCAGCGGGACGAGCATGGCGGCCCCGCACGTGGCGGGTGCGGCCGCGCTCCTGCGGCAGCGGCACCCGAGCTGGACAGTCGAGCAGCTGAAGTCCGCTCTCGTTCAGAGCGGAGACCCGGTTTACGTCAGCGCTCCGTCGATAGAGGCGCGAACCACGCGTGAGGGCGGCGGGACCGTGAATCTGGTCCGCGCCGATACGCCCCTCCTCTTCGCGTCCCCGACCGGTCTCTCGTTCGGCTTCGTCGTTCCGGGTAGCCCCGCCACGGCTCGAACCGTCGTGCTCACGGACGCCGGCGGTGGGGCCGGCCAATGGACGGTCAGCGTCGTTGCTCAACAGCCGTCCGCAGGGACTTCCGTCACCGTCCCCGCGACCATCAGCGTGCCGGGCGAGCTCGCGATCGGCGTCACGGCTGCTCCGGGCGCAGCGCAAGCCGAGCACTCGGGGTTCATCGTGCTCTCGGCGGGAGCGCGGCAAAGGAGGATCCCCTACTGGTTCCGGGTCGCGACACCGGCTCTCGGCGGCGCGCAGACGAGACCGCTCCGCCACACGGGAAGCTACCGCGGAGACACCCGTGGGCATCCTGCGCTCGTCGATACCTATCGGTATCCCGAAGATCCGCGCGGCGTCGATCTCGCGCGCGTGCTCCTGGGCCCGGAACAGGTCTTCCGGGTGTCGCTGCGGAGATCGGTCGCCAACTTCGGCGTCGCGGTTACAGGCGGCTCCCGCCACATCCGGCCCCGGATCGTGCGGGCAGGCGACGAGAACCAGCTGCTCGGAGAGCTCGCCCTGCCGTTGCGGGCGAACCCATACCTAGCCGGCTTCCAGGTTCCTGCGCCGATCGCCGGAGTGGCCCTGCCCGGACCAGGCGACTACGACATCGTCTTCGACAGCGAGACTGCTGCCCAGGCCGGCGCGTTCAAGTTCCGCTTCTGGATCGGGGACACGACTGCGCCACGGGCGCGCCTCGTCTCGGCGCGAACGGGAGCGCTTCGGATTTCGATCCGGGACAACGGCTCCGGCGTCGACCCCTCGACGATCATCCTCCGCGTCGACGGGCGCGAGCGTCACGCACGCTATGAGGCAGGCCGCGGGCAATTGGTGGCGCCGATCCGGAACCTGCGCGCCGGACGCCACCGGCTGCGGCTGCGCGTCTCGGACTACCAGGAGTCGAAGAACATGGAAAACGTGCGGAGGATCCTCCCGAACACCGCGCGGCTCAAAACGGCCTTCCAGGTCCGCTAGCGACTTAACTCAGGTGCGATCGCGGTCGTTCGTGGTCGGCAGCTGGGCGAGGTCTCGTTCGACGCTGGCGGCGAACTCGTCGCTGTCGTCCTCGGTCGGCAACAGGCGCAGCTGAGCCTTTTGGCGCTCGCGCGCGCGGCTGCGGCGTCGCTCCCAGCCGAAGCGGGCCGTCAGTCGAGGCCATTCGGCGGCTCCGAGGACAGCGACGGCGCAGGCGAGCAGAACGATCCAGAGCCAGCCCACGAGCCGATTCTATCTGCGCTCCTCAAACGGGTAGCAATGGCACGTCCCAGGCGTAGGCAGCGGTGACCGCTGCTCCCGCGACGAGGACGCCGAGCAACCCAAGAAGAACCTGCTGCGCGCGGCTAGCGCGCTTGACCGTCTCGCCTGTCTTGGTCATGCGGTCGATCGTGCGCTCGAGGAGCCGCTCTGCCCAGACGAACTCGAGCGCGAGCACCGCGAGCCCCAGCGCCGTCACGACGAGGCCCGGGCCGGGAAGCGGGATCATCGCCAGCCCGGCGAGCACGACGACGAAGCCGGCCAGCACGACGGCCGCGCGGACGATGCGGCTCCGCTCGCGGTGCCGTTCGCGGCGTTCCCGGACCCCGTCGAGAAAGGGGCGGCGGCGCTCAGAGGACATGGTGAGAGCCTAATTGGCGAGGGCGCGGGACCCGGAAGCCTGCCTAATGTGTATAGAGGTTATGCGGACAGTGGCCGCAATCGCGGCGCTACTCTTCGCGGCCGGTTGCGGGCCGGCGCGCGAGGCTTCGAGCACGTCGTCGAAGACCCGATCGCTCAGCGCCTACGGGATGAGCATCGATCTCGCGTCGGGCTGGAGCGGACGGATCCTGCTCGGCGCCGACCGACGGCCGGTGCTTCACGCCGGGAGCTTCCCTGTGCCCTCGAACGACGACGACTCGGGGGAGATCGCCAAGGAATCGATGGGGAGAGACATGTATTTGAACGTGCGCGATCTCGGCCCGGGCGCCTCGACGCAGGCGCTCCCGTTCAGCTTCTCGGCGTCTGAGTTCGCTCAGCCCCACAGTCGAGGCTGGCGGGTCAACGAGGCGAGTCGAGAAGTCGCCGCGTCCGGCGAGCTCTATCGCGTCACCGCGGTGTCCGGCGGCCAGGATCCGCCCTCAGAACGGGCACTCGACGAAGCCAACGGCGTGCTTCGAAGCCTGGCGCTTGACACATATGTGCACAGCACGGTCCCTGCCCTGCCGCCGAATGCGAAGCAAATTCAGGACTATGGAATCCGCATGCGGCTCCCGGCCGACTGGAAAGGCAAGGTCACGCGAGGCGAGCTCGGCGCGGGTTCGGCACATATCCAGCTCCGGCTGCTCGAGCGCGGAGGTACGGATGTTGCGTTCGCCGCTGCAAAGCTCCCGATCGAGCTGTCAGACGCGGAATTCGTCGACCCCGGCATCGGCTTCGACCCCAAGATCGTCGCCGGCACGGGCCGCTCGTTCATCGATCACGGCCGCGAGTTCGTCCTGTGGGTCGAGGCGGACTCCCTCCCACCGAACCCGCGCGCGGTCGAGCAGGCGAACCAAGCACTCGCGACGCTCGTAGTCGAGCCGGGCGACTTCTATCCGGGGAAGGTCGAGCCTGCGACACTCGCGACCGCGAACGGCTGGCACACGGGAACGAACGGCCCCGTGGAGGTCCAGCCGGAAGGCCAGCAGACGTCGACCTGGGCCTCGACGATCCCGTATCGCGACGACCCGCAAGAGTTCCCGCACGAGACGCTCGAGCAGCTGCCGCCGCAAGGGATCGTCCTGACCGTGCAGCTCTTTGGGCCGGACAAGAACGGCGGCGGCCGGAACCGCGCGGACAGACCTCCGTTTCGGCTCAGCCAGGCGGAGCGAAGCTACCCGTGGGAAGGACAGATCGGAAAGATCCCGCTCTACCACATCGGCGGCCGCGTTCCAGGCCAGCGCTACGACGTCGACATCGCCGTTTTCTTCGGTCGCCTCCACGCCAGCCCCGGCCAGATGAGGGTCGCGGACGAGGAACTAAAGAGGCTGACCTTTCCGGACTGGAGCTCGACGGATTAGTCCGCCGGGCAAGGCTCGGCGCCGACTGGCTCTGAGCGCTCGTACGGATAAACGCACCGGTTCCAGGACACGTAACCGCGTTGCGGCCCGTCACACACGGATCCGTCGAGAGCTAAAGGACCAGGTACGCGGCGCAGGAACGGGCGGTGTTGCCCGCTTCGTCCCAGGCTCTGACGCAGGCCTCGTAGCGGCCGCTCGGAAGGAATCGAGGCAGCGGCGTGCTCGTATAGAACGAGAGCGGGGCCGCCCAGGACGTTGGCGTCAACGGGAAGCGGCCGTTGTAGAGCGTGCGGCCCCGGTAGTTGAGCATCACGCGCAGGCGCACCCGGCCGCGATCATCGGCAGCGCGTACGAGCAAGCGAGCCCGGGTGCCGCGCCTTGCAGAACCCTGGTTGACGCGGACTCGCGGCTTGACGGTATCGCGGAGGGCGACGACCTTGAACATCGAGGTCGCGCTCCAGACCAGGCCGGCGGAGGTCGTGACGCCGACCCGCCAGTAGAACGTCTTCGGGAAGGGAGGTCCGTAGCTTCGCGGCGGCGCGTAGCTCGACGTGCAGTTCGGATTGGTCGCCGGGCAGGCGAAATTCTCCTGCGTGTACGTGCCGGGCGAGAAGTTCGGGTCGGTGCCGAGCTCGAACATGACTGTCGTCGCCTCGGGCGTGTCCCAGTTGACGTGCCAGGAGAAGTTCGTGGTCGCGTCGCCGTAGGCCGGATAGGCGAGCGTGGCGCCAGTCGCTGGCGTGAGCAGCGCGACCTGCGGCGCTGAGGCCGAGGCGCTCGGAGAGAAGCCGAGGAAAGCGGCGACGAGGACGGCTGCAAGGGCGGCTCGCGGCATGCACTTGCATGATCGTCACGGCCGAGCAGCCCTCCATGCCTCGACAGAGGGTCTAGCAGCAGCCTCCACCTGCGGCATCGGCAGCGAGAGGAAGAAGCTTCTTCGGCTCGAGGGCTGTCGCCTCGCCCTTCGTTCCCTTGACGATGGCGCCGTGCATACCGTCGGCAACCTGGTGGGTGAACTCGACACTGACCTCCGCGAAGCCGACAGCCTCGAGCCCGGCGACGTATTCGCCCTTCGAGAGGGCCCCGGCGATGCAGCCGACGTAGCTTCCGCGTTCTGCCCGCTCGTCGGATGCGAGGCGATCCTCCGCGACGACATCGCTGATCCCGATCCTGCCGCCCGGTCTCAAGACGCGCGCGATCTCGGTCAGGACGGCCGGCTTGTCGGTCGAGAGATTGATCACGCAATTCGAGATCACGACGTCGACCGACTCGGCGGGCAGGGGGATTCGCTCGATCATGCCCTTCAAGAAGTGCACGTTCGTGATCTCGGCCTCGCGCGCGTTTCGCTGCGCGAGAGCGAGCATCTCGTCGGTCATGTCCAGGCCGTAAGCAACGCCGCTCGGCCCGACCCGCTTCGCCGAGAGGATGACGTCGATGCCGCCGCCTGAGCCCAGGTCGAGCACGGCCTCGCCTTCGTGGAGCTCGGCGACTGCCGTCGGATTGCCGCAGCCCAAGGAGGCCAGCACGGCCGCGTCCGGAAGCTCACCGCGCTGCTCTGCGTCGTACAGCGCCTCGCCGAACGCACCGTCCTCTCCGTCGCAGGCAGCGTTTCCGCAGCACCCGCCGCTGTCCGTGCAACCGCACCCGCCGCTTTCGGCGGCCCTTGCGGCCTCGGCATAGCGAACGCGCACCTGCTCGCGCAGCGACTCGGCAGTTTCAGTGCTCATGAGACGACCTCCGAGATTCGAATGAGATTTGCAAGCTGCGCCAGCGCGTCGGGCTTGAGCGAGAAGTAGGCCCACTTGCCGCGCTGTTCCCGCTCGAGCAGACCAACGTCGGTCAGCTTCTTCAGGTGATGGCTGACCGTCGCCTGTGTCAGGCCGAGCGCGGGAATGAACTCACACGCACAAACAGGTTCTCCGCCCCCGGCGAGCAGGTTCACGATCTTCACCCGGGCCGGATCGGCGAGTGTCTTGAACACCCCAGCCGTTGCTTCCGCGTCTTCGTCGGCTAGCGCCTCCGCATCGAGCGGACGGCAGCAGGTGATCAGATCGAGTGTCTTTCTCATATCGATGGTCATCGTAACGATGTTTATCGATATGTCAAGCCTAAAGTACCCAGATCTCGTCCGGAAATGGCGAGCACCGCTCCGCGGCGAACGGCATACCTGAAGTCGTCCGCCGAAAGGAGAACTCTCATGAAGAACCTGATCGCGCCGACCCTACTCATGGCCGCGTTGCTAGTGGGTGCTGCATATGCCGACGGCGCTGGGACTGCAGGAGATACCGCTTACCAGGTCACAAACCTTCAATCGCTCGGCGGCACATCGAGCGTCGGCTACAGCGTGAACAACCGCGGCTGGGTGGCGGGCCGATCCAACCTGCCGGGCAACCAGAGCCGGCACGCCACGTTGTGGCGCAGCGGCGCGCTCACCGACCTGGGCACTCTCGGCGGCCCCAACAGCGCGGTGCTGTGGCCGGTGAAGAACGTCCGAGGCGTCGTCACCGGGATCGCCCAGACCGCCGAGCCGGACCCGCTGAACGAGAGGTGGAGTTGCGGGTTCTTCTTCCCGGCTGCCACGGGCACCGGCTACCGGTGCTTCGGTTTCCGGTGGAAAAACGGAGTTCTGACGCCGCTGCGCACGCTCGGCGGCACTCACAGCTTCGCTACCGGCTCCAACAATCTGGGCCAGACCGTCGGCTGGGCCGAGAACACGGTGCACGATCCCACTTGTGTGCTGCCGCAGGTGCTCCAGTTCCGAGCCGTCACGTGGGGACCGAGGAACGGCCAGATCCACGAGCTTCCCCCGCTTCCCGGCGACAGCGTCAGCGCCGCGACGGCGCTCAACGACCACGGCCAGGTGGTCGGCATCTCGGGCATCTGCGACCAGGCCGCCGGCCGGTTGAGCGCGATCCACAACGTGCTCTGGGAGAACGGCGACCCGATCGATATCGGTGACCTCGGCGGCGTGGCCTGGAACACCCCAATGGCCATTAGCCAGGACGGCGACGTGGTCGGGTTCGCCAACGCCTCCGCGGCGGATAGCGGCAACTTCAATCCGCGCGCGTTCCTGCGGATCGAGGGCCAACCGATTCACAATCTCGGCACGTTGCCGGGCGATGTCACCAGCCAGGCGCTCGGGGTCAACGAGTCGCGCCAAGTCGTCGGCCAATCCTGCGACGTGGACGACAATTGCCGCGCTTTCCTCTGGCAGAACGGCGTGATGACGGATCTGAACGACCTCGTCGGGTTCGGCTACGACGATGTCCTCACGACTGCCAACGACATCGACGATTTCGGGAGGATCACCGGCCAGGGATTCGACGACGATGCAGGCCAGTTCGTCGCCTTCCTCGCCACGCCTGCGCACTAGCGAGCCACTGTTTCGGCCGAAGTGGACGCGCGCTCCTCTCCGGCCGATCGCTAGGCCTGGGGCCGGCCGATTGCCATGATGCGCGCCCGCCAGGAGCCGCGCGGCGCGTCGATTTCGACCTCCTCGCCCGGCTTCGCTCCGAGGAGGGCGCGACCGAGAGGCGAGTCGGGCGAGACGCCGCCGACGTCGAGATCTCGAGGGTCATCCGCTCGCCCGTGTCGTCCTCGATCTCCACCGTCGAGCCGATGCCGACCTCCCCACTCGCGGTCGGCTCCTGCTCGACGAGCACGGCCCTGTCCAACCGGTCCCGAATCAACCTGATCCGGTGCTCCAGCAGGCCCTGCTCGTTCTTCGCCGCTTGGTACTCGAAGTTTCCGGAGAGGTCGCCGAAGTCCCGGGCCGTCGCGATCGCCTGGACGGCGTCGGCCCGGCGGGGGCCTTCCAGCTGCGCGAGCTCCGACTCGAGCTGCCGTTTTTGCGCAAGCATCATCGGCTCTGGCTTCTCGTCGGGCATTAGGGAGGGTATCGCCGCCGCTAGGGTGACCGGTCGTGGCTGCACGCGCTCCATCCCTCGCGCGGCGCGACGACTTGCGGAACGTCGCCATCGTCGCCCACGTCGACCACGGCAAGACGACGCTCGTCGACGCCCTGCTCTGGCAGTCCGGATCCTTCCGGGCGAATCAGGAAGTCGCCGACCGCGTGCTGGACTCGATGGACCTCGAGCGCGAGAAGGGGATCACGATCCTCGCCAAGAACACGGCGGTCCAGATCGGCGGAACGAAGGTGAACATCATCGACACGCCGGGCCACGCGGACTTCGGCGGCGAGGTCGAGCGGGGCCTCACCATGGTCGACGGGGTACTGCTCCTCGTCGACGCAAGCGAGGGGCCGCTGCCGCAGACGCGGTTCGTGCTCCGCAAGGCGCTCGAGGCGGGGCTCCCGGTCGTCCTCGTCGTGAACAAGGTCGACCGGCCGGACGCCCGCCCCGCCGAGGTGGTCAACGAGGTCTACGAGCTCTTCCTCGATCTCGACGCCGACGAGGCGCAGATCGAGTTCCCGATCGTGTACGCCAACTCCCGCGCGGGGCGGGCCGGCTTCGCCGCCGACGAGCTCGCTCCGGACCTGCAGCCGCTCGTCGAGACCCTGCTCGCAACCGTTCCGCCGCCCTCGTACGACCCAAAGCATCCGCTCCAAGCGCTCGTCACGAATCTTGACGCTTCGCCGTACGTGGGCCGCGTCGCCCTGCTGCGAGTCCACCACGGGACGATCCGCAAGGGTGAGCAGATCGCCTGGTGCCGGGCCGACGGCACGATCGAGAGGGCGCGCGTGACCGAGCTGTACGTGACGGAGGCGCTGGACCGCGTCCCCGCCGACGAGGCCGGCCCCGGCGAGACGATCGCGGACGCGGAGGATCCGCGGCCGCTTCCGGTCAGCACGGTCGACGAGCCGTCCCTGGCCATGACACTGGGAATCAACTCGTCCCCGCTCGCCGGGACCGAGGGCGACAAGCTGACGGCGAGCGCGCTGATCGGCAGGCTCGAGCGGGAGCTCGTCGGAAACGTCTCGCTTCGCGTGCAGCCGACGGCGAGTCCTGACGTCTGGGAGGTGCAGGGTCGCGGCGAGCTCCAGCTCGCCGTCCTCGTGGAGATCATGCGGCGCGAGGGGTTCGAGCTCACGGTCGGCAAGCCCGAGGTGCTGACCCGTGAGATCGACGGCAAGCAGCACGAGCCCGTGGAGCGCGTCGCCATCGACGTCCCCGAGGAGTACATCGGCGTCGTCACGCAGCTGCTCGCGCTGCGGAAGGGCCGGATGCAGCAGATGGTCAACCACGGAACCGGCTGGGC
>DASWDJ010000118.1:0-5432 GCA_036395295.1 Gaiellaceae bacterium | reverse complement strand
GCGCCAGCTTCTCGAGAGTGGTGTCGCGCCGCGGCCCCTCGTCGGTCTCGACATCGCCAACCGCGACGATCTCGTCGGCAAAGCGGCCCTCGTCGATCGCCCTCACGGCCAGCTCGTGCGAGCGGAGTGCCCAGCGGTCCTGGTCCTCCCGCGGGATTCCGAGCTCGCGGCTGACGAAGGAGGCCTGCTCGACCATGTGGCGCTCGTCGAAGGTCGAGGTCAGCCCGTCGTGGACCATCGAGTCGATCAGCGTCCCGTCTCCGAGCCGGTAACCGAAGCGGGCCTTCTTGAGGAGATACGGCGCATTCGACATCGACTCCATGCCGCCGGTGACGATGACCTCCTGGTCGCCCGCGCGAATCATCGAGTCGGCGATCTCGACCGCACGGATCGAGGAGGCGCAGACCTTGTTGACGGTGTCGGCTCCGACCTCGATTGGAATCCCGGCGCCGATCGCAGCCTGGCGAGCCGGGGCCTGACCCGTCCCGGCCTGGAGCACCTGGCCCATGATCACGTACTCGACCTCGGCCGGCTCGAGACCTATCCGGTTAAGTGCTTCCTTGATCGCGATCGAGCCGAGCTCGGTCGCCTGGTACTCGGCGAGGCCGCCGCCGAGCCTCCCGAACGGGGTGCGGACAGCGGAGACGATCACGGACCGGGCCATCGAAAAGAGCGTAACAATGCGAGCTCGACCTGCCGATGACCCCGCCGCTGACCGTACTGATCGACGCGCGCAACATGCTGCGCTCGAAGTGGCCGAACATTCCCGAGGCCGAGCTCGTCGAGCTTGCGCGGCGCTGGGCCGTCGAGCGCGGATACCAGCCGGTGATCGTCTTCGATGGCCGCGGCCCCCAAGGCACCGCTTGCGGTGCCGCCAAGAGGCCATGCGGGCTCGGCCCGCGTGGCCGTCCAAGCGCAGACGTCGTCGGCACGGGCCGCGAGAGCGCAGACGACTGGCTGACCCGCGAGGCCGCGCGCCTGGCCGAGGCCGGCGAGCCCTTCTGGCTCGTCACCTCCGACCGCGAGCTGCGGGGCCGGGCAGGCAGTCGCGCCGAGCGGGTGATCGGCGGCGGCAGCTTTGCGCGTGAGCTGACGCGGGGCTAAGAGACTCCAACACAATGAGCCTTGTGCCGCCGGGCCGCGCTGCTCGCCCCGAGGCGGCGTCCTCCGTCGCACCCAGGCTGACTAGCCTGGGTGCTCCCTGCGTCCTTGCCTCGGAACGACCATCGCACCCCGGCGACGAAGCGTCATTATGTTGGAGCCTCTAGGCGGCCTCGGGAACGCCGACCGGCCGCCGGCCGAGGGCGAACCGGCAGGCGACCGCGCCGGTGAAAGCAGCCACGACGGAGATGAGCCCGAACGTCGACCACATGGCGGCGTCGCCGGCAGCGCTCCGCACCGAGAGGCCGAGCAGCGGCCCGAGCGCGAAGCCAACCGCAGAGGTGCTCCCGAACGCGCCCATGTACGCCCCGCGCAGGTCGGGTGGCGCCAGCCCGGCCACGATCGCCTGTGAGGTGGGCACCCAGAGCATCTCGCCGAGCACGAAGATCAAGATCAGCAGCACGACGACGGGGATGCTCGAGCTGACAGAGAGCAACAGGAACGGCCACCCCATCAGGAGCATCGCGAGTACCAGCCGTGGCGCCGCCGGGTAGCGCTCGACGCGCCGCGTCAAGCGCAGCTGGAAGAACGTCACCGCGATCGGGTTCACGATCACGAGGAAGCCCCAGGTCGAAGGCGCGAGCCCGTGACCCGAGACGAGCGAGATCGGCAAGAGAGTCTCGTAAGCGATGTAGACGAGGAAAGCGAGCCCACCGGAGAGAAAGAAGAGCAGGAACAGGAAATCGTTGCGGATGACCCCGAACGAGCCGCGAGTCGGTGGCTCCTCAGGCGAGTACGCACCGCGCCTGGGCAGAAAGCGCGCGGCCAGGGCGATCACTCCGGACAGGAGAATCCCGGCGCCGAGGAACAGGTGCGACCATTGACCGCCGAGCAGCAGCAAACCGCCCAGCGGGGGGCCGATCGTGACGCCGAGGTTGTTCCCGACGCGCATGGCCGCGTAGGCGCGCTCGTGCCGCTCAGGCGGGACGAGGTCCGCGACCATCGCCTGGCTGGCCCCGCTACCGACCGAGCCGAACGACGAGCCGGCGGCAACCAGCGCGAGGCCCAGCAAGGTGCGGTCACCGACACCTGCCAGGCTGATCAGGAACGCCGCCTCGATGCCGAAGCCGACCATGATCACGGGCTTCCTGCCGATCCGGTCCGAGAGTGCACCGCCCGCGTAGCCCGCGACCATCGAGCCGAGTGCCGCCGCCAAGAAGGCGACGCCGAGCTCGCTCCCGCTCGCACCCAGCGCCTTGATCGCCCAGATGCCGACGAAGGTCCAGATCGCCGAGAAGGCGACCGAGCCGCAAACCGAGACAAGCAGTACAGGCCTCAGGGCTGAGTCGACGTCGTCTCCCCAGATCAGCCGGAAGAAGCGCGCGAACGCCCGCGAGGGCGCTTCCCATCGGGCTTTCGGCTGCTCGAGCTCGTTCACGACGAATGCCAGTTTCGCGCAGTAGTTGACGCTGGAAGGGATCCGTAGCAGGATTCCCGCGCTGTGCAGCCTCTTCGGGGCCGCACAAGGCCCAGTCATATCGTCGAACCAAAGGGGAGAGACGAATGAGACACCGTTCTTGGCGCCTCGGGGTCGCCGCACTGGCAATGGTCCTGATCGGGGCCGCTGCACTACATGCGTCGACGACCTCGAAGCGCGTCGCACCGCTCAGCTCCTCGGCTGCTGCGACAGGCGAGGGCGACATGCCCGCAGCTCTCGGCCGCCACCTCGAGCAGCTACAGGAATCGATCCCGGGTAAGGGCGGCGAGCCCGGCGGAAGCGGGCCGAGCACGGCCGGCCTCCAGGACTTCTTCGAGCTCGCCTATCCGGGAAGGGACGTCTCGCTCGCCAAGATCAAGCGGGCCCGCGCTGCGGTTGCAAAGGCGAGGAAGAGAATGAGGACGCAGAGCCACGGTCCCGGCCATGGTCACTTCAGCAGGTGGAACATGGTCGGCCCAGACACGGCCATCTACCAGTTTACCGAGCTGCGCGAAGCTCACAGCTACGTGCCGAACGAGTACGCGGCCGGCGGCCGCACGACCGACGTCGCGATCGACCCGCACTGCGGTCAAGACGGGAACCGCTGCCGCATATGGATCACCCCCGCCGGCGGAGGCGTGTGGCGGACCGAGGACGCGCTGGCCCCTCAGCCGCACTGGGAGTACCTGTCGGGCAGCTTCGGGATCAACTCGATCGGATCGATCACGATCGACCCGAACGACCCATCCAGCAACACGCTCTGGGTCGGAACCGGTGAGGGCAACACCTGCGGCAGCGGGTGCGTGGCCGGAGTCGGCCTCTACAAGTCGACGGACGGTGGGGATCACTGGGCAGGCCCGATCGGCCAGTCCGCGTTCAACGCCCGAGGAGTCGGCACGATTGCGATCAAGCCCGGCAACTCGGACGTCATCTACGCCGGCTCGAGCTTCGGCGTCCGCGGCCACGCGTCGTCGTGCTGTTACGGCGCCGTCAGCCCGTACCGGGCGCTGATCCCGGGCGCACCGCAGTGGGGCCTCTACCGCTCCACGGACGGGGGCGCGAACTGGACGCTCGTCCACAACGGCGCAGCGACCACGGCGGAATGCGGCCCCGACATCGCCTTGATCGCCAACAACGCGACGCCTTGCTCACCTCGCGGCGTCCGCCGGGTCGAGATCGACCCGAGCGATCCGAACATCGTCTATGCGGCCTCGTATGCCCGCGGCATCTGGCGGTCGAACGACGGCGGCACGACATGGACGCAGATCAAGACGTCGCTCAACTCTGGCAACCCGACGACGCGGCCGGACATTGCGGTCACGCGGCTTCCCAACGGCGACACCCGCATGTACGTCGGCGAGGGCGCCCAGGGAACACCGTATAGCCGCCTCTTCCGGAGGGACAGCGTCGCGACGGGCGGACTGGGGGGCTTCACGGACCTGACGAGCGACAATCCTGCGACGCCGCAGTGGCACTCGTTCAACTTCTGCACCGGCCAGTGCTGGTACGACAACTTCGTCTACACCCCGCCGGGCCATCCGGACGTGCTTTATGTGGGTGGCTCGTACCAGTACAACGAGGACGGCGCCCCGATCCTGGGGCACCTCCCGTTCGTTGCGAACCACCGGGCCGTGCTCCGCTCCACGAACGCCGGAGCGACGTTCACGGACATGACCTACGACGCGACGGACGTCGTCCACCCGAATGGGCTCCACCCGGACGAGCACAGGCTCGTCACGAACCCGACAAACCCGGATCAGTTCTTCGAGGCCTCGGACGGTGGGCTCATGCGCTCGAGCGGCGAGTTCGCCGACCGCTCGTCGGACTGCGACAGCCGCGGGCTGATATCGCCCTGGCTGGACCGCTGCCACGAGCTGCTCTCGGCAATCCCGACACGGCTCGAGAGCATGAACAGGAACCTCCCGACGCTCCAGTTCCAGAGCCTGTCCGTGAGCCCGTTCGATAGCGACGAGCTCCAGGGCGGGACGCAGGACAACGGAACGTGGGAGAACTTCGGCAGCAAGCACACCTGGCTGCAGACGATGTGGGGCGACGGCGGCCAGTCCGGCTTCGACGCCGCCAACCCCCACTTCCGGTTCCACACCTATTTCGACGCCTCGCCCGACGTGAACTTCTCGGACGGCGAGACCGCCGACTGGAACTGGATCGCCGACCCGATCTTCGCGACTGGCGGCCTCTTCTACGTGCCGATCATCAGCGACCCGGTCGTGAGCGGGACGATGTTCGTCGGCACGGCCACGGCCCTCCGCACGAAGACGCACGGGATGGGCGCGATGACGCTGGACGAGTTCCGGTCGCACTGCAACGAGTTCACCGGCGACTTCGCGGTCACGTGCGGTGACTGGGCGTCGCTCGGCCCCACACCGCTCACCGACGCCGCCTGGGATGACCGCCCCGGCGGAGCCGTTGCGGCGGTCGAGCGTGCGACCTCGAACACGTCGACGCTGTGGGCCGCGACCACGACGGGCCGCGTCTTCATCTCGGCCAACGCCGACGCCGACCCCGCGAGCGCAGTCACGTTCACGCGGCTGGACTCGCTCTCGACGGCCGATCCGGCGCGGTTCGTGACCGGGATCTTCGTCAATCCGACCAATCCGAATCGCGCATTGGTGTCCTACAGCGGCTTCAATGCGACAACGCCGACGACACCCGGCCACATCTTCCTGGTCAGCTACAACCCGGGCGCCGGCACGGCGACCTGGACGAGCCTCGACGGCTCGCTCGGCGACCTGCCGCTCACGGACGTCGTTCGCGACGTCAAATCGGACACCATCTACGTCTCGTCCGACTTCGGAGTCCTCAAGCACACGGCGGGCTCGTCCACGTGGACGAC
>DASWDJ010000117.1:0-10582 GCA_036395295.1 Gaiellaceae bacterium | reverse complement strand
TCTTCAGCATCGGCCCCGCGAAGCAGGCGCGCACCTGTGTGAAGGTCTTCGGCAAAGGGACACCGGGCACGGTCGACGCTCTCTTCAAGGCCGCTCGCGCCCTGGACTTCGCTCTGATCCTGCTCGTCGTCGGCGGCGGCGCCGCGCTCGCCCTCGTCCTTCGCTCCGCAGTGCAGGAGCTGCGAACGCGTCTCTACGGGATCCTGGCCGGGCTCGGAGCCGCGCTCCTCGTGACGGCGATCCTCTGCATCGCACTGCAGGGAGCCGTCGCGGGAGGGTTCGGTCTGACAGAGGCCTTCCGCTGGAACACGTTCGATGCGGTGCTGCAGACCCGGTTCGGCAAGGCCTTCCTCTTCCAGGCCGCCTTCGCAACCACGGCGGCGCTCGTCGCCTTCATGGCGAATCGAACGCGCAACGGCATATTCGGGCCACTCGTGCTCGTGCCGGCTGTCTGCCTGCTGCCGACACTCTCGGCGGCCGGCCATGCGCGAACGAGCGGCACGATCGCGTTCGTCGCCGACCTCGCCCACCTCACGGCCGCGTCCGTCTGGGTCGGCGGGCTTGCGTTCACGGTTCTGGCCCTCCTCCGTGCGGGTGAGGACCGCTGGCCGCTCGCGACTCGCGCCGTTCCCATCTTCTCGAGGCTGGCCGTGCTCTCGGTCGCGACTCTCGTCGCTGCCGGCGTGCTCAGGGGCTACGAGGAGGTGCGGGCCTGGCACGGGCTCTGGGACACGACCTACGGACTGCTGCTGCTGGCGAAGATCGCGCTCGTCCTGCCGCTACTGGCGCTCGGCGCCTACAACAACCGGTATGCGGTGCCGAGGCTCAGGCAGCAGATCGCGTCCGTCCTCGAGCGACGGCGTTTCCTGCGGGCTGCCGGTGCCGAGCTGACGATCATGGCGGTCATCGTCGGGGTCACCTCGGTGCTCGTCACCCAGCCGCCCGCGAAGGCTTCGATCAAGCCCCCGAAGCTCTTCAACACGACGGCGCCCATCGGCGACCTCGAGCTCAACATGACGATCGAGCCGGCCCGAACGGGCCCGAACGTCATCCACCTCTACTTCTTCACCCCGGAAGGCCTGCCCGCGAACACGTCGGAGGCGAAGCTCTCCGCAAGCCTGCCGACCAAGAACCTCGGGCCGCTGCACATCCCGCTCCAGAGGATCGGCCCGTTCCATTACACGGTCTCCGGCGCGACCTTCCCGATCGCGGGCGACTGGCAGCTGACGATCACCGCCAGGCGCGGCGAGTTCCAGTCGCTCACGCAAACGGTCTCCGTCCCGATCAGAGAGGGCTGACATGAAGCTCCGTCACACGCTGGTCGCCGCGGTTGCCGTTGGGCTCGTCGTCGCCCCTGCGGCGGCGACGCACGTCACGGTGAATCCCGATCGGGTCCTCGGCGGCAGCCTCAACCGTTTCGAGATCCTGGTTCCGAACGAGAAGGAGGTTCCCACGGTCAAGGTGACCGTGCAGCTCCCGAACGGCCTCGAGAAGGTCACTTTCCAGCCGAAGGCCGGCTGGAAGCGCTCGGTCAGGTCAGCCCAAGGGCGGACCGTGGTCACGTGGTCGGGCGGGCAGATCGGCGCGGAGGAGTTCGAGGAGTTCGCACTGAGCGCCCAGGTTCCGAAGACCCCCGGCAAGGAGCTCGCCTTCCCCACCCTGCAGACCTACGCGAATGGAGAGACCGTGCGCTGGATCGAGGCGCCTTCCTCCGAGTTCCCGGCGCCTCGCGTCACGCTCGAGGGCACCGAAGGGCAGGGGAACGGCTTCCCCGTGGCCCTCGCTATCGTGCTCGCGACCTTGCTCGCCGTCGGGATGGTCGGCCTCTTCGCCCTACGCCGCGTGCTTCTCCGCTCGTTGGAGGAATAGAGGCGCCGCTTGCGCTGCCGCCGTCAGGACGCGCGGGCTCTGCCCGCGCGTCCGCCTGAAATGACCGACCGACCCGAGCGAGGATCACCTCGGCCGATTGGACCTAATTCCACCTTCCCCTCGGAGCGGCGGATGTCCTCGACCTGGACGGCGAGAGGGTCACCGAGCCGGTAGCGCCGGCCGCCGCGGCGGCCGACCAGGGCCGTACCGAGGTCGTTGACCTGGAAGTAGTCGCCTTGCATGCGCCGTGCCGGCACGTAGCCCTCGAACACTTCGCCGAAACGGACGAAGACCCCCGACGGGATGACCCCGATGATCTCGCCTGCGAAGGGCTCCTCCCAGCCGCGCTCGAAGAGCTGCCGCTCGAGGAGCCAGGCGAGGCAGATCTCGTCGGCGCGGTACTCGATCTCGGCCGCTGCGCGCTCCTGCCGAGAGGTGTGCTCCGCGAGCTCGCCGAGATCCTCGGGAGCAGGGTCGTCTCCTTGCCCGAGCTCGCGGAGGAGCGCACGGTGCACGACGAGGTCCGGATAGCGGCGGATCGGCGAAGTGAAATGGGCGTAGGCCGTGCTTGCGAGACCGGAGTGGCCGAGGTTGCGGGGGTCGTAGCGCGCCTGCTTGAGCGCACGGAGGACGAGCGCCGGGAACGCCTCCGCCCCATGCCCGCCCTTCTGGACGTACTCGGCGACCCGCTCACTCGCCGCGGCGGCGAGGCGAGCCGCATCGGCGGGCGCCATGGTCTCGCGCTTCGGCACAGGCGGCGTCGGCACTTCCAGGTCGGTGAGCTTGGCGAGCAGGAGCTCGACCGCCTGTGGCTCCGGAGGCTCGTGGACGCGGTAGAGCGCCTCGCGTCGGCGGCCGGCCAGGAAGCCGGCGACCGCTTCGTTGGCCAGGATCATCAGCTCCTCGATCAGCGCGTGGGCCTTGGGCTCCGACTCGAGCCAGGCGCGCCCTACTCCACCGCGGCCGTCGAAGGCAAAGGTGATCTCAGGGCTCTCGACCCGCAGCGCGCCGCGGGCAAAGCGCCGGCGGCGCAACTCGGTCGAGATCCGGTCGGTGAGCCGAAGCGCTTCGGCCAGCTCTGGCTCGACGCGTTCCCGACCGGCGAGGATGGCCTCCGCGCGCGAGTACGTGAGCCGCTCCCGGCTGCGGATGACCGAACGGTAGAACGACGGCTCGCCGGCCTGAAGGTCGGCGCTGAAGGGGATCTCGACCGTGACTGTGAGCCGGTCCTGGTTCGGGCGGAGCGAGCAGGCGTCGTCGGCGAGGGCGGGGGGCAGCATCGGGGCGACCAGCCCCGGCACGTAGACAGAGTTCGCCCGCTCAGCGGCGCCGCGGTCGAGCGGCGTCCCGGCGGGCACGAAGTACGAGACGTCCGCGATGTGCACCCAGACGCGGAGGCCGTCGCCCTCGGCCTGGACGGAGATCGCATCGTCGAAGTCCTTCGCCGTCTCCGGGTCGATCGTGAACGTGAACAGGTCTCGCAGGTCGACGCGCTCCTCGAAGCTCGGCTCGGGCAGATCGTGCGGCTCGAACGGTTGACGCAGCCCCTCCTCGACGAGCAGCGCCTCGAGCACGTTCTCAATCACCTTCGCGGAGCCGATGACGCGCTCCACACGCGCTCGCCCTCGACCCTCGCTGACCGAGACGAGATCGCCCACATCGGCCTCGCCGAGGCCTTTGCGGTCGATCACGACCGGCATCCCGGGCGTGAAGTAGGGCTCGCCGGTGACGAGCTTGCCCCGCCTTGTGAGCTCGACGATGCGTTGGCTCACGAGAGGGGCCTCTCGGGTTCCTGGGGCGCCGCTGGCGGTGGGAGGCAAGCGCGCGGCGCGAAGGACAGTACAACTAGTACGGACAAGCGCCGCGCGCGCTGCATCCTGCCGCCAGCGGCGTCAGGCCTCCGCGGAGCCCGGCTCTGCCGGGCGGGAGCGGGGGCCGGCCAGGGACGCGAGATCAGACGCGGAGGAAGCGGCGCATGGTCAAGCTCGAGCCGGCGGCTCCGAGCAGGAGCCCGAGCACGAGCAGGATCAGCGCGATGTACTCGAAGGCAATCGCGTTCACGTCCCTACCCGCATCGAGCTTGCCGATCGTCGCCGGCAGGACGAGCTCCTTGCCCAGGAACAGGAGGACGATCGACGCGACCGCCCCGATCACCCCCGTGAGCAGCCCTTCGACGACGAACGGGCCGCGGACGAACCAGTTCGATGCCCCCACGAGCTTCATCACCTCGATCTCTCTTCGCCGGGCGAAGATCGAGAGCCGAATCGTGTTTCCGATCAGGATCGTCGCCGCGCCCAACAGGATCACGATCGCCAGCACAGAGAGGATCTCGAAGATCCGGGCGACGCGAAGGATCCTCTTCGCAGTCTTCTCGCCGAAGCTGACCTTTTCCACTCCCGCGGGTAACGGCTCGAGACTGTTCGCGATCGCGACGACGTCCTCCCCGCGCCTCGGCTTGACCTTGTACGACTCCGGCAGCGGGTTGGCGGGGAGGTTCTTCATCATCTCCGGCGCGCGCTTCTCCATGATCTCCGCTGCGCGATCTTTCGAGACGTATTCGATCGATTGGATCCTCGAATCGGACTGCAGCAGGATGCGCACGTTGTCGCGTTGCTGCGGCGTCACCTCGCCGTTGTTACAGCTTGCCGGCGTGCAGAGGAACACGTCGATCACGAGCTTGTGCTTCGCGCTGTCGGCCCAAGAGCGGGCCCAGGTTCCGAGGCCGATCAGAAGTCCGACGAGGAACATTCCGATCAGCACCGTGACGGCGGATGCGACGGTCGTCGAGAGGCTCGCCGTCAGCGAGCGCCAGGCTTCGGCGACGACGACTCTGAGCTTCATTCCTCGGCGTAGCCTCCGCGTCGCTCGTCGCGGGCGAGGCGTCCGTCCTCGAGCGCGATCACTCGCCGGCGCATCTTGTCGACCATCTCGCGGTCGTGGGTGACCATGAGCACCGTCGTCCCAGCCCGGTTGATCCGGTAGAGAAGCTGCATGATCCCAACGGACGTATCCGGGTCGAGGTTGCCGGTCGGCTCGTCGCAGACCAGCAGCGGCGGATGATTGACGAACGCGCGCGCGATCGAGACGCGCTGCTGCTCGCCTCCGGAGAGCTCATCGGGGTGCGAGCTCATCTTGTGCGCGAGACCGACCATGTTCAGCACCTCGGGCACCTTGCGGCGGATCGAGCTCGTCCCCTCGCCCTGCACCTTGAGCGCGTAGGCGACGTTCTCGGCTGCCGTTCGGTTCGGGAGGAGCTTGAAGTCCTGGAAGACGCAGCCGACGTTGCGTCGGAGCTGCGGTACCTTCGAGCCACGCAGCCGTCCCAGATCGCGGCCCGCGACGAAAATTCGCCCCGTGGTCGGCTCGAGCTCCTTCAAGAGCAGGCGGACGACCGTCGACTTGCCCGAGCCGGAGGCGCCGACGACGAATACGAACTCCCCCTTGTCGATGACGAAGGAAACGTCGGAGAGGGCGGCGACGTTCGGTTCGTAGATCTTCGTCACGCTTTCGAAGACGATCATCGATCGCGCGCTGGCGGCCGAGCCGTCGAGCTTGCCGTTCTGCTCGGCAAGCTCCGCGGGGCTAAGGGCCGCAGGGGCTTCTGGCTCTATCTGGACGATGTCTTCCGGCACGGGGTCGAGGGGAAAGGCGGCCCGAGGGGGACCGCTCCCGGCTTTGGAACAGCCCCTGAGTCTAGCGAAAGCACCTGCTAGACCTAAAGGACCCTGCCGGCGGCTTTCGCCAGCAAATAGGCCTGGACGAAGCCATCGAGGTCACCGTCCAGCACGCCCTGGGCGTTCCCGACCTCGTGCTCGGTGCGGTGATCCTTGACCAACTGGTACGGGTGGAGGACGTAGCTGCGGATCGCGTTGCCGCCGAAACCCATGTTCACGGCACCGCGCTCTCGAGCCAGCTCGGCCTCACGCTCTTCCTCTGCGAGCTCGACCAGCCGGGAGCGGAGAATGCGCAACGCAGTGGCCTTGTTCGAGGATTGCGAGCGCTCGTTCTGGACGCTGACGACGAGGCCCGTCGGCAGATGCGTGATCCGCACGGCCGAATCCGTCTTGTTTACGTGCTGGCCCCCGGCGCCGCTTGCCCGGTAGGTGTCGACGCGGATCTCGCTCTCGTCGACCACGATCTCGGCGTCGTCGGCGAGTAGGGGGGCCGGAATCACCTGCGCGAAAGACGTGTGGCGCCGGTGCGCCTGGTCGAACGGCGAGAGGCGGACGAGCCGGTGCTTGCCGCGCTCGGCCTTGAGGATTCCGTACGCATTCTCGCCGGAGACGGTGAAGGTCGTGGACTTGAGCCCCGCCTCCTCGCCTGGGCTCGCCTCGAGCGTCTCCGTCTGGAAGCCGCGGTCGGCCGCCCAGCGCAGGTACATGCGCAGCAGCATCTCCGTGAAGTCCTGGGCGTCGGTACCGCCCGCGTCGGACTGGATCGTGACCACGGCGTCGCCCGCGTCGTACTCGCCCGAGAAGAGGGCGTCCTCCTGCAGGCGCTCCAGCTCACGCTCGAGTGGCTCGAGCGAGGTCTGGATCTCCGCCGCCATATCCCCGTCCATGGCGAGGAGCTCCTTTGCGTCGTCGTACTCGCGGCGGAGGCGCTCGTAGCGCTCGAGGCGCTTGGCGAGACGCGAATGCTCGCTCGAGATCGCAGCCGCGCCCTGCTGGTCGTCCCAGAAACCGGGCTCGCCCATGCGGGCCTCGAGCTCGGCGGCTCGCTTTGCTAGCGCATCCGGGTCAAAGGTAATCACGGACCCAGTCGAGCTGGGACCCGATGTGCTCCAGGCGCTCGTCCAGTGACGCGGCGTCTGCCATGAGCACAATGGTACCGGCCGCAACCCACGGCCACGTCCCGTGCCTGGCACCAGCCGTGTCCCGACGGGACGTGTCCCGGTGCCTGGCACTCAGCCGCGTCCCGATGAGACGGGGCGACGCTTAGCGCGCCGTCAAGCCCCGTGGCACTTCTTGAACTTCTTGCCGCTCCCGCACCAGCAGGGGTCGTTGCGGCCAATCTTCTCGCGGTCGGAAGTCACCCGCTGCTGCGTCGCGACGGCTCCGCCGCCGCCCCCGAAGGAACCGGTGTTGACGCTTCCTCCCATCTGGGAAGCGGCGACATTGGCTCCGACGCCCGCGGCGGCGATCGCATCCGCGCCGGCGAGCGACTCGTGCTCGTAGGCGAAGCCGTCTCCGTCCACGTCGTCGACCCGGTGGAGGTCCTCAGCCTCGTTCGGCGTGATGACCGCGTGGAAGAGCAGCGCCAGCACCTCTTCGTGGATGAGGAGGCCGAGCTCGGAGAACATCGCGTGGCCCTCGGAGCGGTACTCGACGAGCGGATCCTTCTGGGCGAAAGAACGCAGATGAACTCCTTCACGGAGGTAGTCCATATTCTCGAGGTGTTCGCGCCAGCGGCTGTCGACGACCTCGAGCACGATGTAGCGCTCGACCTCGCGCGCGACCTCCGGGCCCCACTCCTTCTCCTTTTCGGCGTAGAGCTCGAGCGCCTCGTCCCCGAAGTCCTCAAGGAGCGCCTCGCGACTGATCTCCTCGAGATCCTCCCGCAGCTCCTCGACCGTGACCTGATCGTCGGGATCGCCGACGAAGACTGAATTGAATGCCTGGACGAGGCCGTCGAGATCCCAGTCCTCCGGGTACTCACCCTCGGTGTAGACGGCGATCATGCGCTCGAGCACCTCGTCGATCCAGGCCTTGACCTGATCCGACAGGTCGGCCCCCTCGAGCACCTCACGCCGCTGCGCGTAGATGACCTCGCGCTGGACGTTGAGCACGTCGTCGTACTTGAGGACGTTCTTCCGCGCGACGAAGTTCTGCTCCTCGACCTTCTTCTGCGCGTTCTCGATCTGCTTCGAGAGGATGCCCGACTCCATCGGCTGGTCGTCGGGCACCTTGAAGCGCTCCATGATCCCGTGAATGCGGTCGCCGGCGAAGAGGCGGACGAGGTCGTCCTGGCCCGACAGGTAGAAGCGGGACTCGCCGGGGTCGCCCTGACGGCCTGAGCGGCCGCGGAGCTGGTTGTCGATGCGCCTGGCCTCGTGGCGCTCGGTGCCGAGCACGTAGAGGCCGCCGACGTCCGTGATCCCTTCGGCGAGCTTGATGTCGACGCCGCGGCCGGCCATGTTGGTCGCGATCGTGACCGCGCCGGGCTGGCCCGCGTCCTTGATGATCTCCGCCTCGCGCTCGTGTTGCTTCGCGTTCAGGACGTTGTGCGGGATCCCCGCGCGCGTCAGCAGCTGCGAGAGATGCTCCGAGACCTCGACCGAGATCGAGCCCACGAGCACCGGCTGCTTGTTCTCGTGCCGCTCCTTGATGTCATGGATGACCGCGTTGTACTTGGCTTCCTTCGTTTTGAAGATGAAGTCGTTGCGGTCTTCGCGCGCAACGTCGACGTTCGTCGGGATCTCGGCCACATGAAGGTTGTAGATCTCGACGAACTCCTTCTCCTCGGTCTTCGCGGTACCGGTCATGCCGGCGAGCTTCTCGTACATGCGGAAGTAGTTCTGGAGCGTGATCGTGCCGAGGGTCACATTCTCCTCCTGGATCGGAACGCGCTCCTTCGCCTCGACCGCCTGGTGGAGGCCCTCCGACCAGCGCCGCCCCTCCATGATCCGGCCCGTGAACTCGTCGACGATCTTGACCTCGCCCTCCTGGACGACGTAGTCGACGTCGCGCTGGAAGAGGGCCTGCGCCTTCAGCGCCTGAGTCAGATGGTTGACCATCTGCACGTTGCGGGCGTCGTAGAGGTTGTCGATGCCGAGAGCGCGCTCGACCTTGTCGAGGGCGGCCTGGCTCGGCGAGACGGTCTTGAACTTCTCGTCGTAGAGGTAGTCCGCGCCCGAAAGCTCGGTCTCGTCCATTCCCTTGCCCTCGCCCTTGGCCTTGCTCGGCTGGCCGTTGAGGCCTTTGACGACCCGCGCGAAGTCGTAGTAGACCTGCGCCGCAGTCTCGGGCTCACCGGAGATGATGAGCGGCGTCCGCGCCTCGTCGATGAGGATCGAGTCGACCTCGTCCACGATCGCGTAGGCGTGGCCGCGCTGGACGGTGCCCGCGAGCGTGACGGCCATGTTGTCGCGGAGGTAGTCGAACCCGAACTCGGAGTTCGTCCCGTACGTGATTTCGGCGGCGTAGGCCTGGCTGCGCTCCGCGAACGGCATCATGTTCTCGATGTGGCCCGCGCGTACGCCGAGCGCGTCGTACACGGGCTTCATCCACTCGGGATCTCGCTTGGCGAGGTAGTCGTTGACGGTGACGAGATGGACATTGTTGCCCGTGAGCGAGTTCAGGTACAGCGGCATCGTGGCGACGAGCGTCTTACCTTCGCCCGTCTTCATCTCGGCGATGTCGCCTTCGTGGAGGACGATCGCGCCCATCAGCTGGACGTCGAAGGGCCGCTGACCGAGCCCTCGCTTCGCAGCCTCGCGTACGGCCGCGTAGACCTCGAAGAGGATGTCCTCAAGCGCCTCGCCGTTGTCGACGCGCTGCCTGAACTCGGCGGTCTTGCCGCGGAGCTCCTCGTCGGAGAGCTTCTCGAAATCGGGCTCCAGGCTCGTGATGTAGTCAGCCTGGGCGGCGAGCCTCTTCAGGCGGCGTCCTTCGCCTAGGCGAAGGACCTTCTCGAAGGTGCCATACGCGTCGGTGGCCATCGTCCCTAGGGTATCGGCTCAGAGTGGCAAGACCGTGACCTCCCACAGGAGGTCGTCCAGGCGGCTCGCGTGCACGACGAACGACCCAAATTGCTGGGCAGCGAATTGCTCGAGGCTCGGGACTTCTGCCTGCGCCGGCGCGTCATCGACCAGGATCGAGCGCTCTCCGTCGTTCACAGCAAGGTCGACCTTGTCTCCGGCGACCTCCTCCGGAACCTCGACCACCTCCACCCTGAGCGCGGCCACGCTCCAGACGTCCGCGGCCTGACGAAGGGCGAGAGCGTGATACGGCGCCTGCACGGAGCTCTCCAGAGCATCGGCGAGCGGAGCGAGCGAACCGTCGGGCAAGTCGTCGTCGGTGAAGAGCGTCCCGTCTTCCAGGGCCACGAACTCGACGTGGTCGCCGGGAAGCTCAGGCGCCTCGGCGCTCATCACTGCATCCCATTCGCGGTTACGCGGGATCCCGTGCATTCCCGCCACATCGAACAGCGGGTGCGCTCGATTCGTAGGCGTAGGGGTTCGTGTCACCCCTCCCGCGGTCGGCACCGCCTGGTCGCTCGCGCTCCGCAGCGCCTCTCCCTCTTCCCGCGGATCGTCCGGCAGCAGCATGCCGGCCTCCTCCGCGAGCTGCTCGTGCAGGGGCTTGCCGCGCCGGAAAAGGCCCACCTAAGACACCGCTGGTGCGGCCATCACGTCTAGGACGGCTCGATCAGCCCGTAGTTCCCGTCGCGCCGCCGGTAGACGACGTTGACCTCGTCGGAGTCTGCGTTGCGAAACACGAAGAAGTCGTGGCCGATCAGCTCGAGCTGGAGCACGGCCTCGTCGGCGCTCATCGGCTTCACCGTGAACTGCTTCGTCTTGACGATCATCGGGCCCTCCTCGGAAGGTTCGACGGGTATGGGCTCGAGAGGAGGAGCTTCTGCGTGCCGCCTGGCCCCCCGCCGCTTTTCCTTGTAGCGCTTGACCTGGCGCTCGAGCTTGTCCACCAGCTGGTCGATCGAGGCCTTCATGTCGGCCGAGGATTCACGGGCGCGCAGAACAGGCCCCTTCGTC
>DASWDJ010000116.1:0-2439 GCA_036395295.1 Gaiellaceae bacterium | reverse complement strand
CTGCGCTCGAGCTGGCGAAAGTTCCGGTCGAACATTGCGACAAGGGTCATCGGTGTGATCGCCACCACATCGGCTGTCCGGCGCCCGGTCACGAGCAGCCCAAGTTCTCCGAAGAAGTCGCCCGGCCCGAGCTCGGCGAGTCGAGTGCCCTTCGCCTGCACCTCGGCCGTGCCGCTCTCCACGACGTAGAACTCGTACGCGAAGTCTCCTTCGGTCGCGATCCGTTCACCGGCGGGCACCTCGACGGCGTCGACATACGACGCTATTCCGGCGCGTTCCTCTTCGGTCAGCTGAGAGAAGACGGTCAGGGACGCAAGCCTGCTGGGTTCGACCACGCGGCAACTCTAAGCCGAGCAAGACATAAGACCGCTTCGGCCACCGAATCGACACGATTCGTTCACCGCTCGGCAATCGCGCTGAGGGCGACCCGCTCGTCGCGGATCGACGTGCCGCCCCATCTTCAGGATCTCATGAGTCGTAATCAGCATCGTTTCCGGTTTGTCCGACCTCAAGGCCGGGGACCAAGGCGCTCAAGCGACAGCACGCTCGTGCAGCAGCGGCTGACTCCTTTCGCAATGACAGACCGGCTGGTTGCTCGAGGCAGCGTTGAAGAAGGTCACGGTCGAACGGGTCGAGCGCGGGAAACTCGCCGACCCGGTTCGAGGACGAGCGGGCGCTCCGGGCGGAAGTCGGGGGTCGCTACGCGTTTGTACCCACGTCCGAAGTCGTTGACAGGTGGTTTCGAGACGTCCTCTCACGAGGGGCGTCGGCCTGCTGACCGATGAGTTTCGGCGGCCCGCCGGGTTGAACCTCCTGAAGGGTCTTCACTCGACGACGGAGGTGAACGATGACGGACGTGACGGTAAAGTCGATCGACGACATGGAGCCGATCTACGGCGGACTCGCCCGCCGCGCCCGCGCCGAGCTCGGCGTTACAGCCTGGGGCATGCAAGTCCTCACGCTGCCGCCTGATGGGAAATCACGTCGGGGTCAAGCGGCTGCCTGTTGAAGGGTGACGGTATGTCCGAGCCGTTCGAGTTGGGCGATCAGGCGTCGGGTCTGCTTGTCCGGGTCGAGACGGGTGAAGTAGTCGCCGCCGGCGTCTTTGTAGATCTCGCCGGTTATGAGCATGTGCCAGCAGGCGACGATGATCGAGTGTCTGACGGCGCCGATCGCTTTGCGGTGGCCACGGCGGGGCTTGAGCCGCCGGTATTGCGCGGAGAGGTAGGTGTCACGCGAGCGGGTGTTGGCCTGGGCGGCCTCGGTCAGCGCGATCCCGAGCCACCTGGAGCCTTTTCGAGAGCGGCCTGAGCGGCGCTTACCGGCCGACTCGTCGTTGCCGGGACAGAGCCCGGCCCAGGAGGCGAGGTGGCCGGCGGTCGGAAAGACGGACATGTCGGCGCCGATCTCAGCGACGATCACCTCCGCGGTGCGTCGTTGCACGCCGGGGATCGTGCAGAGCAGCTCAACCGCCGCTGCGAAAGGGCGGATCTGCTCCTCGATCGCCTCCGAGAGCCGGTCGATCTGCTCGTCGAGGAAGTCGATATGGGCGAGGATCGCCGAGACGACGATCCCGTGCTCGGCGTCGAAGCGGCCTTCCAGCGCCTCCCTGAGCGCCGGCAGCTTCTGGCGCAGCTTGCCCTTGGCCAAGTCGGCGAGCACCGCCGGATCGGTCGTTCCTCGGCAGAGCGCGTCGAGCATCGCCCGCCCGGAAGCGCCGAGGATGTCCGAGGCGACGCAGTCGAGCTTGATCCCGGTGTCCTCGAGGATCTTGTGCAGCCGGTTCGCTTCCCGTTGGCGCTCGCCGATCTGCGCCTTGCGGTAGCGGGTCAGGTTTCGCAGCGTGCGGATCGGCTTCGGCGGCACGAAGCTCGCCTTCAACAGCCCGGCCTCGAGCAGTTGGCACAGCCAGGCCGCGTCGGAGACGTCGGTCTTCCTGCCGGGCACCTGCTTCACGTGGCGCGCGTTGACGAGCAGACACTCGAACGCGTCCTCAAGGATCGCCCACGGCGGTTTCCAGTACACGCCTGAGGCCTCCATCGCGACGTGCGTGGCGCCGTGCGCCTGCAACCAATCGCGCAGCGCGAGCAGACCCTGCACCGTCGTCTTGAACTCCGCCACCTGCTGCTCACGACCGCCGCCCGCGCCCGGCACGCGAACACACGCAGTCACCTGCTCCTTGTGCACATCCAGCGCCGCTGGCCGATCCACCACCGTCTCCATCGCTGCTCCCCCCGCTTCGACGACACGAACCGTCGCCCGGGAACCTCGGAAACTGACGAGTCTGATGGTCGTGCTCGAAGCAACAGTCCGGGGTGCCGGCAAGGCTCCCACGCCAAACTAACTACGGGCTCACAGGCACCAAGCGAAACCGGCGTCAGCAGGCGACACGCGAATAATCACCGATTTCATCCGCCCGCGGGTGGGCCCCGCCCATGG
>DASWDJ010000115.1:0-5690 GCA_036395295.1 Gaiellaceae bacterium | reverse complement strand
CGATCAGATGGTTGTCGATCAGGTGCGCTACGAGCTGGACATTGTGGATCCGGTTCGGAACGCCGCCGTAGAGAGTCTCGTAGGCGCCGACGAGCCCGGTGATCCCCATCGCCTGGGCTTCGCTGGTCGACCGGTCCGGCGCGATTGATACGACCTGCAGCTCCGCCTCCCGATCGCTCGTGGAAAGCATCGCCGTCATCAGGGCGCGGGTTGTCCCCTCCGCGTCCAGACCGCGTCCGGCCTGGGCCGGAACCACGCGGACGACGTTGCGCGCGCCGATTGCGAATCCGGCGTCCCTCGGCGCGCGCCCGACGCGCCGACGCAGGTTGGCGAAGAACCGTGTGGCGGCGGGCCCGCCGATCGCCAGCGAGCGCTCACCATCGTGCGGCAGCACGAGCAGCCGGGCGATCTTCCGCTGCGACAGGTGCCATCCGCCGGGCCCGTAGGTCAGTTCGACCGGGGCCGAGAGCCCGGTCGACAGCTTCGCGCGCGCTCCGGCCAGGTCTGCGGCGGTCAGCCGCGGACGGTCGATGCGCAGCGGGAGCGCGACAGGGGCCCTCGGAAGCCCGGTCAGCGAGCGCACGATGAGCTGGGCAGCCGCTTCCTGGTCGAGTACACGGCCGAGGCGCCCCGGGACAATCGTCGGCTCGAGCCCCTGAAGAGCGAGCGAAGGTTCGACACGCTGTCGGTCGAGCGCCCGCGAGAACCGCCGCACGTAGGCGTCCAGAGCCGGCTCGGAGACCCTCGTCCTGGGCACGACTTCCCCGCCGAAGACCCGGACGCCAAGTCGTTTGAGCCCTCGCAGCGGCGCGAAGCCCTCGCCCTGGCGGCGTGCCGCCTCGACCGCGGCCGACCAATCGGTGTCGAGGACAACCGCGGCGGGCCGCGCGCGCCACTGCCGCCCGTCCGCGGTGAAGACGACCGGCACGTTTGCACGCTCGCGCTCCCGCCGCTCGAGCAGCGCCCGGGCATCGCCGGGGGTCAGGCCTGCGACGTGGACGCCGGCGATCTGCGTGCCTTGCGGAAGGCGTTCCGGCGAGCCCGCGAACGCGAGCCCGAGCACGGTCCCGACGAGCACGAGCAGCATGGCGACGAGCAGGCTCCACTGCCAGAGAAGCCGCACCCGGGCGCGCGCACGCCGCCGGGCGCGGGGAAGATCAGCGACCCGCACCGACAAGTCCGGGAGTGTACCTTCGACGAAGGCTGTTCTCTAGGAACGTGGAAAGAAGATCTCGCGCGCGATGACGAGCCGCTGGATCTGTGAAGTGCCTTCGTAGATCTGAAAAAGCTTCGCATCGCGCATGAGCTTCTCGACGGGGTACTCGCGCATATACCCATAGCCCCCGAAGATCTGAACCGCGTCCGTCGTCACCTTCATCGCCGTGTCCGAGGCAAACCGCTTAGCGTACGACGACTGGAGCGTTGCCCGCTCGCCGCGGTCGAGCAGCCACGCCGCCTGCCACGTGAGCAGGCGCGCAGCCTCGATTTCCGCGGCCATGTCGGCGATCAGAAAATTGACGCCCTGGTTCATCGCGATCGGCTGGCCGAACTGGACGCGCTCGCGCGAGTAGTCGACGGCGAGCTCGTATGCCGCCCGCGCAACGCCGACGGCGCCTGCCGCCGTGCCGGGGCGCGTGTGGTCGAGCGTCCGCATGGCGATCTTGAAGCCCTCGCCCTCCTCGCCCAGCCGGTTACCGACCGGGATCTTGACGTCGCTGAAGGCGACCGCAGAAGTGTCGGTCGCTCGCTGGCCCATTTTGTCGAGGTGCTTCTCGATCGTCACGCCGTCGGTGTGGGACGGGACGAGGAAGGCCGAGAGCCCGCGCTGCCCCTTGCTCTTGTCGGTCGAGGCGAAAACGACCATCCACGCGGCGTGACCCGCGTTGGTGATGAACATCTTCGAGCCGTTGATGACGTAGTCGTCGCCCTGCCGGACCGCCGTTGTCCGGATCCCGGAGACGTCGGAGCCCGCGTTCGGCTCGGTGAGCGCGAAGGAGCAGAGGAGCGGCTCCTCGACGAGCGGAGGAAGCCATTCGCGCTTCTGCTCGTCGGTGCCGGCGAGCAGAACGGGTGCCGAGCCGAGCTGGTTGGCGACGATCGAGACCGCAATGCCGGCGCAGCCCCAGGCCAGCTCCTCGCCGATCAGGATCGCCTCGAAGGCCCCGAGCCCGATGCCCCCGAACTCCTTGGGGAGGTGGGGATTCATGAGCCCGAGCTCGTGCGCCTTCGCGAGCACGTCCGCGGGATGGGTCGAGTGCTCGTCGTACTCGGCCGCGCGGGGCCGGATCTCCTTCTCGGCGAACTCGTGCGCGAGCGCGCGCAGGGCCCGCTGCTCGTCGGTCAGGCCGAACGAGACCCCGCCTGCGACTGTCTCCTCCACGATCGTCATTATCGGCTCCAGCAGCCAGAAATCGAGTCTTGATTGACTAGTCAGTCAATCGTAGCCCTCGAAGCCTCGGCGTCAATAGACTCAGCCGCATGGATTTCGAGCTCAGCGACGAGCAGCGGCTGATCCAGGACACCGTGCGTGCGTTCGTGGACAAGCGCGTGCTTCCGAACGCGATCGAGAACGACATCAACCATCACCTGGACATGTCCGTGATCGAGGGCATGGCTGAGCTGGGCCTCCTCGGAATCGTCATCCCCGAGGAGCACGGCGGCGCCGGGCTCGACTTCGTCGCCGAGGCGCTCGCCTGCGAGGAGATCGAGCGCGGGGAGGCCGCCTTCCGCACCCTGATCTCGGTCCATGTCGGCCTCAACTCGCTCGCGCTCCTGCGCTACGCCAACGACGAGCAGAAGGAGCGCTACCTCGCGCCGCAGGCCCGCGGCGAGAAGCTCGCCTGCTTTGGGCTGACGGAGCCCGCGGCCGGCTCGGACGTCGCCTCGATGCTTTCGACCGCAGTCCGCAGCGGCGACACGTACGTCCTCAACGGCCAGAAGAACTGGATCTCCTACGCGACCGTGGCCGACCACCAGCTCGTCTTCGCGAAGACCGACCCCGGCGCGAAGCACAAGGGGATCTCCGCGTTCATCGTCGAACGTGATTGGCCCGGCGTCTCGACCCGCGAGACCGAACACAAGCTCGGCATTTGGGCAGGCTCGACGGGCGAGCTCTTCTTCGAGAACGTCGAGGTGCCGGCCGAGAACCTCGTCGGCGAGGAAGGCCAGGGCTTCGAGATCGCGATGTACGGGCTCGACCAGGGCCGCTTCACCGTCGCCGCCGGCGCCTGCGGGGTCATCCGCGCCTGCCTCGAGCGCTCCGTCGAGTACGCCCGCGAGCGCGAGACCTTCGGACAGCCGATCGGCCGCTACCAGTTCGTGCAGGACATGATCGCCGAGATGGTCCTCGGCTACGAGACGTCGAAGCTCCTCGTCATGCAGGCGGCCTGGCTCAAGAACGAGGGGAAGCGGAACACGCGCGAGACGTCGCTGGCGAAGTGGCACGCGACCGAGTCCGCGTTTCGTGCCGCGCACCTCGCGATCCAGGTGCACGGAGCCTACGGCTACTCCGCCGAGTACGGGATCGAGCGCTACTTCCGCAACGCGCGGGCGCCGATCATCTACGAGGGCACGACGCAGATCCACAAGATGATGCAGGCCGAGCACGCGCTCGGCTTCCGGAACCTGAACGGCCGCGACGGGGACGTCTCGCCGCTCGCCTCGTGGGCGTCCGTACTCGCCTCGCGCTGAGCAGGTATCTGGGGCGGCGATGTCCGCCATCTTTGGTCTCGTCTTGAACGATGGTGGGCCACCGATTAGGTTGACCTCCCCGCAAACAACCGGAGGTGTGCCATGGCAAGCGTCTCAACGGCCGAGGTCGAACGCCGCGAGTCGAGTCAGCTCGTCTGGGGAACGTGGCTGATGACGATCGCGGGCGTAGCGTTCATCGGGTACGGAATCATTTTCTTCATCCGCAACTTCACGGGCGATTTCCTCGAGCTTGGGATCGGGCCCGACCAGGTGGCGAGCGGCAAGAACGAGATCAAGGCCTTCGACAACGACCTGTACCACTACATCAGCCACCTGCACATCGCCCTATCGGGGTTCATCGCTGCA
Source organism: Gaiellaceae bacterium (assembly GCA_036395295.1). Classification (GTDB taxonomy): domain Bacteria; phylum Actinomycetota; class Thermoleophilia; order Gaiellales; family Gaiellaceae; genus VAXT01. Next base: position 1,634 of record DASWDJ010000115.1, on the reverse strand, counting down.
ACCGGCCTCGCGGTCGTGTTCCTGAGCTGGTTCGGTGTCCGGAGGGGATACTTCTGGGCCTGGGTCGGCGCGGTGGCGGCTCCGGTGCTCGCACTGGCCGTCGCTCTGCCGGCGCACTATCCCTGGGGTTTCGACACGCTCGGTCACCTCGGCCTCATCTACCTCGCAACGGCGATCTTCGTCGTCGGTGCCCTGCTCTCGCTCAGCGCGCTGCGACGGGCGTAGCCGAGTCGGCGTCCGGCCGGGAGAGCGACCGCTCCCGGCCGGCGAGCGACCGCTGTCAGCCCGACAGGACCAACGGATTAGTCCTCGCCGTCGAAATAATCCAGGTTCGCCTCGCGGCTGACGAGTAGGCGCAGCCCCTCGGCGAAGACGTCGATCTTTTCGCTGTCCGGGTATTCGGCGATCTCCACCTGGGAAGGCGTCGACAGCAAGAGGATGCGCACCGCATCGCCGGTGTCGTTGCGGACTAGGTGTGCGCCTTGGGGGCCCCGCCTGAAGACGACGGCGACTCCCCGGCTGAGGCGCCGCTCGCCCTCCGGAGTTCGCAGCGTAGGCTCGCCGTCGAGGACGATCAGCATCTCCTCCTCGACGTACTGCCAGTGATACGGGAAGGTCTTCTGGCCCGGCTCGAGCTCGTAGACGCTCGCCCCGAACAGCTCTGCGCCGGCGCGGTCGCCGACGTCGAGGTGGTTCCACTGCCAGCCCGGGCGGTCGCGGCGGTTGTCCCAGTCGTCCCCGAACAGGTTGACGACCTGCATGATGCGATCCTATGCGAGCGCTTCTCGTCGCCTCCGCCGCGCTCTTCTTCGTCACGACCGCAGCCGCCGCGCCGCCGACAAGAGGCGTTGTGGTGCCTGGGAAGAGGCTCGGCGGGCTCTCGCTTGGAGCAACGCGGGCGCAGGTGCGCAGTGCTTGGGGCTCCCGGTTCGGCGTGTGCCGCGACTGCCGGCAGCAGACGTGGTACTTCAACTATCGGCCGTTGGAGCCGCAGGGCGTGGGCGTCTCCTTCCGCAGAGGGCGCGCAGTAGCGCTCTTCACGCTCTGGAGCCCCCCGGGTTGGCGGACGAACCGCGGGTTGCACGTTGGCGATCCGGCCGCACGGATCGCCGGCCTCTACGGGCCGCTGCTCCGCCTCAGCTGCGGCGCCTACGCGGTCTCGACGCTGCGCCGGGGCGGAACGACGACGGCCTTCTACATCGTCGACGAGCAGGTCTGGGGCTTCGGGCTCAGCCGTCCGGGTCAGCCGGACTGTCGCTAGGAGGGCTTGGCGGAACCTCGCTCAGCCGTGCGTTTCGCCAAGCCCTCCTAGTCCGAGCGCGGCCGGCAAGGCGCGCAGGTCGGGCAGACGGTCCTCGATCTCCCGGAACCGGTCGTCACGGTCGACGAGGAAGGCGCGCATCCCGAGCGCACGTGCGCCCTCCACGTCGTCGTCGGGCGAGTCGCCGACCATCGCCGCCTCCCCGGCGGCGACTCCGAGCCGGTCGAGCGCAGCCTGGAAGATCGTCGGGTGCGGCTTCGTCTTGCCGTGCGTGGACGAGCTGACCGCGACGTCCACGTCGAGCGCATGGTGCGCGACGAAGGCGTCGAGGTCGCGGCCCGTATTGGAGACGAGCCCCAGCTTCAGGCCGTGC
>DASWDJ010000114.1:0-8666 GCA_036395295.1 Gaiellaceae bacterium | reverse complement strand
TCGACCTCTGCCCCGCTGCGGTTTGCGATCTCGACGGTCACCAAGGCGTCACTTGCGACGCTGCGTGCCGGTCTCCTCCGCATGCATGCGGTAGGCCTCGACGATCCGCTGAACGAGCTTGTGCCGGACGACGTCTTCATGGCCGAAGCGGATGAACGCGACACCGTCGAGCGAGCCGAGGATGTCCTGCACTTGGATCAGGCCTGAAGCCTGTTCGCGCGGGAGATCGACCTGGGTGATGTCGCCGGTGACGACGACTTTCGAGCCGAACCCGAGGCGCGTGAGGAACATCTGCATCTGCTCCGGGCTCGTGTTCTGGGCCTCATCGAGGATGATGAAGGAGTCGTTCAGCGTCCGGCCGCGCATGAAGGCGAGCGGGGCGACTTCGATGATCCCTTTCTCCATGTACGACGCGAGGCGATCGGCGTCGAGCATGTCGTAGAGCGCATCGAAGAGCGGGCGCAGATAGGGATCGACCTTCTCGAGCATCGTCCCCGGCAGGTAGCCGAGCCGCTCCCCGGCCTCGACCGCCGGGCGCGTGAGGATGATCCGGCCGACCTGCCGGTCGGAGAGAGCCGCGACCGCGAGGGCCATTGCCAAATACGTCTTGCCCGTGCCGGCCGGGCCGATCCCGAACGTCACCGTGCACTCGCGGATCGCATCGACGTAGCGCTTCTGCGTGACCGTCTTCGGCGAGATCTTCTTGCCGCGGTGCCGCCAGACGACGTCCTCGAAGACCTCGCGCACGTCTTCGACCTGGTCGAGCGCGCCGAGCACCGCGTCGACCGTCGAAGGGCCGATCTCGTGGCCGCCTTCGACCAGCTCCACGAGCTCGTCGACGACCGCGCGCGCCTCGCTCACCTGCGCGTCGTTCCCCTCGATCGTGAGCCGGTTTCCGCGCAGGCGAATCGTGCAACGGAGGCGGTCTCGCAGCGCTTCGAGCACGCCGTCGCCGATCGCAGCCAGCTCGGCGGCGACGTCGTTCGAGACAGAAAGCACCTGTTGCACGGGACTCAGTGTAGGCATGGCGCGTAGCCCCGGTTGTGACCCTTCCGGCGCAATTTCGTCACCCATGGGCGCGGTTTTCCCCGCTACGATCGCTGCGGGGAGGAGGTCGAGGGTACCGGCCCCAGCGGGGCGGGTCAGCGCAGGCTCAGGCGAGCTTCTCGCGGACGAGCTGGCTCACAGCGGCGCCGTCGGCGCGGCCGGCGACCTGAGGCATGACGTCGGCCATCACCCGGCCGAGATCGCGGATGCTCGTCGCCCCGCACTCCGCGATCGCGTCGTCGATGATCGTCTCGAGCTCCTCTTCCGTGAGCGGCTCCGGCATGAACTCCTCCAGCACGGCCAGCTCCCGTTCCTCGCTCTCGGCCTGCCCCTCGCGGCCCCCGGCGCGGAACGCCTCCGAGGCCTCGAGCCTCCGCTTCCGCTCGCGCTGGAGCACCTGCAGCTCCTCCTCGTCGTGCAAGGGCCGCTGCAGCTCCTTCTCCGCCGAGCGCAGGCTCGACAGAATGAGCCGCAGCGCGTCGCGGCGCTCCGCCTCCCGCTCGCGCATCGCAGTCGCGAGCTCCTCCTCGATCCGCGCGATCAGACTCATCAGGGCAGCCCCTGTGCGTGCCCGCCGAGGATGTGCCAGTGCAGGTGGAAGATCGTCTGCCCGGCGCTGGGGCCGACGTTGACCACGACGCGGTAGTCCTCGAGGCCGACCTCGCGCGCGGTGTCGGCGACGAACTCGAGCATCCGCTTCGCCTCCTCGGGTGGGAACTCGCCGATCTCGCGGAAGCTCTCCACGTGGTGCTCCGGGATCACGAGCAGATGGGTCTCGGCGCGCGGGTTGATGTCCTTGATCGCGACGAACCCGTCGGCGTTTCGCACATGGTCGCCTTCCCGGTAGAGGCGGCAGAAGAGACAGTCAGACGACACCGACGATTCCTTCCTCCTCGACAGCGGCGGCGCGAGCGCGGACGAGCGCTCCCACCGGCGCGGAGTCGCCGACGAGCCAGGGCGAGTAGTCGTCGCCGTACCCCCGACCGGGACGGTCGACGAGCACGTCGTCCTCGGCTCCGAGCTTTGTCCGCCACCGGCGCAGGCACGCCTCGTGCGAGTCGGTGCGCAGTCGAGCGCTGCGTCGCTTCTTCACGGCCGGAGAGACGGGGTCGAAAGCCTCAGTAACGGTTCCGGGACGCGGCGAATACGGGAAGACGTGCACCTTCGTGATCGCCGCTTGCCGCAGCACCTTGCGCGTGCGCTCGAAGGCCAGGTCGTCCTCGGCCGGGAAGCCAACGATGACGTCGGTCGTCAGGTTGAAGTCCGACAGCGGCGCCAGGCGGCGCAGGTAGGTCGCAGCCGTGTAGCGGCGACCCATGGCGGCGAGCACGCGATCGTCTCCGGACTGAAGCGGCACGTGCAGGTGGCGCGAGACGGCCGGCGTCTCGCGAAGAGCTCGCACGAGCTCCGCGCTCACATGGTTGACCTCGATCGAGGAGAGCCGGAGGCGTTGGAGTCCGGGCATCGCGCCGACCTCTCGGACGAGGCGGGCGAGGGTATAGCCGCGCTCGCGATCTCGGAAGCAGCCGAGGTTGATGCCGGTGAGCACGACCTCACGATGCCCCTGCCCCACGCGCCTCCCGACTTCCGCCAGCACCGACGCGGCGCTGCGACTGCGGGACGGCCCGCGCACGAGCGGGATCACGCAGAAGTTGCACGAGAAGCTGCAGCCGTCCTGGACGCGGACGAAGGCGCGGATGCGGTCGAGCCGCGCGTCGGCCTGCACGCAGCCGATCGCGCCGACGTCGCCGGCGACGTAGGCGGGCGTCTCCTCGCTGCGCCGGGAGACGACGGTGATGTTCTCCGGCAGCCCGTCGAACGCGTCTACCAGGTTCGCCGCGCAGCCGGTGACATAGACGCGCCGATGGGTTCGCGCCGCGCGAGTTGCCGCCTGCCGTGACTTGCGCACCGCCTCGTGCGTGACGCAACACGTGTTGACGACGGCGATCTCGGCCGCACCTTGCTCCTCGTGACCGTCTCGCAGCAGGGCCTCACGGATCGCATGCGCGTCTGCGTGCGAGACCTTGCAGCCGAGGAAACGGACGGAGAAGGTCGCCATCGGGAGCGTGATGCTAACCCCGTGCGAAGAGATCGGCGACCCAGTCATCCTCCGTTCGCCGGTCAACACGGCGAAATCCCGGAAGGCTGAGCGGTTCGCCTTCGTAGTAGCCCGAGGTCAGCGCCCGTCGGCAACGGAGCTTCGGCGCGAGTCGCTCCAGCGTGCCGAGATCGATGTTCGCGACGACCAGATCGGCCTCGGGCAGAGAGTCGAGGGCATCGGCCCGCCGTACTTCGAGCTCGACCGAGTTGCGGTGCGCATTGGCTCTGGTCGCCGCGAGGGCCGCCTCGTCGTGGTCGGCGGCCGTCACCGGCTCGAAGCCGAGCTTCGCAGCCGCGATCGCCAGCACGCCGGAGCCGCAGCCCAGGTCGAGCACGCTGCCAAGCTCCAGCTCCTGCAAGACCTCTACGCAGAGCCGGGTCGTCGGGTGGCTGCCGGTGCCGAAAGCTCGGCCCGGGTCGATGACGACCGGCGTCAGCTCGCTGGGCGGCTGTTCCCAGGGCGGGCCGATCCACAGCGAGCCAACGACGACGGGCACGTGAAACCGCTTCCATGCCTCGTCCCAGCCCGGCAAGACGGGGACCGTCGTCACCTCACCGAAGCTCGCGCGCAACCGGCGGGCCCCCGCCTCGTCGGTGAAGGCGACCAGCTCCACCCCACCTCTCCTCTCCTCTCGAGCGAAACCCTCGGGAAAGAGCTCGAGCATCTTCGCCGTCGCCTCCTCGACGCGGTCGCGCGAGACGACGACCGAGGCCCGGACGAGCGTCAGCGGAAGGCGCTCTTCAGCTTCTCGAAGAAGCCCTCGTCGGGGCGGTAGGTCTCTTCGCCGGCCGTCTGCTCGAACTCGTCGAGCAGGCGGCGCTGCTCCTCGGTCAGCTTTCGCGGCACCGCGACGTTGACGAGCACGCGGTGGTCGCCGCGACCGAAGCCCTGGAGGACGGGCATGCCGCGCCCGCGCAGAACGCGGATCTCCCCCGGCTGCGTCCCCGGCTCGAAGTCGAGCTCGACGTCGCCGTCGAGTGTCGAGACCCCGACCTGCGCGCCGAGCGCCGCCTGCGTCATCGTCAGATCGACCGTCGAGTAGACGTCGTCGCCCTCCCGCACGAGCCGCTCGTGGGGCCGGATGCGGACGAGCACGTAGAGGTCTCCCGCCTGGCCGCCGAGAGCGCCCGCGTGTCCTTCGCCGGAGAGCCGGATGCGCTGGCCATCGTGGATCCCGGGCGGGATCTCGATCTCGAGGGAGCGCTCCTCGAGCACGCGGCCGGCGCCCTCACAGCGGCGGCACGGATGGTCGACGATCCGCCCGGTCCCCGCACAGCGCGGGCACGCCTGAGTGCGGATGAACTCGCCGAAGCCCGTGCGCGCGACATGCTGGATGCGCCCGCTGCCCCCGCAGTCCTCGCACATGGTCGCCGTCTGGCCGGGCTCGATTCCGTCGCCCCCGCATTCCTCGCAGACGAGGGCGATCTGAATCGGCACTTCCCGCTTGACTCCCAATGCCGCCTCCCCGAGCTCGATCTCGACCTCGGCCGCGACATCTGCGCCGCGGGCGCGGCGCGGGCCTGTGGCGACCCCGAACACGTCGTCGCCGAAGAACGCGGAGAAGATGTCGGCGAGGCTCCCGAAGTCGAACGGGGTCGGACGGAATCCTCCGCTGCGCAAGCCCGCGTGCCCGAAGCGGTCATAGAGATTCCGCGTCTCGGACTTCGAGAGCACCTCGTAGGCCTCGACGACCTCGCGAAAGCGCTCGTCGGCATCGGGGGCAGCCGAGACGTCGGGGTGCAGCTCACGCGCGAGCAGGCGGAAGGCCCGCTTGATCTCAGCCTCGCTCGCGGAACGCTCGAGGCCGAGGACCTCGTAATAATCGCGCCCGGTCGTCGCCATTACCCGAAGCGTAGCCAGGGGACTAGTTGTCTTCGTAAACGGTTTCGACGAAGTGCGAGAGCTCATGCGCGGCCGCGCGCACCGAGCGGATCGCCTTCTCGTAGTCCATTCGCAGTGGGCCGAGCAGGCTGACGGCGCCGAGGCTGCGGTGCACGAGCCCATAAGAGGCGCCGACGAGTGACACCTCGCGGAGTGCCGGGTTCTCGAGCTCGCCGCCGACGCGCACGTAGGGGCTCCGCGAGCTGAGTGTCTCGCCGAGCAGCTCCAGGATCGCAGCCCGCTTCTCGAGCGTCTCGAGCAGCCGCTGACAAGCTTCGAGCTCGTCCGCGCGGACCTCGCCCAGCAGGCTGGCCGCGCCGCCGATGAAGAGGCGCTGCTCCGGTCCGTCGACGAGCTCCGTGAACGCAGGGCGCAACAGCTCGAGGAGCTCGACCTCTTGCCGCGAGAGGCCGGCGTCCTCGAACCTCCGGCGAAGGAGCGCGCTGCCCAGCTCGAGCCCGGTCAGCCGTTCGTTCAGATATTCCCCGGCCCAGAGGGCGAGACCCGTGTCCATCGGCTCCGAGAGTGCGAAGACCCGCTTCGAGACGCCGCCCGTCGAGGTGATGACGACCAGCATCAGCACCTGCGGCTGGAGCACGAGCACCTCCACGTGGCGGACGGTCGCCGTCTGCAGTGCCGGCGCCGACACGAGAGCGAGCAGGCGGGTGGCCTGCGAGAGCGTCTCGGTCGTCTCCTGCAAGGCGGCCTCGAGCTCGCTGCGCGCGGCGGCGAGGTCGAGCGGGAAGGGGCTCGGGTGCGGCTCGAGGCGCTCGAGGACCGAAGCGGCGTAGTAGCGGTAGCCGGCCTCCGTCGGGATGCGCCCGGCCGAGGTGTGCGGATGCGTGAGCAGCCCGAGTCGTTCGAGCTCGGCAAGCTCGCCGCGCACGGTCGATGGCGACACCGCCATCCCGGCGCGCGTAACGAGGTTCTTCGAGCCGACCGGCTGGCCGCTCTCGACGTACTCCTCGACAACGCACCGCAGGATCTCCCGCTGGCGCTCGGTCAGCTCGACTGCGACGCTCTCATCCATCTCTATGCAGGAATTTTAGGCGACGCAGCGAGCCGCTCACGCGAGCAGCTCGGCCGTGACGGCGCCACCCAGGCGGCGGCCGCGCGCAGTGAGGACCAGGGCCTCAGGCCCATCCCTCCCGGGACGGCGAGTCGCAAGCCCGAGCCGCTCGAGGCGGCCAAGCGCGGCCTGGTCGAGCGAGCCCTCGGCGGCCGCGAACGGAAGCCCCTCGTCCAGCCTCAGGCCGAGCATCACGCGCTCGAGCGCGCGCACGCCCGGATCAAGCGCCTCGAGCTCTCTCGCCGGCCGCTCGGCGCGGCCGAGGGCGGCGATGTAGCCGTTGAGGCGCGGCGTGTTCCGGCGGCGCTCTGGGCCGAGCGTCGAGACCGCACCGATGCCGAGCCCGAGGTAGTCCCGCCCGAGCCAGTAGGCGAGGTTGTGCCGGGCCCGGAGGTCGCGTCCTCCTGCATGCGCCGACGCGAGACAGAAGTTCGCCGTCTCGTACCACCGGTAGCCGGCAGCGGTCAACCGCTCGATGATGGCCTCGAAGTAGCCCTCCATCGCCTCGCACTGTCGTGCGAGCTCGACTCCGTGCGCGTGGGTGAACCGCGTGCCGGGCTTGGCCTCCAGCTCGTAGTACGAGATGTGCTCGGGCGCAAGCGCGAGCGCTTCGTCGATGTCGAGCTCGAGATCGGCGGCGCTCTGGCCGGGGATCCCGTGCAGGAGATCGATCGAGATGTTGTCAAAACAGGCATCACGAAGATGATAGAAGGCGCGGCCGACGTCATCAGGCGTGGCCCGCCGCTCGAGCACCTGTAGGAGGTGCGGCCGGAAGCTCTGAGCCCCCAGCGAGACCCGCGTGACGCCGCTCTCGCGCAGGAGCAGCGCGAGCTCGGGCGTCACGGTCTCGGGATTCGCCTCCACAGTCAGCTCCGCCGCCGAGGGCAGCGCGCCGAGCAACCTGCGGAGCGCGCCCGCCTCAGTGAAGGTCGGCGTGCCCCCGCCGAGGAAGACCGTCTCCAGCCGCCGAGCGAGCACCGCGCTCTCGAGCTCGAGCTCCACGAGGAGCGCGTCGACGTAGCGCTCGTGCAGCCCCTGGCGCCCCACAACGGTCACGAAGTCGCAGTAGCCGCAGCGATGCGCGCAGAACGGAAGATGCACGTAGAGATGACGGACGGCGGTCAACGCTTGCCCCCGTCGAGGTTGAGCACGGCGAGGAACGCTTCCTGCGGCACCTCGACGGCGCCGACCTGCTTCATGCGGCGCTTGCCGGCCTTCTGGCGCTCGAGCAGCTTCCGCTTGCGCGTGATGTCGCCGCCGTAGCACTTTGCGAGCACGTCCTTGCGCTTCGCCTTGATCGTCTCGCGCGCGATCACCCGGGAGCCGATCGCCGCCTGCACCGGGACGTCGAACATCTGCCGCGGGATCTCCTCCCGCAGCCGGTCGACGAGCGCGCGGCCGCGGCCGTACGCCTCGTCGCGGTGGAGGACGAGCGAGAGCGCGTCGACCGGCTCGCCGCCGACGAGCACGTCGAGCCGCACGAGCTCGCCCTCGCGGAAGCCGGCGAAGTCGTAGTCGAAGCTCGCGTACCCGCGCGTGCGGGACTTCAGCTGGTCGTAGAAGTCGAAGACGATCTCCCCGAGCGGCAGCTCGTAGACGAGCAGGACGCGCTCCGGCGACGGGTACTCCATGTGGTCGAAGCGGCCGCGCCGCTCGTTGCAGAGCTCCATCACCTGGCCGACGCCGTCCTTGGGGACGACGATCGAAGCCCGGACGTAGGGCTCCTCGACACGCTCGCGCTCGGCGGGCATGTCGGCGGGGTTGTGCACCTCGAGGCGCTCGCCGGACGGCGTCTCGACCTGGTACGCGACACTCGGCGCGGTGACGAGCAAATCGAGATCGAACTCACGCTCGAGCCGCTCGCGGACGATCTCCATGTGCAGGAGGCCGAGAAAGCCGCAGCGGAACCCGAAGCCGAGCGCCTGCGAGGTCTCCGGCTCGTACGAAAGCGAGGCGTCGTTCAGCTTCAGTCGCTCGAGGGCGTCGCGGAGCTGGGGGTATTCGTCGGAGTCGGTCGGGAAGAGCCCGGCGAAGACCATCGGCTTCACGTCCTTGTAGCCCGGCAGCGGATGCTCGGCCGGGCGCGCCTGCGAGGTGAGCGTGTCGCCGACCCGCAGTTTGGCGACGTCCTTCAGGCCCGTGACGACGTAGCCGACCTCGCCGGCTCCCAGCGAATCGGCGGCCCGCATCGTCGGGGAGAAGAAGCCGACCTCCTCCGTCTCGAAGCGCGTGCCTTGAGCCATCGCGCGTACCTCTTCGCGCGCTCGGAATTGTCCGTCGACGACGCGGACAAAGGCGACGACGCCCCGGTACTGGTCGTACGCGGAGTCGAAGACGAGCGCCCGCGGCGGCGCCTCGGGGTCGCCGGCCGGGGACGGGATGCGCTCGACGATCGCGTCCAGCACCGCCTCCACGCCCTCGCCGGTCTTCGCCGAGACGCGCAGCACGCGGTCGGGGGCATCGCCGACGAGCTCGGCTAGCTCAGCCGCGGCTGCGTCCGGGTTCGCCTGCGGCAAGTCGATCTTGTTCGCCAGCGGCAGCAGCTCGAGGTTGTTCTCGATCGCGAGG
>DASWDJ010000113.1:0-12227 GCA_036395295.1 Gaiellaceae bacterium | reverse complement strand
TACGAGCTGTGCCGGCCGAACCTCGAGAAGGTCGTTCGCCACGCCGCTGAGAGCGGCAATTTCGTGCGCATCGACATGGAGGACTCGAGCTGCACGTCGGACACGCTGCGGCTGTACCGCGAGCTTCGGGAGGCCGGGCTCGACAACGTCGGCATCGTCCTCCAGGCCTATTTGAAGCGGACGATCAGGGACATCCGCGAGCTCGCGCCGCTGCGGCCGAGCGTACGGCTCTGCAAGGGCATCTACGTCGAGCCGCCGCTGATCGCCTACCGCGACTTCGATGCCGTGCGGGAGAACTTCGTGCGCTGCCTCCGCGAGCTGCTGCGCGCAGGCTGCTACGTGGGGATCGCGACACACGACAAGTGGCTGGTCTCCGAGGGGCAACGTCTCGTCGCCGAGTTCGGCCTGACCCGCGAGCAGTACGAGTTCCAGATGCTCTTGGGCGTGCGGGAGGCCGCGGCCGACCGGCTCGTGCGCGACGGTCACCGGTTGCGCGTCTACGTCCCCTTCGGCGCGCACTGGTACAGCTACTCGGTGCGACGCCTCCAGGAGAATCCGAAGATCGGAGGCTATATCGCCGCGGACACGCTGAACCGGCTCTTCGGCGCCGACGGGAGGTGAGCTTCCGGGTCCTCGGGCCCAGATTCGTCAAACACCGAGCCCTGCTAGGCCTTAGAGTTTTCCACAGTGCCGCCGCTGCCTGAGCTCGAGCGTGCCCATCCCAACGAACGATTTCGGGAAAGGCGAGCGCAGGCGCGCCGCCGCCGGCGGGTGCGCAGGACCGTGGCCTTCGGCGCTCTGCTGATCGCCGCCGCGCTCGTCGCGCTCGGTGCAACGGTGATCGGCACGCGCGCCCATGGCTCGGGGGGGTCCGAGGCGCACGCAAAGGGCGCGAAGAAGAATCTGCGCCCCCGCCCGCGGCCCCTGCCGACCGAGGTGCGCGGCGTGCACGTGACGATGGCCCTCGCGTCGCTTCCCGGGAAGATCGACGAGTACCTGGCGCTGGAGGGCCTGAACACGCTCGAGGTCGACGTCAAGGACGAGAACGGCGAGGTCGGCTTCCTCATGCCGCAGTGGACGCTCGCGCGCCGCGTCGGAGCGTCCAAGCCCTACTACAGCGCGCGCCGGTTGGCCGGGACGGCCCATCGATCCGGTGCGTATCTGATCGGGCGAGTGGTCGTCTTCGAGGATCCAGTGCTGACGAGCAAGCGCCCGGACCTGGCGATCCGAACGAGCGACGGCTCGGTGTGGCAGAACGACGCCGGTCTTGGCTGGTCGAACCCCTACGACCGCCGTGTGTGGAACTACGTCGTCTCCATCGGTAAGGCGGCCGCGCGCGACGGTTTCGACGAGATCCAGTTCGACTATGTCCGCTTTCCGAGCGACGGGCCGATCGAGAACGCCGTCTTCGCCGGGAAAGCCGCCGAGCCGCAAGGGTGGACGATCGCGCGCTTCGTCCAGTACGCGTCCCTGCAGCTCAAGCCCTTGGGCGTGCGGGTCTCGATCGACGTCTTCGGCCTCTCGGCCACGCGCGAGCTCGGCGTCGGCCAGAAGCCCAGGCGCCTCGCGAAGTACGTGGACGCCGTCTATCCGATGGTCTACCCGTCGCATTACAACTCGGGGGAGTTCGACCTGCCCGATCCGAGCTCCGTTCCCGGCCAGACGGTTGCCTTCTCGCTCCGCGATTTCCGTAACGAGCTGATCGGACGCAGGGCGATGCTGATTCCCTGGCTGGAGGACTTCTCCCTCAGCGCCGGCAGGCGGCCCGCGAGTGAGGTGCGGGCACAGATCAACGCGACCCGCCGGTACCACACGAAGGGCTTCCTCCTCTGGAACCCTGAGGGCGTCTATACCGAAGAAGTCCTCAAGTAGGCTCTCGGCACAAGCAATCGCCGGAGGAACTCGTGACGAAAACGTACGAAGAGCTCAAGACACGCCTGGCCTCGATCCACGACCTGCGCATGGCCCGCGCCATCCTCGGTTGGGATCAGCACACGAAGATGCCGCCAAAGGCCGGGGACATTCGCGCCGAGCAGCTCGGGACGCTCGACCATCTGTCGCACGAGCTCTTCATCTCCGACGAGATCGGTGAGCTGCTGGAACAGGTCGGTGGCGAGGAGGAGGGGCTCGATCCCGACTCGATCGAGGGGAGCCTCATTCGCGTCACCCGCCGCGACTACGAGAAGGCGAAGCGCGTGCCATCGGATCTGCGCGCGGAGCTGACGCGCGCTGGCGCGATCGCGCTCTCAGCCTGGGTCGAGGCGCGCGAGAAGTCGGATTTCTCGATCTTCTTGCCCTACTTGAAGCGGAATCTCGAGCTCCAGCACGAGTACATCGCCTGCTTCGAGGGCCTCGACTACGAGACCGAGTACGACGTGCTGCTCGACGACTTCGACGAGGGCATGAAGACCAGCGAGGTCCAGACGGTCCTCAACGAGTTGAAGCGGGAGCTGATCCCGTTCATCGCCGAGATCGGCGAGCGGTCAGATCTCGTCGACGACTCCAGCCTGCGCGGAAACTTCCCGATCGAGGCCCAGCGCTCCTTCGCGCTCGAGCTGCTCGAGCGGATCGGCTTCGATCACGAGTCCTGGCGGCTCGACCCGACCGTTCACCCGTTTGCGATGAGCGCCGCGACGACGGACATCCGGCTGACGACCCGGTACGACGAGACCGATCTGGGCGTCAGCCTCTTCGCCACGATCCACGAGTTCGGACACGGGTTCTACGAGGCGAACGTCGATCCGGTCCTGGAGCGGACGCCGCTCTCGCAGGTGAGCTCGATGAGCCTGCACGAGTCGCAGAGCCGCATGTGGGAGAACCTCGTCGGCCGCAGCCTTCCGTTCTGGCGCTTCTTCTACCCGAGGCTGCAGGCCGTGTTTCCGAAGCAGTTCGGAACCGTCGAGCTGGACGAGTACTACCGGGCGATCAACAAGGTGCAGCCGTCCCTGATCCGCGTCGAAGCGGACGAGGCGACCTACAACCTCCACGTGATCCTGCGCTTCGAGTTGGAGCAGCAGATGCTCTCCGGCGAGCTTCCGCTCGAGGATCTGCCTGAGGCTTGGAACGCGCGCATGGCCGAGTACCTCCGCATCGAGGTGCCCGACGACGCGCGCGGCGTGCTCCAGGACGTTCACTGGTCGGGCGGGGCGATCGGCTACTTCCCGACCTATTCGCTCGGCAACGTCGTCTCCGTGCAGCTGTGGGAGCAGCTCCGGGCCGAGATCCCGGATCTCGACTCCCAACTCGAGCGCGGAGAGTTCAGCGAACTCGCCGGCTGGCTACGGGAGAGCCTGCACCGGCACGGCCGCAAGTACACGTCGAGGGAGACGCTCGAGCGGATCACGGGCGGAGGGATGGACCCCGGGCCGTACCTGCGCTACCTGCGGGAGAAGCTCGGCGAGATCTACGGAATTCCGGTCGAGGCGGGCGCGCCCGCCTAGCCCTCAGAGGGAACCCTGGTTCCCGAGCGGGTTGGATTTTCACATTACGCTCCTAAGTTGAGCTCCTTCGCGTAGCGCCGCCCCGTGTGCTCGTAGCCGAGCGCTTCGTAGAAGGCGTGCGCGTCGGCTCGGCGGTGGGCTGTGTTGAGCACGAGGTGCCTACCGCCGCGTGCCCGCGCCTCGTCCTCGATCGCGCGCATCAGCAGCTCGCCGATTCCGCGGCGCCGGAATCGCTCGCCGACGACGAGCGCGGCTACCTCGCAGCCGGGCTCGTCGCGCTCGACGAGGTTCTGGACGTGGAGGGCGGCGAGGCCCGCGACCTCACCGTCGACTTCCGCCACGAGCGCGAGCGTCGAAGGGTCGGCGGCGATGCGCGCGAGCCGCTCGGTCGCCTGCTCGGGCGTCGACGGATAGCCGAGCTCGCCGAGAAGCGATGCAATCGCGGCGGCGTCCTCGGGTGTCGGCTCGCGAAGAGCTACGGCGGCGGAGGCGGCCGCGGGGCGTCCGGCGGCGGCCCGTCGTCCTCGACGTACGTGGTCCTTCTGCGTCCCCACCCACCGCCGTAATACCACGGCCGGGCCGGTCCGCCTTCGACGTACGTCGCCCTCGAGAAGTAGCCGGGGCCCCACCAGGATTGCCAGAGCAGCATGGTGAGGATGAACCCGACGATGCCGATCACGATCAGGACGATGCCGATCGCGTCGAGATTGAGGCCCGAGGGCTCCTCCGTTACTCCCCAGGCGAGAATTGCGCCTGCGGCGATCAGGACCAGGCTGACTGGGATTCCCATTCCACCTGTCCTGCCCGTTTCCGGCGGCTGCTAATCCGAGCGGTGGCGCTGCCACCAGAAGCGCTGCTCCGGACTCTCCGCCCGTTCGAGATCCGCGAGCGAGGTGCCGCCGTAGTTCCGGAGGGTGAAATCGGCCTGCGCGACGAAGCCGACCGCTGTCAGGGAAAAGGTGAGGGCGTGGCTGCTGATCTGCCAGCCCGCAAGTGGGCCCGGATCGCCGAGCTTCGCCTCTTCCTCCTCCGTCTGCACCTCGAAGACGGCGAATCCGCCGTGGGGCCGGCCCGTGAAATGGTCGTGCGAGACGATCAGCCCACGACCGGTCTCGCCAATGTACGCGTTCAGCAGCTCGTTCGCCTCGCGCGCGCTCAGGCCCTCCGGGGCCAGCGCGTAGACGAGGAAGCAACGTGATCGTGCCTCGTTCACTCGACCCTCTCCGCGATCAGCACGAAGTCCCAAGGCACGCGGCGGTCCCTCTTGGGCCACGAGTAGAGCGTCTGGAACTCGACGAGACGCTTTATCGAGAGCCCTGCGCCGGAGACGGCCTCGACGACGTGACCGAGCTGCCAGTGCCGCTCGCGCTCCTCTGCGCTCTCGTCGAAGTAGTCGTCCCGCCAGTGCCCGAGAGCGTCGACGCAGGCGGCGACCGGGTGGTCGTCGTACAGAAGCAGGAGCCCGCCCGGCCTGAGAGCGGACGCGATTCCGCTTGCCCAGGCGTCGAGGTCGTGTAGTCGGCTCAGCACCCCGCCCCCGGTGTACACGAGATCGAATCGGGCGCGGCGCAGCTCGAGGGGCAGCTCGTGCACGTCGGCGTGCACATACGCGACGTCCGGCGCGCGCTCGCGGGCGACTTCGATTGCTTCGGTTGAGATGTCGACCGCGCTGACGAGCGCGCCCAGCTCGACGAGTTCAGCGGTCGACTCGCCGGTCGCGCACTGAAGGTGAAGGACGTGCTTGCCGCCGAGATCGGGCAGCAAACCGCGGATGCCGTCGGGGATTCCGAGCTGTCCGGACATCTCCTCGGCGCGACGGCGATGGATCTCGTCCCAGGCGCGTCGGTTGTCGTCAGTCGGGTCCATCAGCGGCGGTTTGCCACGACAGCTTGCCTGGCCAGGTCGAGGATGAGCTCTGGTTCGGACGAGTCGACCATTACCCAGTCCGAGGTCCGGCTGCGGCGCAGGACGCGATCGTCCTCGACTTTGTTGATGAGCTTGCCGGTCAGGCGCACCTCGATCCACGTCTCGTGCGCATGGACGATCTCGCGGCCGGCGCTCCAGATCGCGGGCTCGCCCGTCCACTGGGAAGGAGCGACCTCGACGCCGGGCAGGCCACTCAGCTCCTTCAGCAGCTGCTCGTTCACGCCGGCAGCATGAAGCCCCCGTCGACGACGAGGACGTGGCCTCGGATCATCTCCGCCTGCGGCGAGCAGAGAAAAGCGACTGCATCCGCGATGTCGTCGGGCTTGACCATCCGGCCCGCGGGCGTGCGTTTCAGGCCCATGTCCAGCATCTGGTCCTTGTTCGGGAAGTAATCGAGCGCCTCCGTGTCCACGACGCCGCCCGAGACGGCGTTGACGCGGATTCCGCGCGGCGCGAGCTCGACCGCGAGATAGCGGACGAGCGACTCGAGCGCTGCCTTCGAAGTGCCGACGAGCACGTAGTCCTCGAGCACGCGCGTGGAGCCGAGGCTCGAGATCCCGACGATCGAAGCGCCGTTCGGCATCTGCGGCACCGCCGCCCGGGCGAGCGAGAGTAGGGCGCGGGCGTTGGCGCCGTGTGTCCAGTCCCAGTGCTTGTCCTCGGTCTCGAGCGCGGGCCGGATGACGCCGGTCGCTGCGTTGTGGACGAGCGCCCGCAGCGAGCCGAGCTCGGCCACTTCGCGCGTCACCCGCTCGGACGAGACGTTGCCGCGGACAAGGACCGGCTCGGTCCCTCTTTCGCGCAGCTCCTCCGCGGTCTCCTCGGCCGCCCGGTCGTTGCGGAGGTAGCCGATGCCCACGCGGGCCGCGCCGAGATCGGCGAAGCGGAGTGCGATCGCCTTCCCGATTCCCCGCGAGCCCCCCGTGACGAACACGGTGGCGCCTTCGAATTCCTCGTGGCGGCTGTGGTTGCTACCCGTGGGTCGACCGGTCATTTCCGACGGACGCACGAGCAAAGCTCGTACGTCCTGAAAGCGGCACCGTCAAGACGGTGCCTTGGGCTTGGGTCGGAGCGGCTCGTCGGCGGGCGCGGCGCTCGGAATCGTCTCCCAGCCGGGCCGTGTTCGAGGCTCGCGCGGCCCTTCCTCGGCCTTGGAGGAGGCGTAACCGAGCCGGTCGAGGAGCTCGGCCTTCTCCTCGGCGTACGTGCGCACGGGATGGTTGGCAGGGAGGTCTTCGACGAGCTCGAGGACGCGCGCTCGTAGCTGGTAAGCGAAATGCGGGGTCGCGGGGCCGACGATCGCATCGACGTCGTCGCGAGTCGGCTCGGCCATTGGGCAAAGGCTAACGCTAGGTTCTCGCCGGTGCGGCGCGTCGAGACGGCTGACTTCCTGTTGCTCGCCACAGTCAGCCTCTGGGCTCTCAACTTCACCGTCTCGAAGTACATCCTCGACCACGGGTTTCACCCGCTCTCCTACTCCGCCGTGCGCTATTCCGCGGCCGCACTCGTCTTCGTCGCGATCACGTTTCCGTGGGAGCGCTCGTTGCGGATCGCCAGGAGCGACTGGCCCCTGATCGCCCTCGCGGTCGCGCTCCTGTTCGCGAACCAGCTCAGCTTCGTCTACGCGCTCTATTTCACGACGGCGACGACGACTGCGCTTCTCTTCGGCACGCTGCCGATCTTCACGGCGCTCATCTCGCGGCTGGTCGGGATCGACCTGCTCGGAAACCGGTTCTGGATCGCCGCGCTGCTGTCGTTTTCCGGCGTCGTGCTGGTGACAGCCGGCTCGGGCCGAAGCCTCTCGGGAGACGTCAAGGGCGACCTCCTCGCCGTCCTAGGGGCAGCGACCTGGGGCGCGTACTCGGTCACGATCTCGCCGCTCATGCGCAGGTACTCGCCCTTCCGCTTGAGCGCGGTTCTCCTTGCGTTCGTGTCGGTTCCACTGCTGCTGGTCGGCTCGAGGCACCTCGAGGCCCAGAGCTACGACTTCGGCTGGCTCGTCTGGGCCGGGTTCGCTTTCGCCGTGCTCGGGCCGCTCGTCGTCACGAACCTGCTCTGGTTCACGGCGATCGACCAGGTCGGCCCGGCGCGCGCTTCGCTGTTTGCGAACCTCCAGCCCTTCCTCGCGGCCTTGATCGCGCTCCTCCTCCTGTCGGAGAATCTGACGAGGTACCAGATCGCCGGCGGACTCGCGATCGGGGCCGGCATCGTCCTCTCCCGTCGCACCCAGCCTCCGCTCGAACCCGGGGAATAGCGCCCCGGGTACGCTGGATTCGTGGCCGCTCTCCGAGCTCGTCTCGCCCAGAAGCCGCCCGGGTACCGCTACACGATCGGGCGCATCCTGACCATCTACGGGGCACTCATGGTCGTGCTCCTGTTGGCGGCGCTCGACCAGACGATCGTCGCCACAGCGCTGCCGCGGATCGTCTCCGACCTCGGTGGGCTGACGAGCTACTCGTGGGTCTTCACGGCCTACGTCCTTGCGACGACGGTGACGATCCCGCTCTACGGAAAGCTCGGCGACATCTACGGACGGCGACCGCTCTACATCGTCGCGATCTCGATCTTCCTCGCCGGTTCGGCGCTCTGCGGGCTTGCGCAGAGCATGACGCAGCTCGTCGCTTTCCGAGCCGTCCAGGGGCTGGGTGGCGGCGGTCTCTTCGCGCTCGCGCTGGCGACGATCGCGAACATCGTTCCGCCACGCGACCGCGGGCGCTACCAGGGCCTGATCGGCGCCACCTTCGCGGCGGGCTCGATTGCAGGCCCTGCACTAGGCGGACTGATCGTCGACCACGCAAGCTGGCGCTGGGCCTTTTACGTCAATCTCCCGATCGGCGTGATCGCGCTCGCGGTGATCTGGATCGCGATGCCGAAGCGGACGCAGCGTCGCGAGCACTCGCTCGACTACCTCGGCGCAGCGCTCCTTGCCGGCGGGACGACCTCGCTCCTGCTTGGGGTCGTCTGGGGCGGCCGTCAGTACTCGTGGGGCTCGAGCCACGTTCTCGCGGCGCTTGGAGCGGCGGCCGCGCTGCTCACGCTATTCGGGGTGGTCGAGCGCCGTGCACGGGAGCCGATCCTGCCCTTCGAGCTCCTCCGCCAGCGCACCGTCGCGGGCGGCGTGGCCGCGATCTGCCTCTCTGCGATGGCCATGTTCGGAACGATCGCCTTCGTACCGCTCTTCGTCCAGGGCGTCATCGGCACCTCCGCAACCTCATCCGGAGTGGTGCTGACGCCGTTCATGCTGGGCGCCGTCGTCGCGAGCGCCCTCTCCGGCCAGTGGGTCTCGCGGAGCGGGCGGGTTCGGCCGAACGCGATCGCGGGGCCGATCGTCCTCGGCACGGGGCTGTTCCTCCTCTCGCGGATGGACACCTCGACGACGAATGCCGAGGCGGCGCGGAACATGGTCATCGCCGGGATCGGGCTCGGGCTGATGATGCAGGTGTTCGTGCTAGCGGTGCAGAACGCCGTTCCGGTCCGCACGATGGGCTCGGCGACCGCGCTCACGCAGTTCGCGCGCTCGATCGGCGCGACCTTGGGGGTGACGCTGATGGGCGTGATCGTCAATCAGGGGCTACCGGGCGGAAAGACCTTGACTTCGCAGGCCGTCCACCGGCTGCCGCCGCACCTGCGGGTCGAGCTCGCCGATGCTCTGCAGCCCGCCTTCCTCGCGGCCGCGGGAATCTGCGTGCTCGTGCTCGTGATCGTGCTCTTTGCGATCTACGAAGTGCCGCTTCGCGAAGGCTTCGAGGACACACGAGTGGAGGACGCTGCGCCCGAGGTGCTGTCTCAGAAAGCGAGTTAAGATCACGACGATGGCCGATCACGACTTCATGCCGATCAAGGCTTGGGATCACCTGGAGCTCTATGTCGGCAACGCGAAACAGGCCGCCTACTTCTACCAACGCGCATTCGGCTTCACCGAGACCGCGTACGCGGGCCCCGAGACCGGCATCCGCGACCGAGCCTCGTACGTCCTCGACCAGAACGAGATTCGGCTCGTGCTCACGAGCGGCCTCCGCCCCGACAGCGACATCACCCGTTTCGCCTGCTCACACGGCGACGGCGTGAAGGACGTCGCTCTCACCGTGCCGAGCGCTTCCGAGGCCTACCGCCAAGCCGTCCAGCGCGGAGCGCGCAGTGTCGTCGAGCCGCACTGGCTCGAGGACGAATACGGCCGGGTCGAGCTGGCCTCGATCGCCACCTACGGCGAGAACATCCACACCTTCGTCAACCGCGACGACTATGCGGGCCCGTACCTGCCGGGCTACAAATCTTCCGTCGACAACGGCGCGGCGACGACTGGGATCGGGCTCCAGAACATCGATCACGTGGTCGGCAATGTCGAGCTCGGCCGGATGAACCACTGGGTCGAGTTCTACGAGCGGGCGTTCGGGATGACGGAGCTGATCCACTTCTCGGACGAGGCGATCTCGACGGAGTACTCGGCGCTGATGTCGAAGGTGATGATGGACGGCGAAGGGAAGATCAAGTTCCCGATCAACGAGCCCGCGGAAGGCAAGCGCAAGAGCCAGATCGAGGAGTACCTGGACTTCTACGGAGGCCCCGGGGTGCAGCACGTCGCGCTGGCGACCGAGGACATCGTGGCGACTGTCGAGGAGCTCGAGGAACGCGGCCTGCGGTTCCTCAAGACGCCCACGGCGTACTACGACGATCTCGAAGACCGCGTCGGCGAGATCGATGCCGACTACGACGACCTCAAGCGTCTGGGCATCCTGGCCGACCGCGACGAAGAGGGTTACCTGCTCCAGATCTTCACGAAGACCGCGCAGGATCGTCCGACGCTCTTCTTCGAGGTCATCGAGCGCCACGGCTCGCGCGGGTTTGGCGAAGGCAACTTCAAGGCACTGTTCGAGGCGATCGAGCGCGAGCAGGCCCTACGCGGAAATTTGTAGGCTCGCTTCCGCACAAAGCCAACGAGAGGAGACAAGGTGGGAATCGGCGCTGTTCTGATCATCATCGGAATCGTTCTGCTCTTCACCGGGCCCTTGTGGCTGGGCATCGTTCTGATCATTCTCGGGCTGCTCTTCGGCGGCTTCCGGCGCGGCCGCTGGTATTAGTTAGGTCCCGGGCCACGGGCCCGGGACTCGCGGAAAGTGCTTCGCACTTTCCGCGACTAAAAGCACGCCAACCCGAGAACGGGCCCGCCCATGCCACGGTCGATTGATCTCGCGTCGCTGACCCGCGAACCCGCGACTCCCCGGGCTGCCCACACGTCAAAGGCCGAAAGACGATAGTCCAGACCTCAGTTTCCTCGTAGCCTTCCGGCATGAGCCCGCAGCGGCGCACCGCGCTCATTTCGGTCATCGCCGCTTGCGTGCTCATTGCGCTTAAGCTCGGGACCGGGCTTGCGACGGGAAGCCTCGGGCTCATCTCGGAGGCCGTCCACTCCGGGACCGATCTCGTCGCCGCGCTCCTGACGCTGTTCGCCGTTGGAGTCGCCGGGCGACCGGCCGACCGTGGGCACCCGTACGGGCACGGAAAGGCGGAGCACCTCGCGGCGCTCGGCGAAGCAGGGCTCCTGGTGCTGGCGAGCCTCTACATCTCATTTCGGGCGCTCGAAGTGCTCGTCGGCTCCGCGGAGCCGAGCGTCGACCCGGTCTGGTACGCGTTCCTCGTCGTCGCGATCGTGATCGCCGTCGACGCAAGCCGCACGGCGGTTTCGCTCAGCGCGTCGCGGCGCTACCACAGCGCGGCGCTGGCGGCGAATGCCGTGCACTTCGGCAGCGACCTCGCCGGTTCCACGGCCGTGCTGGCGAGTCTCGCGCTCGCCCGCGCGGGCTGGGCTGAGGGCGACTCCGCCGCGGCGCTCTTCGTTGCGGTCCTGGTGCTGATCGCAGCAGGGCGGCTCATGCGCCGCAACGTGGACGTGCTCATGGACCGGGTGCCGGTCGACGCCGAGCGCGCGGCCCGGGCCGCAATCGCGCGCCTCGAGCCGAGCGTCGAGCTGCGGCGGCTGCGGATGCGCCAAGCTTCGGGCCGTCATTTTGCGGACGTCGTGATCGGAGTCTCACCGGATGCGGGGGTCGGACAGGGGCACGCTGCCGCGGACGCGGTCGAGGAAGCCGTCCAGAAGGCGCTCCCCGAGAGCGACGTCGTCGTTCACGTCGAGCCCACCGCAGGGGAAGCGGCACTCCGCGAGCGGGTGCACGCCGCGGCTCTCACGGTCCCTCGCGTCCGAGAGGTGCACAACCTGCGCGTCGTGGCGGTCGACGACGGGCTTCAGGTCGCGCTGCACCTGAAGCTCCCCGGCGAGCTGACGCTCGAATCCGCGCACGCCGTGGCTTCGCAGGTCGAGCAGGCGATTGGCGGCGCCGTGCCCGAGGTCGTCTCCGTCCAAACTCATCTCGAGCCGCTGCGCGAGCCGGGTATGGCGCGCGCTCCGGCGGAATCCGACGTCGAGGACGCGGCGGAAGCTGTCGCCCGCATCGTGCGCGAGCGGACCGGCGCCCCGCCGCGAGAGCTGCGCTTCCTTCAGACCGAGGACGGGCTGATGGCGTTCTTGACGCTGGTACTCGATCCCTCGAGCCCGCTGGCCGACGCACATGCGCAGGCGAGCGAGGTCGAGCACGAGATCAGGCAAGCCCTCCCGAGCCTCGCCGACGTTAGCGTCCACACCGAACCCTAATGCCGCTCCCAGCGATAGAAAACGGCCCTGCCGGCAAAGCCGGCACGGCCTCCCCTGGTCGGCATCGCAAGCGATGCCTTAGTACCGGCTTCTGGCCCGCGATCACGCGGCGCCAGAGCCCACCCTCGCCCTTGCCAAGGCTGCAAGCATGAAGCGGTCACGGCAGCAAAGCCGCCGTGACCTTCTAGAGGCATCGCAAGCGATGCCTTGCGCGG
>DASWDJ010000112.1:0-22290 GCA_036395295.1 Gaiellaceae bacterium | reverse complement strand
CGCGCGGCCGGAGCCGATCGGCGCCAGTCGGCGGAAGCGATTCGTCGCGGGGTTGTACGCAAGCCCTGCCTTCGACAGCCCGTGTCCCGGACGAGTACCACCGGCGACGAGCACCTCGTGGCCGTCCCAGACGGCGTGCGCACCTTCGAGTGGCGCGGGCTTCGATCCGATCCGGCGCCACGTGTCCTTCGCCGGATCGTACGCGGCACCGCCGACCGGCTGGCCCTCCGGGTCCTGCCCGGCGAAGATCACGAGCTCTTTCCCGGTCCAGGCCCCCACCGGCGACTGCTGGCCGCCGACTGGGGGAAGCGCAATCTTCCGCCAGGAGTCGGTGGACGGGTTGTAGGCCGCGCCGTCGGAGCTGACATCGCCGCAGCATCCTCCGCCCCATTCGATCAGCTCGTGCCCGGACCAGACCACGATCCCTCCCCGTCCGGCAGGGGCCAGCGGCAGCCGCCGCCAGCGATTCGTCGCTGGGTCGAAGGCTTGGTTCACATCGCCCCAGACGAGCATCTCCTTGCCGGTCCAGACGGCGGCCCAGTTGCCCGGGTAGCCGCGGGCCGACAGGGGAGACGCCAGCCGACGCCAGGCGTTCGAGGCCGGGTCGTAGGCTGCCGCAGCATTCTTCGAGGCGAGGATCTCGTCGGCGGGGCCACGCTTCTCCACGCGCCCGAAGACGATCATCTCCGTGCCGGTCCAGACGCTGAGGAGCAGATCGGGAGCCGCAATCGGGGCGCGCGGCAGGAGTCGCCAGGTTCCAGTCACGGTCGGGGAGGTCGGCGCGAGCTCCGAGTAGTCGCTTCGGCTGACGGGATGGTCGAGGATGATTCCCTCGCCCGAGAAGACGTTCACGGGCGCGCCATCGAGCTGGAAGCGGACGGCTTCCACGGTCGGGAACTGAGTCAGCGTGTAGACGACCTGCCCGAGGCGCATCTGCATCGAGAGCGAGCCCCCGCCCGATTGGTATTCCGATGTGAAGTCGATCGTGGCAACCCCGTTCTTGATCGAGATCCCGAGCAGTCGAGTGTCAGTGGGGACGGCAGTCTTCAGACCGGATTTTCGCTCAGCCCGGGTTGGGCCGGCGATCAACGCATTGATCGCGGCGGTCGCGACTCCCGGCGTCCGCTCGTGCGTCCGCGCGACGGGCACGAGCCGCTCGCCGCGCGCGAACCAGACCTCGAACGACGGCTGCGTGGGCAGAGTGTTCGCGATCTCCGATTCGGCCACGGTCGGCGGCGCGCCGAGCGTGACCACACCGTTGGAGCTGCGGGCGGCGAGGACGATTCCGATCGATCCTCCGAGAACCACGAGGCTTGCGACTATGAGCAGGGTTTTCACGAGGGCCTCCTTCCACGGCTGACGAAGAGGTTGACCTTGCCGCCGCCAGGCAGCACGGCGCCGAACCTCGGCTTCTGCGAGACCACGCGGCCCCTCCTGACGAAACTCGAGTAGGCCCGGCGGATCCTCCCGACGCGGCAGGTGGCGAGCGCGATCCTCCGCCTCGCGGTCGGCAGCGGCGTTTGCCTGACGTTTTGCACCGTGCAGAGACCCGGCGTGTTGAGCAGCACGGAGACGGTTGCCACGGCGTAGTTCACGGTCGTCAGGTCCGACCTGCCGTCGCGGTTCAAGTCGCCAATCGCGGCCGAGATGGGGAACCGTTCGGTTCGATAGTCGACCTTGGCCTCGAAGCTGCCGTCGCCCCTGTTGGCGAGCACGGAGACGCTACTCGCCTGCTCGAAGGTCGTGATCGCCAGCTCCGGCTTCCCGTCGCCGTTCAGCTCGCCGATCGCCACCGAGGTAGGGCGGCGTCCGGTTGCGTAGTCACGCCTGGCCTGGAAGCTGCCGTTGCCCCTGTTCAGAAGCACGGAAGACGTGTCCGCGCTGAGGTTGGCGGTAGCCAGGTCCGGCTTGCCGTCGCCGTTTAGGTCGGCGATCGCGACGTTGGCAGGGGAAGATCCGGTTGGGTAGTCAACCCTGGCTCGGAAGCCACCGACGCCGTTGTTCGCAAGCACAGAGACGCTATCCGCGGAGTCCTCGCCGTTCGCGGTCACAAGGTCCGGCCTACCGTCGCCATCCACGTCGGCAATCGCGACCGAGCCAGGCCCGTGTCCGGTTCGGTAGTCGACCCTGGCTCGGAAGCTGCCGCCGCCACTGTTGAGGAGCACGGAGACGGTGCTCGCGCCGCCGTTCGCGGTCGCCAGGTCCGAGTGGCCGTCGCCGTTCAGATCGCCGATCGCGACCGAGAAAGGCTCGCTGGCGGTTGCGTAGTCGCGGTTGGCCTGGAAGCTGCCGTCGCCCCTGTTCAGGAGCACGGAGACGGTGCTCGCCTCCCCGTTCGACGTTGCAAGATCCGGATTGCCATCGCCGTTCACGTCGCCGATCGCGACCGATTCGGGGTTCCGTCCGGTGACAAAGTCGCGCCTGGACCGAAAGGTGCCGTCGCCGTTGTTGAAGTGCACGGAGACGGCGCCCGCGGCGGCGTCGACGCCGCCGTTCGCGATCGCCAGATCCGGTTTGCCGTCCCCATTCAGGTCGCCGATCGCGACCGATGCGGGGCTGCTCCCGGTTGCGTAGCTCTTCGCAGACGCGAACGAAGGCGCCGAGCCGGTGTGCGCCGCAGCGCTCACCGAGCTGCCGACGACGAGCAAGCCGGCCACTAGGAGGACCTTCTTCACGAGAACCTCTTCCCGCGGCTGACGACGAGGTTGACCTTGCCGCCGCCCCGCAGCACCGTGCCGGGCTTGGGCCTCTGCGAGATCACGCGGCCCTTCGTAACCCTCTTGAAGGTACTCGAGTAGGCGCGGCGGATCTTCCCGACGCGGCAGTTGGCGCGCGCAATCGTCCGCTTCGCGGCCGCCAACTTCTGTCGCTTGACATCCTGCACCGTGCACAGCCCTGGCCTGTTGAGGAGCACGGAAACGTTGCTGCCGAAGCGCGGTAAGCTGCCCGTGGCCGCCAGGTCCAGCTTCCTGTCGCCGTTTAGGTCGCTGATCGCGACCGACGTAGCGCGATAGCCGATTCCGTAGTCGAGCTCGGCCTGAAAGGTGCCGTCTCCCCTGTTGACGAGCACGGAGACGTATTGGTCGCCGACACCGCCGAAGTTCGCGGTCGCCAGGTCCGGCTTGCGATCACCGCTCAGGTCGCCGATCGCGACTGACTCAGAGACGGGTCCAGTTGCGTAGTTGCGGCTGGCCCGGAAGCTGCCGTTGCCTCTGTTCAGGAGCACAGCCACGGTGCTGGTCGGCGACTCCTTGTCGCCGTTCGAGTTCGCGGTTGCCAGGTCCGGCTTGCCATCGCCGTTCAGGTCGCCGATCGCGACCGAATGAGAGCGGGCGGCTCCATAGTCGCGCTTGGCCTGGAAGCTGCCGTCGCCGCTGTTGAGGAGCACGGAGACGGAGTCGCCTTGGTAGTTCGCGGTCGCCAGGTCCGGCTTGCCGTCGCCGTTCAATTGGCCGATCGCGACCGACTCGGGGCCGAGTCCGGTTGCGTAGTCGACCATCGCCTGGAAGCTGCCATCGCCCCTATTCAGGAACACGGAGACAGTGCCCGGGTAGCTGCCGTTGTTCGCGGTCGCCAGGTCCGGCTTGCCGTCGCCGTTCAGATCGCCAATCGCGACCGAATAAGGGGCGTGTCCGGTTCGGTAGTCGAGCCTGGCCTGGAAGCTGCCGTCTCCCCTGTTGAGGAGGACGGAGACCCTGTCCGCGTCGAGGTTCGCGGTCGCCAGGTCCGGCTTGCCGTCGCCGTTCAGGTCGCCGCTCGCGACAGAGTTAGGACCGCGTCCGGTTCGATAGTCGATCTTCGCCCGGAAGCTGCCATCGCCCCTGTTCAGGAGCACGGAGGCGGTGCCCACCCCGCTGTAGTTTGCGTTTGCGGTCGCCAGGTCGGGCTTGCCGTCGCCGTTCAAGTCACCGATTGCGACCGAAAGAGGGTCACGTCCCGTTGTGTAGCTCCTCGCGGGACCGAACGAAGGCGCCGAGCCCGCATGGAGCGCCGCGGCGCCGACTGGGGCGCCGACAATCGCAATGCTTACGAGTACGACGAGCTTCCTCATCTTCTGAAGCGAATCGAGTTGAAGGGGACAAAGCGGAGATGGCCCTCGTGCCGCACCCGAGACGAGTAGAAGAGTCCCGCGGGCTCGATCTGCGCGAGCACGGGCTCCACGCTGCCGTAGCGCGGCCGGGGCACCGGCGCGCGGAAGGTCCTCTGCCGGCCGTCCGCGAGCCGAAGCACGTGCACGGTCCGGCCCACTGTGTAGACGAGGAGCCCGCGCTCGACATCGGCCGGAATCGCCCCGGCAGGCGCCTGCAGAACCCGCTTCTGAACGCCCGAGACCGGGTCGTAGACGCGCCAATGGTGTCCTGACATGCGGTCGAGGACGACGAGCTCGGAGGCGTCGAGCACTGCGGCGCGCTGATACCCACGCCGCAAGGGAGGAAATGCGCGCACGAGGTTCCCATCCGAGCCACGACGGATCTCGAGCGAGTCGTCGGCGCGCTGGACGAGGATGCGCCCGGCCGCCACTGCGAGCACCGTCAGCTCATCAGGGCTCGCGACGAGGAGCCGTTTGCGCCGACCGACGATGCGCCAGAGGTTCTCGTTGTAGATGTGGTAGCCGTCGGGAGCGCCCGGTGGGCAGGAGTCGGTATAGGGCGACTTCTCGCAGACCGACCAGGTGTTGAAGACGAGCAGCGAGCCGTCGCCGTAGATGTTGCCGACGTCGTCGCCGACGCCGTCGTCGGTGTTGTGGACTCTCGTTCCCGTGAGCCGGGTGATCGACCGCGGCCTCCGAACCGTCGCCGTCACGAGCTGCGATTCGGTGTAGTTACCAGCGTCGTAGGGCACCCAGGCGAGGCGATGCCCCGCAACTCCCAGCGCCGAGATCCCACTACTGCCCGAGGTACACCCGCTGCGATCCACGAGGACGGTCGAGCGGCGCACGGGATTCCAGGCGAGGAACCAGTAGTCACCGGTCCCACAGGCGAACGTCGCGGCCTGCGCTCCGTCAGCGGCGAGCTCGGTCACGGGAGCAGCGAGCCGCAACAGGCGCTTGCTCGGCCCGGAAGTCGGCTGTGCCGCGGTCGCGCCCAGGAGAGCCACGGCCACTACGGACAGGAGCATGAGCACTTTGAACAGGCGCATGGTCAACGCCTCGGCCCCTTGCTGGCGACGAGCTCGACCTTGCCGCCGCTCGGCAGAACCGTGCCTGGCCTGGGCTTCTGCGAGATCACGCGGCCCCGCTCGACGGCCTTCGAGTTTGCGCGGCGAGTCTTTCCGACGCGGCAGTTGGCCCTTGCGATCACTCGCTTTGCAACCGACAGCCTCTTTCCCTCGACGTTCTGCACGGTGCAGAGGCCCGGAGCGTTGATGAGGACCGAGACGGTGTTCGCGCGTCCGTTCGCGGTCGCCAGGTCCGACTTGCCGTCGCCATTCAGGTCGCCGATCGCAACCGAAGAAGAGCCGCGTCCAGTTCGATAGTCGACGTTGGGCAGGAAGCGACCGTTGCCCCTGTTCACGAGCACGGAAACGGAATTCGTCGGGTGGCCGTTCGCGATCGCGAGGTCTGGCTTGCCGTCGCCGTTTAGGTCTCCGATCGCAACCGAGTAAGGAGCGAATGCAGTTCGATATTCGCGGCTGCCTCGGAAGCTGCCGTCGCCCTTGTTCAGGAGCACGGAGGCGGTACTCGAACCGCTTGTGGCCGCCAGGTCAGACTTGCCGTCGCCGTTCAGGTCGCCGACTGCAACCGAGCCGACGCCGAGCCCAATTCCATAGTCCCGCTTGCCCTGGAAGGTGCCGTCGCCCCGGTTCAGAAGCACCGAGATGGTGTCGTCCGAGGAGTTGGCGGTTGCCACGTCCGGCCGGCCGTCGCCGTTCAGGTTGCCGAGCGCAACCGAGTAAGGGCCGTTTCCGACCAGGTAGTCGTGCTTGCCTTGGAAGCTACTGTCGCCATTGTTCAGGAGCACGGAGACCGTGTCCGCGCCTGCGTTCGTGGTCGCTAGATCTGGCCTGCCGTCGCCGTTCAGGTCACCGATCGCGACTGATGCAGGCTCGCCGCCGACGGCATGTTCGACGTGGCGTCCGAAGGTGCCGTCGCCGCGGTTGGCGAGCACCGAGACGGTCCCCGCATCGAGCCCATTCGTCGTCGCCAAGTCCGGCTTCCCGTCGCCGTTCAGATCACCGATTGCGACCGAGTTCGGGAGGATTCCAGTTCTGTAGTCGACCTTAGGCCCGAAGCTGCCGTTGCCCCGGTTCAGAAGCACGGAGACGCTTTTCGCGAGTTCGTTCGCGACCGCCACGTCCGGTTTGCCGTCGCGGTTCAGGTCGCCGATCGCGACCGACTCGGGCAGGCGCCCGGTTCGATAGGTCTTCGAACGGGCAAACGAGGGCGCGCCGGACGACAACGCCGCGGCAGTGAGTGAGCTGCTAAAGGCCAGCAGGCTTGCGAGTGCGACGAGCTTCCGCATCTAGCCGAGCCCAATCTGGTGGAAGGGGACGAATCGGACGCGGCCCTCTCGCTTGACTGAGTAGGAGTAGAAGAGCCCCGACGGCTCGATCTGCGCGTACGGATACGACCCGCGTGGCGTCGTGAATCGTCGTCTATGCCCGTCTGCGAGCCAGAGAACGTACACGGCTCGGGCGTACGTGTAGACGAGCAGCCCCCGCTCGACATCTGCGGGAGTCGCCCCCGCCTGCGCGTTGAGAACTCGTTCGGCGCCCGAGACCGGGTCGATGACTCGCCAGGTGAGACGGCGCTGCTGCGATCGGTGCAGGACGACGAGCTCGGAGGAATCGAGCACCGCACCCTGGACCTCATCCGGCCCGAAGGGGAACGAGCGCACAACGCTCCCGTCCGTGCCGCGGCGGAGCTCGAGCGACCCGTCGGCGCGCTGAACGAGGATGCGGCCGGCGGAAACCGAAAGGACCGTCAGTTCGTCAGGACTGGCGAGCAGTAGCCGCTTGTGCCTGCCGACGATGCGCCAGAGGTTCTCGTTGTAGATGTGCAGGCCCGGAGGCGTGCCCTCGGGGCAGTGGTAGCTGTTGGAGTCTGTGTCACAGACCGACCAGGTGTTGAAGACAAGCAGCGGGCCGTCGCCGTAGACGTTGCCAACCCAGTCGCCGACGACGCCGTCAGTGCTGTGGCTTCTCTCTTCGACGAGCCTCGTCGTCGACCGCGGACTGCCTGTCGTCGCCGTGACGAGCCACTGTTCGCGATCGTTACCGCCCGCGAAGGGCACCCAAGCGAGCTGCTGACCGGCGATCGACTGCTCCCAGATCCCCTCTCCCGTCGATGCTCCGTAGCACTTGCGCTGGCGCCGAGGTGCCATTGAGACGACCGACCGGCGCAGGGGATTCCAGGCGTAGAGCTCGTATACGTGTGCCCCGCAGGCCGTCGACACGGCGACACGCGAACCGTCGGCGGCGAGTCCAAAGACGTGCGTCCCGGTTCGCAGCGTCCGCACTCCTCCCGAGCCGGAGATTGAATGCGCGGCGGCCGTGCCGACGAGCAACGCCGCGACGGCGAGCGGGATCAGTACGAGTTTCGCCCTCATTGGCCGGCGCCTTGTGCGCTCTGCGATTGGAACCAGGTTCCTCACGACGGCCTCTGGCCGTTGCTGACCCAGAGATTGACCCTGCCGCCTCGTCGCACCACCATGGTCCCGGGCTGGGGGCTCTGCGAGAACACGCAGCCGCTCTTCAAATACGACTTGGTACGGCGGATCTTCCCGACGCGGCAATGGGCGCTCGCGAGCGCTTGCTCGGCGCCCCTGAGCGCCACACCCTCGACACGCGGCACAGTGCACAGGCCGGGCGTATTGATGAACACCGAAAGGTAGGCCCATCTGGGCGTGACGACGTCGGGCTTGCGGTCGCCGTTCAGGTCGCCGATCGCGATTGCCCGAGCTCCGTACCCCAAGCCGTCTTTCACGAGGCTGATCCGCTCATAGTCGAACCGCCTGCGAAACCTGCCGTTGCCCCTGTTGAGGAGGGCGGAAACGGCGTAGTCGTCGCCGTCAGCGGTCGCGATGTCTGGCTTGCCATCGCCATTCAGATCGCCGATAGCGACCGAGCTGAATTCGAGGGTGTCGTCGACCCGCGCCCGATAATCACGTTTGGCGCGAAATGTGCCGCCGCCCCTGTTCAGGAGCACCGAGACTGTGTCCACCCAGTCGTCTTCACCCTCTGGGCTGCTGCTGCCGTTCGCAGTCACCAGGTCCGACCGGCCGTCGCCGTTCAGATCGCCGATCGCCAGCGATGTAGGACCGGGCCCGGTTCGGTACTCGAGACTCGGCTGGAAACTGCCGTCGCCCCGATTGACGAGCAC
Source organism: Gaiellaceae bacterium (assembly GCA_036395295.1). Classification (GTDB taxonomy): domain Bacteria; phylum Actinomycetota; class Thermoleophilia; order Gaiellales; family Gaiellaceae; genus VAXT01. The sequence goes on along the minus strand of DASWDJ010000112.1, from coordinate 13,970 downwards.
GGAGACCGTGCTCGGCGTATGGCTCGCAATCGCCAGGTCGGGCTTCCGGTCGCCGTTCAGGTCGCCGACCGCGAGTGCCCACGTGTCGCGTCCCGTGGGGTAGTCGAGCTTGGCGGCCAGGTTGCCGTCGCCCCTGTTGAGGAGGACGGAGACGGTGTTCGGATTCGCGGTCACGACGTCCGGCTTGCCGTCGTCGTTCAAATCGTCGATCGCGACGTCCCAGGGCTCGCGACCGATCGCGTAGTCGATGCTGGGCTGAAACCTGCCGTCGCCCAGGTTGAAGAGAACCGAGACAGAGTGTCCTCCCGGGTTCGCGGTCGCCAGATCGGCCCTTCCGTCACCGTTGAGGTCGCCGATCGCGACCGACCAAGCGCCGTGCTCGTCCCCTGCCTTCCCCGTTGGATATACGCGTGCCGTTCCGAACCTGCCATTGCCCCTGTTGAGGAGCACCGAGACGGCCCGCAGGTAGCGCAGCTTCTTGGCTTCTCCACCGATGAAGCCGTGCGCCGCCACGAGGTCCGGCCTACTGTCGCCGTTCAGGTCGCCGATCGCGACGGACTGGGGCGACTCGGCCGTCCTGTACGTGCCGGGTACGAACGAGGGCGCCGACTTGGAGGGCAGGCCGGCGGCTTGAACGGAGCCGACCAGGACCAGAAGGCCGGCTGATGCAAGCAGTCTTCTCACAGGGAGTAGCTGCTGATGACGACCCCGGCGGGGACGACGAAAGTTGCGATTGCGAGGAGCATCCCGGGGGTCTCCGCTGCGTTGGGCATCCGCCCATCCTGGCTCCGTTCGGAAACACCCCGGTCACGGGTCCGTAACAGTTTTGTCACAGAGAACGTCGTTTCAAACTCAGCGGAGGACATGTCGTGCCTCCTTAGGCGGCGTAGGCGAACGGGTGGTAGAAGGCGTCGAGGGCACGTTCACGTTCGACCGCGATCTCGAAGCGGTCGCCCGTGCGGTCGTCGGCGACGGAAATGGTCACCGCGTCCTCGCGCGGGTACCAGAGCAGGACGACCGCGAGTCCGTCGTCGTACCGGGCGGCGAGCTCCCGAGTGTTCTCTCTAGCTGCGTCGGCGTTCATGACGGGCTCCTTTGCTCTCTTGCTTGACGGGTCCCAACCCTGCTCGCCCGTCGCAACGCTGCCGTCACGAGCGCGTAACCGTTCAGAAACGGTCTCCGAAGCTAGATCCGTAGGGTGAAGCGACTGCCCTTCCCGACCTCGCTCCAGACCTCGATCCGCCCGCCCAGCAGGCGCGCGTTCTCCTGGGCGATCGCGAGGCCGAGACCCGTCCCTTTGCCGCTCCGGGCGGTATCCGCCTTGTAGAAGCGCTCGAACAGGTGCGGCAGGTGCTCGGGCGCGATCCCCGGCCCTTCGTCGGCCACCTCCACGAAGGCGCCCGTGTCCTCGCGACCCACGCGAACAGCGACGGTGCCGCCTCCGTGCTCGAGAGCGTTTCCGACCAGGTTGGCGACAATCCCCTCCAGTCGCCGAGGGTCGCTCGTGATCACGACGTCCTCGGCTTCCAAGCGAACCTGCCCGTCCCAGCCGCGGGCCTGGACGGCGGCCGCCGTCAGCGCGCCGACGTCGACTGTCTCGGCCTGCAGGCTTTCCTGCCCGGCGTCGAGGCGGGAGATCTGCATCAAGTCCTCGACGAGCCGGCGCAGCCGGCCGACGTCGGCGATCAGGAGCTCGGCGGGCCGCTGGGAGCCGGGCGGCATCGCCTCGAGGTGCTGGGCGAGCAGCGAGGCCTCGCCGACGAGAGCGGTCAGGGGCGTCCGGAGCTCGTGGGCCACATCGGCCGTGAAGCGCCGCTCACGCGCCTGGGCGGCGGACAACGCGGAGATCTTGCTCTCGAGCGCCGCCGCCATCTCGTTGAACGACTCCGCCCAGACGCCGAATTCGTCGCGCCCCTCGACCGGGAGCCGGGTCTCCAGAAGCCCCTCGGCCAGCGAGCGCGCCGCGTCACTGGCGCGCGCGACCGGACGAAGGGTCCCGCGCGCGAGGATGGCGCCAACGAACGCGGCGACCAGCATCAGGATCCCGACCCCGACGAGCAGGATGTCGCGAAGCTGGGTCAGCTCATGGCGCAGGTCCTGCTCCGAGAAGAAGTAGTAGAGCTCGGTGTCGCGGCCGGCTCGCCCGCCGACGACGAGGTAAGGCGTGCCCGCGACTGTGTTGCGCTGGTAGCCGAGCTCGCCCTTTCTGACGACCCTTCGCAGCTCGCTCGGGACCTGCCGCACGCTGACGGAGAAGCTCGAGGAGAATGGACGTCCGCGGTACACCCCGGCGGTGTCGAAATCCCCGCGGCGCTGGTAAGCCCTGAGGAGGGGGTCCGGCCCATTCTTCAGGTACCCGGGCGCGATGACGAGGTTCCGGCGCGCCTGCCTGGTGCTGGTGTCGACCGAGTCCGCCAACAGGTTGTGGCGCACGACGAAGTACGACCCCACCGCGAGCGCCGCGGCCGAGGCGCCGACTGCGAGCGTGAACGCGATCGTGAGGCGCCGCCGCAGGCCACCCGGCGGGATCCGGCGCGGCATCAGCTGGGATCGAATCGGTAGCCCACCCCGCGGACGGTCTGGATGAGCTTTGGCTGCTTCGGATCGTCCTCGACCTTGGCCCGCAGTCGCTGGACCGCCACGTCGACGAGACGAGAGTCGCCGAGGTAGTCGTAGTTCCAGACCAGCTCGAGCAACAGCTCGCGGGTGAAGACCTGCTTCGGCCGGCGGGCGAGCTCGAGCAGGAGACGAAACTCGGTGGCGGTGAGCGCGACGTCCTCGCCGCCCCGCCGAACGCTGAAGGCGCCCGGATCGATCTCGAGGTCGTCGACGGAGATCACGCCGTCGGACGGAACGGCCGCGGAACGGCGCAACACGGCCCTGATCCTCGCCACCAGCTCGGGCAGCTCGAAGGGCTTGGTCACGTAGTCGTCGGCGCCGAGCTCGAGGCCGACGACGATGTCGTGCAGCTCGTCGCGGGCCGAGAGCATGACGACCGGCGTCTGGCTGTCGCTTCTGATCTCACGCAAGACCTCGAACCCGTCGAGCGACGGAAGCATGACGTCGAGGACGACCAGGTCGAACGAGCCCTGCCGGAAGACGATGAGCGCGTCTCGGCCGTCGCCGCTCGCTGTGACGCGAAATCCGGCCTGCTCGAGGCCGAGGGTTGCGACCTCGCGAATGGAGGAATCGTCCTCCACGAGCAGCACGTGTTCTTCCACTACGAGGAAAGCCTAGGCTCTGCCCCGGCCTCCGCGTACCCGAGGGAATTCGTGGAGCCGGTTCGGAGTTGCTCTTAAACAGGGATCAACAAGGAGCCGCTATGCAACTCGAAGGCATTCACCACATCACAGCGATCACGGCCGATGCGCCGGGCAACGTCGACTTCTACGCACGGCTGCTCGGCCTTCGACTCGTCAAGAAGACGGTCAACCAGGACGACCCGACCGTCTATCACCTCTTCTACGCCGACGAGCGAGGCTCGCCGGGATCCGACATCACGTTCTTCGAATACCCAGGCGCAAGGCGAGGTCGCGCCGGGGCGGGCATGGTGCACCGGGTCGTCTGGCGCGTCGCTTCGCCGGACGCGCTCGACTTCTGGGAGGAGCGCCTCGGGGCCGAGGGAGTCGCCACCTCGCGGGAAGAGGGGCGACTGACCTTCTCCGACCCCGAGGGCCTCGGGCTCGAGCTCGCCGTCGTCGAGACCGAGGACGAGCCCCTCGTGGCCGAGCATCCCGAGATCCCGTCCGAGCTCGCGCTCCAGGGCTTTGAGGGCGTGCGCGCCTATACATCCGAACCGGAGGCGAGCCGTGGGTTCCTCGAGGGCCCGCTCGGCTTCGAGGGCCGGGGGGAAACCGCCTTCGAGGCGCGGGGCGATCGTCGCGGGTCCTTCTACGCGTACGACCAGACCAACGAGCCCGGGGTCGGCGGCGCCGGGACCGTCCACCATGTCGCCTGGGCCTCGACTCCCGAGGAGCACGAGGCCTGGCGGAAACGCGTGCTCGAGGGAGGTGGCTCACCGACGCCCGTCATCGACCGCTTCTTCTTCAAGTCGATCTACTTCCGCGAGCCGAGCGGCGTCCTCTTCGAGATCGCAACGCTCGGCCCTGGCTTCACGAGCGACGAGCCGCTCGAGCACCTCGGCGAACGCCTGTCGCTGCCTCCGAACTTCGAGCACATCCGCGAGCAGGTGGAGCCGGTGCTCACACCGCTCCCGAACCCACGGGAGAGCTGGGCGCCGCGCTGACGGACTTAACGTTCAGGACGAGGCCGCCGGCCGGTGAGCCCGATGGCGCGCTCGTGCTCTTCCACGGGCGCGGCACGGACGAGAACGATCTCTTCCCGCTGCTGGACGCGCTCGATCCCGAACAACGGTTGCACGGCGTGACGCCCCGTGCTCCGCTCTCGCTCCCGCCCGGCGGCGCCCACTGGTACGTGCTCGCGGAGCTCGGCCAGCCTCCGGCCGAGACGTTCCTCCCGTCGTACCGGCTAGCTTCCGCGTTCCTGGACAAGCTCGCGGAGGACACGGGCATCCCCCCGGAGCGCACGGTCCTCGGCGGGTTCTCGCAGGGCTCGATGATGAGCTACGCCCTCGGGCTCGGGGCAGACCGCCCGCGCCCGGCGGGCATCATCGCGCTGAGCGGTTTCGTCCCCACCGTCGACGGCTTCGAGCTCGATCTCGAGCGGCCACTACCTCCGATCGCCGTCGGGCACGGCACGTACGACCCGGTGATCGGCGTCGAGTGGGGCCGACGCGCCAAGGAGCTGCTCGAGGATGCGGGCGCCGACGTCCTCTACCGCGAATATCCGCTCCCGCACGCGGTCGACCCCGGCTTCCTCGAGGAGCTTCAGCCCTGGCTGCGTGAGGCGACCAGGTCTCAACACGACCCGCCGATGGTATTTCGCTCCACTTAGGCGGTATAAAGGTCGAGAGGGCCACGTAGAACATGGCGAAAACGACGGTCGAGCACAAGGAAAACGGGCAGCGCGCGACCGAGCTCGTCGAAGAGCTCGAGGCGCTGAGGCAGGCCCTGCGCGAGCGCGCCCAGGCGATCGCGGAGCGCGAGCTCCGGCTCGAGCGCCGGGAGCGGAAGCTCGAGCTGCACGCTCGCCGGCTCGGGCGCAAGGTCCGCCTGCTGCGCACCGAGCGCGACTGGTTCACGCCGGTCAAGAACAAGGTTGCGGTCCACGTCGATGAGCGCGCGAAGCTCGACCGCCGGACCGCGAAGTTGGCTGACACCGAGCAGGCGCTCACCCGACGGGATCACGAGCTCGCCGCAAAGCTCGAGGAGCTCGAGGCGCACAGCAGAGCGCTCGACGAGCGGCAGGCCGAGCTGGACGGGCGGATTGCAGGGTTGGAGAGCCGGGAGCAGGAGCTCGAAGCTGCGCGTGCTGTGCTCGAGGCGCGGGGCGCCGAGCTCGACCGCAGGGCCGAGGCCCTTTCCGCGAGCGAACGCGACGAAACCGAGGGCCGCGAACAGCTCCGGAAGGAGACGACGGTGCAGCTGAGCCGAGAGCTGGCCGCCCGTGAGCAGGAGCTCGAGGCTCGAAGCTCCGCCCTGGCCGAGAGCGTGCAGGCGAACGAGACGAGAGCCTCCGAGCTCGAGCGGCTCGAGGGATCGTTGACCGAGCGCGAGGAGGCGGTCGCTGCGAAGCATGCAGACCTCGAGCAGCGTGAGCGCAAGCTCAGGCGCAAGCTCGGAGGCATCAGCCTGCGGCCCTCGAGTGACGCTGCTTCAACCGACCCTGATTACGCCTCGACCGCCCTCTCTGCCCGCGAACGCGACCTCGAGCAGCGCACTGGCGCCGTCGAGGGAGTCGAGGACCGCATCACTGAGCGTGAGGAGCGCCTCGAGGAGCGCGCGAAGACCCTCGAGGAGATCGAGCGCACATTGACCCGACTCCAGGCGGACGTCGAGCAGGAGCAGCAGGCCGCGGCCGAGATGGTGCGCACCGTCGAGGGACGCGAGCACGCTCTGTCCGAGGCAGAGGCCGACATGAGAGTGAGGACCGAGGCGCTCGAACGGCGTGAGCAGGAGGCTGAGGCAGCCGAGCAGAGCCGGGCCGACGAGGCGGAGCGGGTGCGCAGGGCAGCCGCCCGCCGTTCCAAGCCCCCGGAGGTCCCGGAAGGGTTCCTCGCCGGGCTCGAGGCGCTCGCCTCCGCCAGTCACGAGCGCCGAACGCGGCGCGACCGGCACTAGCCGGGCGCTTTCCTACGATCACGGGGTGCGGGCGATGTTCTTCGCCTATCTGCTCTTCGTGGTCGCCGGGATCGTCTTCTACAGCGTCGTCGGCGCGCTCCACTACTGAGCGTGCGCCGCTTTCTGCGGGAGAACAGCCTCTCCCTTGGCTTTGGCGTCGCCTTTCTCGCCGCGCTCGCCGGCCAGTCGTACGCCGGCTACCTCGACAACAACAACGAGCTCGCAGCTCATCATGAGCATCTGATCTCGTACGGGCGCTATCTCGTCTCCTCCGAGTTCGGCGCCGCCGTGATGGAGAACTGGCAGTCCGAATACCTCCAGTTCACGCTCTACATCGTCGCGACGATCTGGCTGCTGCAGCGCGGCTCGAACGAGTCGAAGCCGCTCGACGAGGCCGGGCTCGAGTCGGATGAGAAGGAGAAGCTGGGCGCGCACGCCTCAGCCCGCTCGCCCAGGTGGGCGCGAGCCCGCGGCTGGCGCCGGCACCTCTACTCCAACTCGCTGGGCCTCCTCATGGGCACCCTGTTCATCGGGAGCTGGCTAGCCGAGTCCCTCGGAGCCTGGACGGAGTACAACAACGACCAGACCGCCCACATGGAGCCCACCGTTTCCTGGCTCACCTACGTCGGGACGTCCAACTTCTGGGAGCGAAGCCTTGAGAACTGGCAGTCTGAGCTGCTCGCCGTCGGCTCGATGGTGGTCTTCACGATCTATCTCCGCCAGCGGGGCTCGCCGGAGTCGAAGCCGGTCGGCGCTCCACACGATCAGACGGGGCCGTAGCCCTCCTCGTCAGCGCCGCCACCGTCTCAGCGGGGTGATTTCGAGACCTTCGCTCTCGCCGACGTGCTCGACCTGGAGGGTCGTGTGCTCGAGCCCGAACTCGCGCCTGAGTAGCTCTTCGAGCTCGCGCCTACGCGCGTGGCAGTCGTCGCCCCGGCCGACGAGGACGTGGGCCGAGAGGGTTGGAAAGCCCGAGGTGATCGTCCAGATATGGAGATCGTGCACCTCGACAACGCCCTCCGCCGCGGCCATCCGCCTGCCCACCTCCGTCGCGTCGATCCCGGCCGGAGTCGTCTCGAGCAGGATCGCGACCGAGTCGCGGAGGATCGTCCACGAGCTGCCGAGGATCAGCAGCGCGATCGCCATTCCGGCGAGAGGATCCGCTTGCCGCCACCCGGTGGCGAGGACGACGAGCGCCGCAGTGACGACACCCGCCGAGCCGGCGAGATCGGCGAAGACGTGCCTCAACGCCGCCTGCACGTTCAGGTTCTCCTCGCCCACGCGCGCCAGGATTCCCGCCGCGGCCATGTTCACGGCGAGGCCGACGAGGGCGACGACGAGCATCCAGCCGGCCAGGATCCGCGGCGGATGGTCGAGACGCATGATCGCCTCGACGAAGACCCAGATCGCAATCGCGACCAGGGCGACGCCGTTCGCGAGTGCGGCGAGGATCTCGGCTCGGCGGTAGCCGAAGCTCCGCTTCGGAGTCGCCGGCCGGGCCGCGAGCCAGGCGGCGCCGAGCGCGAGCCCGAGCGCGGCCGAATCCCCGATCATGTGTCCCGCATCGGCGAGGAGGGCGAGACTGCCGGTCAGCAATCCCCCGACGATCTCGGCGACGGTGTAGCCCACGGTCAGGGCAAGGACGAGCCCGAGCGCGCGAGAGCTCCGGGCGCGGTGGCTGTGCCCGTGGTGGCTCACCTGCGAACCGGAGGCCTGATCGAGACGCTGCTGTTGAAGTCGCTGTAGCGATGGACCATGAAATGGCTCGCAGCGATCATCTCCGCCTCGACTACCCGGCCGGAGGGGTTGACTGCTACGCGAAACCACGCCGGCACCGGCTGGAGGCCGAACGCGGCGAGCTCGGTGATCCTGTGGGGACGGCGGGTGATGATCCGCGGGTGCTTCGCGCGAGACCACATCAGCACCCCGGCCACGTCGAGCCCCGGAAACGGCACGTGCTCCCAATGCCCTTTCGCGAAATCCCAGCGATTCCGGCCGATGATCACGGACCGAAATCCGGTGGATGTTCTGAGACGGAGGCGGTCTGGCGCCTGCACCTCCAGCTTCGTCGTGACCGTTTCCGCGCCCGAGCTGAGCCGCTCGGTGAACCGATACGAATGCAGCCGGCCCATCGTGTGCTCGGCCCTTGCCAAGACGTCGTCTCCGTCCGCCGGCAGCCGCGCCGGGAGTGCGAACGACAGCCTGGACGACCCGGCGCGCACTGAGAGGCGAACCGGCGAGCCGTTGAGGACTGGCGCCGCTACACGCGAGCAGCCGCGCCCGCACGGCTCCGCGTCCAGGTTGTGATGGCCGACCTCGACCCGGAGCTCATCGGTCGCGAGCGGAGTCTCCGCCCGGAGCGCGGCCACCTCGACGGGGCCGCCCGGCCGAGCCGCGATGCCGACGAGCAGGTTTCCCTCGTGCTTCGCGAGTGCGAGCGAGGAGGAGCTCAGCGCCAGGGGGAGCGAGAAGCCCTGTGCGGAGGTGGGGGCGGTCGGCGCACGCTGCTGCGGCGTCGAGTCCGTCGAGCCTTTGGCGAGCAGAGCCCCTGCGACGGCAGCGGCAGCGACTCCGAGGGCAGCCAGGAGCGCGATCCAGCCGTTACGGCTCACGCGCGTAGCTTGCAGGAAGACCTCCCTTCTAGGCGGAAGCGCGGCCCACGTACATGAGGCGACCGCACGGCGTGAGTATCGTCCGTCCCGTGCGCGAGTCACGCTATTTGCGCGAGATCCGCGGGCTCGATCCTGTCGCCGACCACCGGCGGATCGTTTACCTCGACGTCTGCTTCGAGTTCCCCTGGGACACGACGCGCGCGCTCGAGCTCGCCCTCTTCCGAACCTTCGCGGTGCCGTCGATCGCGGCGCTGCTCGACTCGTCGGGCGAGTTCGGCCGCGCGGCCCAGAAGCGCTACGACGACACCGATCTCATCCTCTCGACGATTGTCGAGGCCGGCTACGACAGCGACGAGGGGAAGCGAGCGATCCGGCAGATGAACCGCATCCACGGGCGCTTCGCGATCACGAACGAGGACTTCCTCTACGTGCTCTCCTCGTTCGTCTTCGAGCCGATCCGCTGGAACGCACGCTTCGGCTGGCGGCCGCTGATCGAAACGGAGAAGCTCGCGACCTTCGAGTTCTGGCGTGAGGTCGGGCGGCGGATGGCGATCGAGGAGATCCCGGAGCGCTACGAGGAGTTCGAGAGTTTCAACGAGGAGTACGAGGGCCGCGAATTCCGGCCGACGGAGGCGGCGCGGCGGGTCGGCTCAGCGACCCGCGACATGTTTCTCGCCTGGTTCCCGGGCTTGCCGCGCCGGCTCGGTGCGCCCGCGATCCATGCGCTGATGGACGAGCGGCTCCTCGAGGCGTTCAGCTTCTCCCGCCCGCCGAAGGCTGTGCGGGCGACGGTCGAGGCGGCGCTTCGAGCCCGTGGGCGCGCCGTCGCGCTCCTCCCCCCGCGCCGGCGTCCGCGGCTGCGCGTTCAGCGCCGCACACGTACATACGGCCGAGACTGGCAGCTCGAAGACCTCGGCCCGCCGGCAGGATGAGACCCTTTGAGCCGCACGGACCCAGATCCCGTCACAACTTTGACCGGGGTCTGACCCCGACCAAAGGCGTTACACCGACCCTAGGCGTCTGACCCCTTGGCTCCTCGAGCCGCACAGATCTAGATCGCGTCACAACTTTGATCGGGGTCTGACCCCGATCAAAGGCGTTACAGCGATCCCGGGGGTCTGACGCCGCCTGGCTACGATGGCGCGATGGCAACCGAGCCGCTGCAAGCATTGCTCCAGCAGGCCTTTCCCGAAGCGACCGAGTTGTCTGTGCTAGACCGCACCGGGGGCGGCGACCACTTCCAGGTCACCGTGGCGAGCCCGCGCTTCGAGGGACTGTCCCTCGTTGACCAGCACCGGCTGGTCTACGACGCCCTTGCCGCGCCGCTAGCCGACGGTTCCATTCACGAGCTACGCATCAAGACGAAAGGACAACCGTGACGCTTCGCAACCAAATCTCCGAGATCATCGAATCCCACCCGGTCGCACTCTTCATGAAGGGCACGCCGGCCTTTGTCGCCTGCGGCAACTCCCAGCGAGCGCTCCACGCCTTGCGCAGCGCGGGCGCACCCGTGACCGCGGTCGACATCCTCCCCGACCCGCGCTTCCGCCAAGAGCTTTCCGCTCTCTCGGGCTGGCCGACGATCCCCCAGATCTTCGTCAAGGGCGAGCTCGTCGGCGGTGCGGACATCGTCGAGGAGCTGGCCGCGAGTGGAGAGCTCGAGCGTAAGCTCACCGAGGCACTCGGGCCCGACTACCGTGACAGCCGCAACGAGCGCGTTGCCCAGCTGAGCGCAATGTGAGCGCCTGGCGGATCACCGGCACGTACCTCGAATCGTGCAACTGCGACGCGATCTGCCCCTGCCGACGGATCAACGGTGTGCCAGGCGGCCGCTCTACGTACGGCATCTGCGAAGGCGCGCTTTCGTGGCAGATCGTCGACGGCCAGGCTGGCGAAGTCGACCTCTCCGGCCTCGCGGTTGCCCTCGCGGCGCGTTACAGCGACGACGAGGAGGGCTCCCCATGGACCTGGATGCTCTACGTCGACGAGCGGGCCGACCCGGATCAGCAGCGTGCGATCGAAGAGATCTGGACCGGCCGCGCGAAGGGCGAGCAGCTGGAGCAGTTCCCGTGGGCCTGGAAGGCGAGCAACCTCATTGCGGCGCGTCCGGCGCAAATCGAGATCGACCACACGCCGCGCCGCCAGTGGTTCCGGGTTGGTGACGCGGTCAGCGTCCGCATCTCAGGCCCGGTGCACGACGACGCAATCGTCACCTGTGTGATCCCGGGTCACCACCAGCCGGGCGAAGAAGTGATCGCGGAAGAACTGAAGGTCGACGAGGGTCCGCTTCGGTTCGAACACCAAGGCAAGTGCGGCTATGCAGCCGACTTCGACTACCGCTCGACCTGAACCGCGCCGGAACCCTTACCAAATCCTTTCGGAACGAAAACTCGCTGCTCACTGGCGGGGTTTTCACTTGGGAGCATGAACAAGCCCAGGATTCTCATACTCGTGGCCATGCTCGGGCTGGTGGCCGTCAGTGCAGCAGCAGCCCGACACGTCGTCGTCATCAGGGGCACGAACCACGCTGACGTGCTCACGGGAACGGCGGGAAACGACCTGATTCTGGCGAGGGGCGGAAACGACACCGTCACAGCCCTCGAAGGGAATGACCGGATCTTCGGCGGCTGGGGCGACGACACCGCCGATGGCGGGCCGGGCAACGACCGGATCATCGGCGGCCCGGGCAATGACCTCCTGAACGGCTCCGACGGCAACGACCGCATCCGCGGCCGTCACGGCAACGACACCGTCGACGGCGGCGCCGGCGACGACCGTCTCTTCGTCGGACGCGGAACGGACGTCGAGAACGGAGGCGACGGCAACGACCACCTCCACGCCCTCGCGCGCGACAACGCGGTCGACATGCTCGATTGCGGGCCGGGCAACGACGTCGTCTGGCTGAACGCGGACGAACAAGACGTCCAGGTCAACTGCGAGGTGATCAAGACCGTCACGACGTCGAACCCGGACGACTAGAAGCTTCCCCTCCCACACCTCGCTCCCCACGAAGCCCGCCCAGGCGGGCTTCGTCGTTCCCAGTTCGACCAACGGGTATCCGCCCGCTGACTCGTCCGAAGGGATCCCTGCCACGGGGGATCGCGGCGCGGCCTGGTTGGGACGATCTACCCACTAGCCCATTCCGTCGTCGCAGCCCGCGGCGACTCTTCAGGAGGCCCGCGCAATGCAGAAGCTCTACGACCGGCTCGCGCCCCAAGACGGCCAGACGATGACGGAGTACGCAACGGTGCTCACCGTCGTCACGCTCGCCTGCCTGGCTGCGTTCGCGCTGCTCGCCGGAGCCGCGACCGGGGCGCTCACGCGCGTTGCCGGCATGCTCGGCTAAAGCTCGTACGGCAGATCACTTTCGCGAGGGATCCGGGGTACGGCCCCCCAGCCGATATTGCGTAGTGACAGATACACGTTCACCAGGCGGGGCGGTCACGCCGCGAGCAACGACGGAGGTTCGGCGTGCTCAGACTGAGAAGACACCGCCGCTCCCCTGAGCCGAGCGAGGAAGTGCTGGACTTCGGCGACGGCAAGTCGCCGCAGCGCCGCCGGGCAGATGCCCGGAGAGCTCACTACGAGCACCAGCGCAGGTTGCTCGAGGTCAAGGACCTCGAACAGCTGATCCACTCCCTGCACTCGGACGGGCTCGGGAAATCAGCGCCGTAAGGCGCTTCGCAACGCTACGACGCGCTCGCGGTGCGCGGGCGGCCGGGAATTGCCCGGCCGCCGCGCCCTGCTCTCGAGTGCCGCTACCTCTCGATCGAGTAGTAGGAGCCGATCTCGGAGCGGTAGCTCTCGTCCGCCCCGCGTGTGTCGTCCCACTCCGGTGAGTTCTTGATCTCGTCCTTCGTGCGGGTGATGTACACGGTCTTGGCATCCTGGTCGACTCGCTCGATGATCCCGGCGGGCAAGAGAACGTGCTTGCCGAAGATCCACGGGCCCGTGTCGACCACGATGTAGCTCGAGCCGATCTCGTTCGTCGCCTCGTCGACCTTGCCGATCGACCCGTCCGTCGCGTCGACGGAATATCCCGTCAGATCGAGGCCGGTGATCGTCTGGTCCCGATAGGCCCAGATTTCCATGCTCGTCGCCATGCGGCACCTCCTTCTCGAGGAGTGGAGACGACTAGGTCCTACCCGGCTCGGGCGATCATGAACGTGCAACTCGTGCCGATAAGAGCAAGGTGAACTGGGACACCTTCGACCTCGGGCACCTGACAGGTGAGCTGCGGCAGCAGCCCGGCGACGCAGACGTCGAGAAGACGATCTGGGCCTTCGAGGAGGCCGTGCGGGTCGCGCGCATCGACGACGATCTCCTCCGGTATCAGCTGGCTGCCATCACCTGCCTGCTCGCGCGGGCCGAGGACATCCCGCCGCGCGGCGTCTTGGAGGCCTTCTTCCGCCGCTCCATCTCAGACGAGGAGTGGCGCGACCGCTTGCTCCCGCTCTTCGACTAAGGCGCCGCTTGCGGTGCCGACCTCAGGATGCACGGCTCTGCCGGGCATCCGTCTGAAACGACCGGTCGACTCATTCCGGATTGAAAAGGAAACGATCTAAGACCGCTTGCGGTGCCGACCTCAGGATGCACGGCTCTGCCGGGCATCCGTCTGAAACGACCGGTCGACCCAATCTGGGCTCGACCGACACCGCCCCTAGCTCCCTAAGAGACCTGCCAGGTATCCCCGGCGTGGAGCAGCGCCGCCAGGTCGCCCTCGCCGCGCTCGGAGCGCGCCGTCTCCAACTGCTCGGCCATCAGCTCGTCATAGACGGGGCGCTCGACGTCTCGGAAGATCCCGATCGGCGTCGGGCCGTGCGGCGTGTGGGAGATCCGTGACAGCGCGAAGGCGAGCGCGCCGTCTACCTGATGCTCGTCGTGGACGAGGAGATCGTCGCCCGCGTCCACCAGCTCGCACGAACCGTCCGGGCGAAGCCGCACTCCGCGCTCGCCCTCGGTGCCGAAGCGGATCGGTTGCCCGTGCTCGAGGCGGATCTGGTTCTCGGTCTGCTCCTTGACCGCGTCGAAGGCGCCGTCGTTGTAGACGTTGCAGTTCTGGTAGATCTCGACCAAGGCCGAGCCGGGGTGGGCGCTCGCGCGGCGCAGAACCTCCGTCAGGTGCTTCTTGTCGGTGTCGATCGACCGCGCGACGAAG
>DASWDJ010000111.1:0-3274 GCA_036395295.1 Gaiellaceae bacterium | reverse complement strand
GTATGCGACCTGGTGGATCCGCCAGGCCGTGACGCGCGCGATCGCAGACAAGGCGCGCACGATCCGGATCCCCGTGCACATGGTCGAGAAGCTGAACAAGGTCGTGCACATCGAGCGCCAGCTCGTCCAGCGCCTCGGCCGCGAGCCGCAGCCCGACGAGATCGCGATCGAGCTCGAGATGACCGCCGAGGAGGTGCGCGAGATCCTCCGCATGGCGCAGCTTCCCGTCTCGCTGGAGAAGCCGATCGGCGAGGAGGAGGAATCGGAGCTCGGGGACTTCGTCCAGGACGAGCAGGCCGAGTCGCCCTTCGACACGGCCTCGCTCTCGCTCCGCCGCGAGGACATCCAGAAGGCGCTCGACTCACTTCCCGAGCGCGAGCGGAAGGTGATCGAGCTCCGCTTCGGCCTCACCGGAGCGCAGCCCTGCACGCTCGAAGAGGTTGGCCGTGCATTCGGCGTCACCCGTGAGCGCATCCGCCAGATCGAGAACAACACCTTGAAGCGTCTCGAGACCCTGCCCGAAGCGCAGGGCCTCAAAGGATCTAGCTGAGCCGAAGAAAATCCGGCGTGCTTCGCGCGCCATGACGATTTTCTTCGGAAAGGGCTAGCGGACAGCGTTCGTGAGCGGACGCGGGCAAAGCCCGCATCCGCGGCGTGTTCGGCCTCACACTCTCGCTCGTGCCTGATTTGGGCGCGAGCGCGGCTCGTTCCTCTCCGGGCGAAGGGTGCCCCAGACTCATGCATACCAGTCGCCTGGAACTGACGGAACCGGCCACGACGGATCTGCCCGCCAGTCCTCCCATCCCGTGGGGAACGGCCATTCGGCTATGACGCGCTCGCCTTCGGCACGGAACGCCGCCGCTTGCTCAGTGCTGGAGAAGCCCAACTCGACCGCGACGTCAAGCTCGTGCTCGTCCTTCCAGCGCCAGGAGCCGTCGCTCTCGATCCAGATGTCGAGGGTGTGGTCTGCAGTGTCGAATCCGAAGCGGCTCGACCGCCAGGGATCCTCGAGCTGCACGTACCAGCCTGCGAAGCGCCAGTTCTCCCAGAACAGCCAGATCGAGTGTGCGCGCCCGGGACGGCCAAGGATCAACACGCCGTCGCCCGTCCAGGGGCGGTCGATCACATCCAACGGTTGCGTGTAGCGCTCTTCCTCCGGAACCTCCTTGAGGGGACGACCCGCGACGCCAAGCCATTTGACGCTCGTTCCACTGGCGAGCCAGAGGGCGGGGGCGTCGCCGGTCGAGACGTCGCGTGCCGGCAGCGCGCCGGTGGGGCAGTGCGGTCCGCGATCGAAGTATCGGAGGACGACATTTTCGCCCGGCTGCCAGCGTGGCACGGGCGCTGAGTCTACGCAGCCCGTTTTCGGAAAATCGTTCGCCAAGCCCTCAGCTAGAGGCTTCGATCTCCGCCCGCTCGTACGGGACGAACAGGCGGCAGTGCGGGCACTTGAAGCCGCTCCGGTGCCCGGGCCCTCCGCCGATCAGCTCCCCGCGAAACGGCTTCTTGCAGTGCGGGCAGGCGACTTCGTACGAAGTCGGAGCGGGGGTTTTGGCCATAGGTCGAAGTTAGCAGAGGGCTCAGGCCCCGCCCGGGCACTTTCCGGAGCCGTAGGCGCGGATCGCTGCGTCGTTCAGCACCCAGCGCCACCGGTCTCCGACTCTCAGCTCGTGATCGACGAAGGTGTCCGCCTCGCCGTCGGAGGACGTCACGCGCACGCGTACCGCCTTCGTCTTCCGCTCGCCCACGGCCGGGATGCGAACCGTCTCGTCGAAGACGTCCAGCACCTCGATCGAGTCGAGCCCCCCGCGGTCGACTACGCCCCTCGAGCACTCGGCGAAGCGCGCTTCCGACACTACTTGCTGGTGAGCCGGGTGCAGGGAGGCATAGGCGCGCGTCAAACGGCCGTTGTACAGATCCTCGAGGACGTGAACCTGAGCCCGTCCGGCCGGAGTCGTCGCGGGATCGACTTCGCCCCCGCACCCGGCGAGGCCAACGACGAGCACAAATGCCAGGGCAATGCGCTTCACGCCACACATCATTCCGCACCCAGCGGAGGCCCCTCGTTGAAGCGGGTGCGGAAAACGTCTATAACCGTCGCAATGACTGCGCGCCCTCTTCCCGAGGCTTCGGCAGAAGCCGCCCCCGCCCGGGGCCCAGTCATCGAGGCATACGGCGTCCACAAGAGCTTCGGAGACAACGTCGTGCTCGACGGGATCGACCTCGCGGTTGCCGCACGAGAGACGCTCGTCGTCATCGGACCGAGTGGGAGCGGCAAGAGCACCCTGCTCCGCTGCATCAACCTGCTCGAGCCGATCAACAGTGGGCGCATCCTGTTGGAAGGAGACGAGATCACGCGCAAGGGAGCCAAGGTGGCCGCGATCCGGCAGCGGATCGGGATCGTCTTCCAGCAGTTCAACCTCTTCCCGCACCTGAAGGCGATCGACAACGTCACGCTCGCGGCCCGACGTGTGCGGAAGATGTCTCGACGAGACGCGGAGTCGAAAGGCCTCGACCTGCTAGCACGCGTCGGGCTGGCGGAGAAGGCGCGCCAGTACCCCCATCAGCTCTCCGGCGGCCAGCAGCAGCGGGTGGCGATCGCCCGCGCGCTCATGATGGAGCCGCACGTGATGCTGTTCGACGAGGTGACGTCGGCCCTCGATCCCGAGCTCGTCGGGGAGGTGCTCGTCGTCATGCGTGACCTTGCCCAGACGGGCATGACGATGGTCGTCGTCACGCACGAGATGCAGTTCGCCCGCGAGGTCGGCGATCGACTGATCTTCATGGACGAAGGCAAGATCGTGGAGGAGGGAGTTCCGGCGGACGTGCTCGACAGCCCCAAGGAGGAGCGCACGAAGAGATTTCTGCGGCGCTCGCTACAGATGGCTCATTCCCTGGAAGAATTGTCAATCACACGAGAAGGAGAGGTGGAATGAAACGACTTGCAGCGCTGATTGTCCTCGTCGGGTTGCTGATCGCGGCGGCAGCAAGCATCGGCTCGGCCGCACCGACCGCCAAGGCCGGCGCCGCGGGGGCCACGGCGCTTCCTCCCAAGCCGAAGCTTCCACCCCTGCCGGCCGCGGTGAAGTCCCGCGGCAAGTGGCTGATCGGCGTCAAGTGCGACACGCCGCCCTTCGGCTGGCAGGACACGAGCGGCCGCAACCGCGGCTACGACGTCGAGGTCGCCCGGCAGTTCGCGAAGTGGGCCTTCGGATCGAGGAGCAAGGTCGACTTCACGTGCGTCACGACCGCGAGCCGCATCGGCACGCTGACG
>DASWDJ010000110.1:0-2142 GCA_036395295.1 Gaiellaceae bacterium | reverse complement strand
GAGTCCTTCCTCTCTGCCGCCTCCTTCCAGGAGACGACCAAGGTGCTGACCGACGCCTCCATCGAGGGCAAGGTCGACCACCTGCTCGGGCTGAAGGAGAACGTGATCATCGGCAAGCTGATTCCGGCCGCGACCGGGCTCAAGCAGTACCGGGCGGTCGACATCGGCCCGTCGGAGAAGGTGCCGAAGGAAACCTACGAGCGGGCCACGCTCCTGCGCGCGCTCGAGGAGATCGGCACCGAGGGCGGCGACGGCATGAGCCTTCAGGATCTCGGCATCGACTTCGGGGGCCAGCCCGGAGCCGACGCCGGCGACGGGGAAGGCAACGGCAAACCACGCGATGCCATCGAGGCCGAAGAAGTCCCTGACGTCGACACCCCGCTCGACTCCGAATAGGTAAGACGGGAACCGTTTAAGCGCGGGGGAACCTCTGGTTCCCCCGTGAGCTCCCTCCGTCAGAGCGTTGTCAAGGCTCTCTCATCGAGCCACGTCCAGGGCCTGGCCCCAGACAGGGCCACACTGGCCGAGGCCCGCGCCGCCACGTCCAGGGCCTGGCCTAGGCACGGCCACTAAGGCCAGCGCCGAGACGAGCTGCTCAGGGGCGAAGCCCCGTGCTCTCAGCCGGCCTGCGAGCGCGGGGGTTCTTCGGGCGGGGCGACGATCGTCGGCGGTGGCAGGCCGCTTGGCCCCTGGGGCCTGAGCAGGCTCGCGGCGACGACCTGGCCCTTCCCGGCTTCCTTGGCCCCATACAGCGCATGGTCGGCGCGCTGGAAGAACGCAATCGCGTCGTCGTCCGGCTGCAGCTCGGCGACGCCGGCCGAGATCGTGAGTGGACCGGCCTGGCCGACCGGCCGGGCGGAGACAGCCGTCTGGAGCCGGGCGTAGAGCTGGTCGGCGTCCGCGAGCGTCGACTCCGGGAGGATGACCGCGAACTCGTCGCCCCCGACCCGGCACTCGATGTCGGCCGAGCGGACGACCTCACGGATGCGCTCGGCGGCCTCGGCGAGCACGCCGTCGCCGGCGAGGTGCCCGATGCGGTCGTTGATCGCCTTGAAGTCGTCGAGGTCGAAGATGATGAGGGCGAGATTGCGGTCGTAGCGGTGCGCGCGGGCGACCTCGCGGGCGAGTGTGTCATGGAAGTAGCGCCGGTTGTGTAAGCCGGTGAGCGCGTCGAGGTCGGCGAGCTGGCGAGCTTCCCGGAAGCGGCGCGCATTCTCGATCGCGGGGCCGGCGCGCAGCGCCAGCTCCTCCAGTTCCCGGACCTCCTCCTCGCCGAACAAGCGCTCGGAAGAGCGCGTGAAGATCGTCAGCAATCCGAGCGGGCCGGTCTCGCCCGGCAGGGGAACGGCAACTCCGGATCGGATCGCCTCGCCGTCGGCGCTCGGCTCGTCGGCCGCGTATTCGTACGAGATCGTGATCGTGCGGGCCGGGCGACCGTTCGGCGGCCCGGTCACCGGCTGCCGCTCGGCCTCCTCGGCCGTCAGTCCAAGGGTGGCGACGATCGGTTCGCCCCCCGGCTGCGGAGAGAGCGTGACGAGCGTTGCGTCGACGCCGTCGACCGCTCCGGCCGCCTCGAGGACGCGCGTGAGCACCTCGTCCAGGTCGATCGACCCGGCGAGCTCGCCGAGCATCTGCGTGCGCTGGCCTTCCAGCTGAGACTGCTCGAGCGCGCCGCTGAGCTCGTGCACCATCTCGTCCATCCGAGCCTCGAGCTCGCGGACGACCTGGGTCAGCCGATCATCCGAGTCCGACGAGCGGCGGACAGCCCACTGGAAGAGCAGTGTGACGACGAGCGTCGCCAGCGCTGCGCCGACGGCGGCTAACGCAATCGTCATCGCGTGCCCCTCACGGTCTCAATCCAATCCATGAAGCTCTCTCGGTCCCGCAGGTCCTCCCGGGGACGGCCGGGCCACCGGCTCACTGTAATTGCGTTTCATCCGCTTGGCTATAAGCAAAAAGGGGGAAATGACCGGCCCGGGCGGGGTTTCGCGCGTCGAACGGGTTTTCGCTACCATTCCTCGTTCGGTTGGCAGGCGCCGCCTGCCGACCTTTGTTGTGTCAGAACCTACTCCGGGAGCACATGCCCACCGTCAACCAACTGGTTCGAAAAGGACGCCGCGCGCCCAAGAGCAAGAACAAGCG
>DASWDJ010000109.1:0-2691 GCA_036395295.1 Gaiellaceae bacterium | reverse complement strand
TAGAGCGAGCTGACGAGGCCCGAGTTGAGGTCGATGTGGCCGCCCGAGACGGTGTCTGTGATCCCGATCCCGCTCAGCCGCGGTGGGGCGGTCGGGTAGACGAGGTAGCCGACGAGGGCAAGTCCGCTCGCGAGCACCAATGTCGTGCGAACGAGGGGGAAGGCGGCGGGACGGCGCCGGTGGAGCCAGAGCAGCACGACGACCGTGACGGCGAGGTGAAACGTGAGGTAGGAGATGCTGAGCAGGTCGATCAGGCCCGGGAAAGCGTGGGCGGCGTCCTGCATGCGCTCCTCGATGAACAAGCCCGTCGAGCGCTCCAGCGTGACGAGTTGGCCCGCGTGACGTACGCCTTCGGCGGCGTTGCCGACAACCATGCCGCGCGCGAGCTCATACAGGCCGTACAGGACAAGCACCACGGCCGCTTCCGCGCGCAGCGAGTGCCGCACGGACAGCCAGCTTCCGAGCCGGCCGGCTGTCCGTGCGGACATCGACGCCGCAGTCGTCACGCGGCAGCGTCCAAGTCGTCGCTTGCGGAACGTCGGGCGACGGCCGCCAGCCGCCGGCGCAGCTGCTCGCGTTCCTTGGCGCGCAGCTCGAGGGTACTTTCTTCATGCCGCCGGAGCTCTTCGAGCTCGAGAAAGAGCGCCTGGATCCGCCGCACGAGCCGAACGGCTTCACCTCGCTCGCGGGCGCGCGGCTCGTATGGGCTCACATCGCGGGTGGTCATTGTTCCTTCCTCCTTCGGAGAACGGACGTTGGACGGGAGGTCGTTTGTGGGGGAGCCCGGTGGGCTCCCCCACTGGTTCAGGCGGCGAGGGCCGGTTGTTCATCGCCCGCGCCCGGCTCGGGCACGACCGGGCTCTCCTCGTGGGCGTCGAGATGGAGGTCTCGGGCCCGGATGAGGACGAGCGAGAGCGCGCCGCCGACGAGGGCCGTGACTCCGGCAATCACGAAGATCCCGTTCAGTCCGGAGAGGAACGCCTCCCGTGCGGCGTCGGCCAGGAACGCCTGCGCCTCCGGCGGCGCCGCCGCGATTGCGGCCTCGGCGTTCCCCGAGGAGACCGCCGGTGCAAGCTCGCCCGCCTGTCCCTGCAGCGCCGGCGGTCCAGTCGCTAGCAGATCGCCGAGCTCGGACTCGACCCGCCCCTGGAAGACGGCGCCGAGCGCGGCGATCCCGACCGCGACCCCGACCTGGCGGAAGGTGTTGTTGATCGCCGCCCCCGTCGCCGCCTTCGCCGCGGGGACGACGCCGATCGCGGCCTCGGAGACGGTCGGGTTGACGAGGCCGATCCCGGCACCCATGAGGAGCATCCCGGAGAGGAGCGCCGTCCACTCGGAGTCGGCGTCCAGGCCACGCGCGATGAGCAGGCCGGCTCCCGCCAGTCCGAGGCCGACGCCGATCAACGCCCGCAGCGGAACCCGCTCCGAGAGCCTCGCCGCAAGCGGCGAGAAGACGAAGGCCATGGCCGTGATCGGAAGAAGTCGCACTCCCGCCTCGAGCGGAGAGAGGCCGAGCACGTTCTGGAGGTAGAGGACGATGTAGAGGAGCATCGAGAAGACGGACGCCGCGACCGCGAAGGAGGCAAGCGAGGCCCCGGTGAAGGCGGGAACGCGGAAGAGCCTGAGGTCGAGCATCGGGCTGCTGGCTCGAAGCTCGATCGCGGCGAAGGCGGCGAGCAGGGCGGCGCCGCCAGCGAGGCTGGCGACGATCTCGGGGCTCGACCAGCCCTCGCCGTTGCCGCGAAGGACGCCGAAGACGAGCAGGAAGAGCGCGCTCGAGAAGGTCATGAGCCCGGCCCAGTCGAGGCGTCCCGGGCTGGGATCGCGCGCCTCGCGAAGCTTCGTCAGCGCTAGCGCGATCGTCAGTAGACCGACGGGCACGTTGACGAAGAAGATCCACTCCCAGCCGAGGGAGTCGACGAGCACGCCGCCGACCAGTGGCCCTACGGCGACGCCCACGCCGACGCTCGCCCCCCAGATCCCGAGCGCCGTCTTGCGCTCGCGGGGAGCGAACTCCTGCGCGATCAGGGCGAGCACCGTTCCGAACATCGCCGCCCCGCCGATCCCCTGCAGGCCGCGGGCGAGGTTGAGCGTGAGCGCATCGCCGGCGAAGCCCGCGAAGAGGGAGGCCGCCGTGAAGGCACCCAGCCCAGCCGTGAAGACGAGCTTGCGGCCGAGCCGGTCGGCGAGCGAGCCGGCCATCAGCGTGAGCGCGGCCAGGGCGAGCACGTAGGAGTCGACCACCCACTGCAGGTCGGTCAGGCTCGCCCCGAGGTCACGCTCGATCTCGGGCAGGGCGACGTTCACGATCGTGATGTCGAGCAGGAGCATGAACGTCGCGATCGAGACGGTTATCAATGTCCACCATTTCCGTGCCATTGCTGTCACCTCCATCGATTAGACTTGCGATCAGGCTAGCAAACTATCAGTTAGACTGACGATCAGGCCAATGGAACATCACCACGACGAACTTCCGGTTTTGCCTTCATCGCTCCACCGACGCCTGGGCGCGGTCCTGGCCTGGGCTTCCCAGAACGCCCAGAAGGTCGCCGACCGAGCGCTCCAGCCGCTCGGCCTCACCGTCAAGCACTTCGGAGTCCTCACGTTTCTCAGGCACGAGGCCGAAAGCAACCGCCGGCTCTCCCAGCAGGCGATCGGAGAGCAGCTGCGGATCGACCGCACGACGATGGT
>DASWDJ010000108.1:0-5211 GCA_036395295.1 Gaiellaceae bacterium | reverse complement strand
GGCGTCGGAACCGAGCCAGACCTAACTCGCCGTCGTTTGACAGGTCATGCGGCCGCATGAGAGAGTCCGCCGGTCAAGTCCTGTGGGCCCTCGGGTTCGCAGGACTTGGCATTTCAGGCTCAAGTTCGGCAGCGGTTTCGATCGAGGACGCGGCCCGGCGACGGGCTAGACGAGTTGCTCGGCGACGATCTCGTCGCAGAGCTTCACGCAGTCGCTGCAGATCAGCACGTCACCGCTCGAGGCAAGCCCGTCCAACTGGTGTCGGCGCTTGCCGCAGAAGCTGCAGCGCTCGCGAGTGTTCTCGGCCGCCACCGCTACCAGGGTGGCATTCGCAGTCGCAGCGGGCTCGGCGGTCCCTATCACCCTGCGGCTGACGTCGACGCAGCTTTCGCAGATGTAGACACCAGGCCCGGCGACCAGCCTGCGCGCCTTCAGCTCTGCGCGCCCGCAGAACGAGCAGGCACGTTGCTCACCTTTGTCACTGCGTTTGCGCCAGCGGCGGCCGCCGCCCGCCCCTTCAACGATCTGGTGCACACGCTGGTGGCTAAGCCCCAGTGTCGAGGCGATCTCGCGCAGCGACGCTCCGCTCAGGTGCAAACGACGAACGGCGCGATGGAAGTCTGCCCGTGCGCTCTCCGCCAAGTGCTCGGCCTCGATCAGACGCTTCTCGGCGCCAGTCGCCTCTGCTTCCAAGTCCACTTCGGCCGCCATTCGTCTATCGTACCTAGACGATTGACGATCGGTGCCTTCGAGTTCGCTCTCATGGAGTACTCCAACCTCGGTGCGGTTGAGCAGCACGCCGGCCAGCCCGGCACGCAGTCCCAGGCGGGGGTAGCCTCGTCCTTCGCTCGTGGCCGCTCCCTTGCTGCACGACACCATGGTTGAAGATGGGCGGCGTCGTTACCGCGTCGCGTGGTTCGACCCGCCGTTCCGGCCAACACTCGCCGAGACGACGCAGGCGCTCGGGATCTGCGTCACGCCCGAACAGCAGATCGTGCTGGTGACCTGGAACGGCACGCAGTGGAGCCTTCCCGGCGGCACCGTCGAGCCGGGCGAGACACTCGAACGGACGCTCGCTCGCGAGGTGCTCGAGGAGGCCTGCGCCCGCGTTCTCGCCTGCAGGTACATCGGCTGCCAACGGGTCGAGGAACTCGATGGTGAGACAGCGGCCTACTACCAGACGCGCTTCTGGGCGCGAGTCGAGCTCGAGCCGTTCACACCCGAGCACGAGATGACCGCGCGGCGGCTGGTCGCAACGGACGAGTTCCTTTCGACGCTCTATTGGGGCCGCGAAGCGACCGCCCGCCTCATCCTCGAGCGAGGCCTCGCGATCGAAGACCAGCTGAAATTCGCAACGTCGCACGACAACGCGTGAAGCGCGGGTAAGCGGTGCGCGGGTGACCACGCACCCGCATACACCGACCTGCTCAGGCGACTCATCGTCGCCGTGATCGTGGACGGCTCGCGAGATCGGTTCGGCTGCGAACGCGGCCCGTTCAACGAGTTAAGAGCGTCGGATAGTGGTTGCTCAGCTCCTGTCGGCGAACACGAGGGGACCTAGACGGGCATCTTCGGCCACGCGAAAGGACCCCCTCTCTCTCACAGAGGGCGTCACGGGCTCAAGCCGATTACGGAGGGCGTGCGGGTATGGTGTGTGGAGTTCGTACGCGCGATGAGGCTCGCGCCCAACCGCCCTTCGGGGCCGATGGCCTCTACCCAGACGAAGCGTCTTTCGCAGGAGGTAGAGGTGAGCGAACTCGCAGTAGCAGTGATTCTGGCCGCGGCGATCCTGGCCGCGTCCACGATCTCGGTCGAGCTCGGCATCTCGGTCGCGCTGATCGAGCTCGCGCTCGGCGTCGTCGTCGGCAACGCCTTCGACACCGGGATCCCCGACTGGCTGTCCTTCATCGGCACCTTCGCCGGGATCGTCTTGACGTTCCTCGCCGGCGCCGAGGTCGACGTGCCGCAGTTCAAGCGCGAGTGGAAGGCGTCGCTTTTGCTCGGAAGCGTGTCCTTCGCGGCACCCTTCCTCGTCTGCATGGCGTTCGCTTACTGGGCACTCGGCTGGTCCGCCGACGCCGCCCAAATCGCCGGCATCGCGCTCTCGACCACGAGCCTCGCCGTCGTCTACGCCGTCCTGGTCGAAACCGGCCTCAATCAAACGATCATCGGCAAACGGATCATGTCGGCGACCTTCGTCACCGACTTCGGCACCGCCGCGGCGCTCTCGATCCTCTTCATCAAGCCCAACCTCTGGATCGTCGCCTTCGTCGCCGCCTCGGCTGCGTTGGTCTTCGGGCTGCCGCGATTGTCGCCCTGGTTCTTCGGGCGCTACGGCAACCGCGTGATCGAGCCGGAGATCAAGCTCGTCTTCGCCAGCCTCTTCCTCCTCATGTGGCTCGGCGACAAGGCCCACTCACACGCCGTCCTGCCCGCCTTCGTGCTCGGGCTTGCCCTCTCCAACCACTACGCCACCCACCGCACCGAGCAGGAACGGCTCCGCGTCGTCGCCTTCGCCTTCCTGACGCCGCTCTTCTTCTTCAAGGGCGGGATGAGCGTCACCGTCGCCGCCCTGTGGGCGAACCTGGGCGTGCTGGCGCTGCTCTTCGGGGCGAAGATGCTGCCCAAGCTCGTCGGCGTCTACCCGCTCGCCCGCCGCTACTGCGCACCGCACGGCGCCTTCACGACCCTGCTGATGTCGACCGGGCTCACGTTCGGCACGATCTCCTCGCTCTACGGGCTGCAGGCGGGGATCACCGACGAGACGCAGTTCTCGCTCCTCGTCGCTGTTGTCGTGCTCTCGGCGATCGTTCCCACCGTAATTGCGCAGCGCTTCTTCCAGCCCAACGCGGCAGAGGAAGCCGGCCGCGAGCAACGGATTACGATCGGCAAGCCGCTACTCGAGAGGGAGGGCCGCTAGATGCCGTTCGAGAAGATCCTGGCCGCGATCGACGGCTCCGAAGCCTCCGACCGCGCCTTCGCGAAGGCGCTCGAGCTGGCCTCGCTCACCGGCGCCAAGCTGACCGCGCTCGCGGTCGAAGGACCGCTACCCGCCTACGCCGCCACGATCGGCGAGGTCGACGAGGTACGCCGCGAGAAGGACGCCTTCTTCGGGCGCCTACTCGCAGACACGCGCCAGCAGGCCGCGAAGGCGGGCGTCGAGCTCGAGGTCGAGCTCCGCCCCGGCCACGCCGCCGAGCTGATCGTCCGCGTCGCCCAAGAGCAGCAGTACGACCTGATCGTGCTCGGCCACAAGGGCCACTTCCTGCGCGACCACCTGCTCGGCTCAACCGCCGACCGGGTCGCCGAGCACGCCGACTGCCCCGTGATGATCGTCAAGTAGCAAGCTCGCGAGGAGACGTCCCCTGCTGATGACAGATCTCGATCAGCGCATTCCGACGGCGTCAGCGACCACCGCGTCTCTGGACCGCGCCCGGCTGCTGCGCCGAGGCTTCATCCTGGAGTGGATCACCCTCGGCTGGAACGGGATCGGCATCCTCGTGCTGGCCATCGCCGCGATCGCTGCCAGCTCGGTGGCACTCGCCGGCTTCGCCCTCGACTCGCTGATCGAAGTCGGCGCCTCCGCGGTCGTAATCTGGCAGCTGTCCGGGAGCGGAGAAGAGCGCCAGCGCCGCGCCCTGCAGCTGATCGGCATCGCGTTCGTGCTGCTGGCGATCTACCTGACGCTCCAGTCCACGTGGGTGCTGGCCATCGGCCACCACGCAGGCCACAGCCCCGCCGGAATCGCCTGGACCGCGATCACCGCCGCGGTCATGTTCGCCCTCGCGTACGGGAAAGCCCTGACCGGCGCCGCGCTCGACAACGCCGCGCTTCGCACCGAAGCGCGCGTCACCCTCATCGACGCCTTCCTCGCCCTCGCGGTGCTGTCCGGGCTCGTCCTCAACTCCACCGCTGGCTGGTGGTGGGCCGACCCCGCAGCCGCCTACGTGCTCGTCTACTACGCCCTCCGCGAGGCACGAGCGGCCCTTACCCAACACTGACCGCCCCAGTGGCAGCCCGGTCCCGCGGGCGTCCACGACGGCAGAGCGGCGGGCATAGTCCCTTGAGCCACTTCCCGCTCCACTCGGCACTTGTAATCGCGTGGCTGCGCTGCGACGCTCCGATCGTGCCCGTTCAGGTCGCACCATGATCGAGGCGACCCGAGAGCACCTCGGTTGGGTTCTGCATGAGTTAGGGCCCGAGAGCGCAGATCACACCGTCCTCCTGCTTCCCGGAGCGCTCTGCACGGCGGCCTTCTACGACGACCTGCTTGCGGAGCCGAGCATGAGCAAGACGCCGATCCGCTTTGTTGCGACCACGGTGCCCGGATTCGGCGGAACCGCCCCTCCCAAGGACATGAGCATGGAGAGCTACTCGAAGCTCGCCGGGAAGCTTGCCTCCGATCTCGGCTGCGACGCCGTCGTCGGCCACAGCCTCGGTGCCAACATCGCAATCGAGATGGCGTCCGCCGGAGAATTCTCCGGGCCACTGGTACTCCTCTCACCCAGCTTCTCGCGCAGGGACGAATCCAGGTTCCCGCGCGCCCTCGATCGCCTCAGCCGTGTACTCGGGCACCTGCCGTATTCGCTGATGCTGAAGATCATCGGCCCGGCCATGAAGAGCAGCCTGCCGCCCACACGCCGCGACACGCTGATCGCCGAGCTGAAGAAGAACGATCCCCGCTTCCTCCGCCGGCAGACCCACCTGTATCTCGAATACCTCGACCGCCACGGCTCACTCGCCCCACGTTTTGCCGAATCGGGCGTGCCGGCGTGGGTCGTGTACGGCGAGAACGACGACATCGGAATCACCAACGACGAGCGAGACGTGCTCGATGCGAGTCCCCACGTGAGCATCGTCACGATCTCCGACGCCGGACACTTCACCCTCAACCAGCAGCCCGCAGAGATCGCCAAGCTCGTCCTCGACGCGCTGACGAGCCGGGCGCCGCGCTAACAAGAACGAACGCGAGCCGCCGGCATGCGGGAGGCTGCTACGCGCCGTCGGCCTCGGGAGGCTCCTGCGCGATCTCCCTGAAGCTCGCAGTAGCTTCACCGAACTTTGCGTCGGTGGTGAAGTCGCGCGATCGACTGCCACGCCGTCGGCGAACGCCCGTTGAGGGCGCCTAGCCCTTCGCGAACACCTCGGCTGTCGGCGACTCGAACTCGAAGCCGACCATGGGCTCGTCGCCCACCACCCATGCATCGTGAC
>DASWDJ010000107.1:0-1903 GCA_036395295.1 Gaiellaceae bacterium | reverse complement strand
CCCGGCCGCTCGCGGGCGGCGGCGGCCATCGCGAGCCCTCGTTCGCGAACGAGCGCTATCGCCTCCGCCGGCGAAAACGAGCGGGCCGCTGCGAGCGCGGCGAATTCGCCGACGGAATGTCCGACGACGTAGTCGGGCTTGATGCCGCGCACGCGAATCGCCTCGTTGATCGCGAGGCTCGTCGCGACGAGCGCCGGCTGCTGGTTCTCCGTCTCCACCATCTCGGAGAGGGGCGTCTCGAAGCAAAGCTCGACGAGGTCGATGCCTGCGGCATCGCTGCCCTCGCGAAAGACCTCCATCGCCTCGGGCACCGCCTCGACGATCTCGCGCCCCATTCCCTCCTCGAGCGAGCCCTGCCCGGGAAACATGAATGCCACTTTGGTCATCGCTTCCGCCTCACGTCGTTTGTCCATTCGATCAAAGCCGAGCCCCACGTGAGGCCGGCACCCATTCCGGTCATCAGCACGAGCGCCCCCGGCTCCAGCATCCTGTCCTCCGCGGCATCCGCCAGCGCGAGCGGAATCGACCCGGACGAGGTGTTGCCGAAGCGGTCGACGTTCACCACAACCTTCTCCTTCGGAAACCCGAGCTTCTTCGCGGCGTGGTCGATGATGCGCACATTTGCCTGGTGCGGCACGTAGACGTCGACATCCTCGACCGTGCGTCCGCACGCCTCGAGGAGCCTCTCGGCGGAGTAGATCATGACACGTGTGGCGAACTTGAACACTTCACGACCGTTCATTTTGACGAAGCTCGTGGGGTCGTCAAAATGCCGCGAGCCGCTGCCGGGCAGCCAAAGGTGCTCCCCTCCGCCGCCGTCGGCGCCCAGCTCGAAGCCGAGGAAGCCACCTTTGGCCACCGGCTCGAGGACGACCGCGCCCGCCCCGTCGCCGAAGAGGACGAGCGTGGAGCGGTCGGTCCAGTCGAGAATCTTCGAGAGCACGTCGCCGCCGACGACCAATGCGCGCTGCGAGAGGCCGGCCGCGACCATGGCGTAGGCCTGGGCGATCGCATAGACGAAGCCGGTGCAGCCGGCGAGAAGATCGTAGGCAGCGGCGTCGGGTGCTCCCAGCTCGTCCGCCAGGAGCGCGGACGACGTGGGGAACATCATGTCCGGGGTGACCGTCGCGCAGACGAGCAGGTCGATGTCCCGTGGCTCGACCGACGCGGCCTCGAGAGCCGCGATCGCAGCCGGACGCGCGATGTCGGTCAGCGCTTCGTCGGCAGCGGCGATCCGCCGCTCGCGAATTCCCGTGCGCGCCATGATCCATTCATCCGTCGTGTCCACGAGGGTCGAGAGCTCGTGATTGTCAAGGATGCGCTCGGGAACGTGCACGCCGAGCCCCGTGATCCCAACCTTGCGGCCGTTCGCGACGCCGATCATCCTTCGCCCTCGCCGACCGCGAACGTGAGCGTTCCGCGGACCGCCAGCTCCCCGTCAACGGTTGCGCGGGCTTTCCCACGGCCGATCGGGCCGCGCACCGACTCCAGCTTGCATTCGAGCATCAGCTCGTCGCCGGGACGGACGATGCGCTTGAAGCGCACGTCGTCGATGCCCGCGAAGAGCGCCAGGCGGCCGCGGTTCTGCTCCTCGGAAAGGACGGCGACCGCCCCGGCCTGCGCCAGCGCTTCGACCATCTTCACGCCCGGCATGATCGGGTTGCCCGGGAAATGCCCGGCGCAGTCCTCGTCCGTGACGCGCTTGCGGGCGACCACGCGCGCGCCCGGCTCGAGCTCGACGATCTCGTCCAGGAGCAGAAAAGGGGGCCTGTGGGGGAGGATCTGCTCGATCGCCTCCCGCCCGAAAGGGACCGGCACGGTCACGCGCGCCTAGTCTAGAGGGCCATGGATGTGCTCCCGCGGCTGCGCGGCCGCTTCGGCCGTCCGTTCACGTTCGTCGAGC
>DASWDJ010000106.1:0-4838 GCA_036395295.1 Gaiellaceae bacterium | reverse complement strand
TCCGCGAGTTCCTCGCGTGGTACGAGGAGGTGTTGGGGAGGATTGAATCCGGGGCGCTCGTGGCTCCAGGAGAACAGGAGCGCCTCACAGAAGAGGCGTCAGCCGTGGCTCACCTTCTCGATCTCCTTGATTCCAGGGCGGACGAGCCCGCCAGCTAGACGGGATACAAAACGTCTGCAGAGGGTGTGGGGTGCAAGAACTGGGTTTCGCCTGGAAAACGAGTCATTTCCGGGCGTGAATCAGAGTTTTGAAACCCCTCACGCACGAGCCGCGAGCGAGGGTGCGGCCGTTTGCAACATCCCAGGACAGAGCGTGCACATGAGCGAGGTGATCGCTGCGATCGAGGCTGCCGTCCCCGAGGCGCGGACGATTACGAAGACATTGCGCTCCCGTTCCCTGAGCAACTGGCAATGGGAGAGCTCGCGACCCCGGTCACGCCGCTCGCGGAGGGCGTGCGCCAGACAATCGAGCTGTTCCGCGCCCGCGCACTCTGACACCCTCGGGCGTTAGGCTGCCCTGACCCCGAGATGTAGCGACGCTCGCTCACCTCGGCCTCACCTTGCGCGCACCGTAGACGATCTCGCCGGGGACCCTGCCCTTGGTCAGACGGCCGGTGTGGGCGCGGTCGAAGTTGTAGTAGCCGAGGTAGAGCTTCAGGTCGCGCTCGAGGGCGGTCAGCTTGGGGACGAGCGAGCGGGCGAAGGAGGGCCGCCAGCACTCCTCGAGGATCGTCTGCTGCAGGCGCTCGACGTTTCCGTTCGTCTGCGGCCTGCCGGCGCGGATGCGCCGCTGCTCCACGAAGAGCCGGGCGAGCGTGTCGGTGAAGGCGTGCGCTCGGTACTCGGAGCCGTTGTCCGTGATCACCGCCTCCAGTACTGCCAGACGGCGCCCTTCGTCCCCGACGGGCGACCGACGTAGAAGCAGTCGAGTCCGACGAGCTCGCCGGGCCGGGAGGCCTCGACGTGCCGCTCGGGCTCAGGCCAGGGAGGCTTTCGCTCGTAGCGGGCGGCGTAGCCGGCGACGAGCGAGAGGCGCTTGCTGCGGGTGTTGAGCCCGTGCCGGCGCAACACCCGCCAGACGCCGTTCGCGGAGATGCGGAGCCCGCCCCAGCGCTCACGGCGAAGCTCGGCGGAGATACGCGCGGGACCGAAGCCAGGGTGGGCGAGGGAGAAGGCGAGGATGCGCTGCTCGAGATGCGGTCCCAGCTCGTTCGGCATCCGCGGCGGGCGCCGCTCCCTGACTCGCAGTGCTTCCAGGTCCCAGCGCTCGACCCGGCGCTTCCAGCGGTAATAGGTCGAGTGGTGCACGCCCATCGCCGGCAGGCGGGGCGCACACCGATCTCGCTCGCGAGCGAGAAGAGGCGCAGGCGGAAGCCGAAGAGGACGTCATCATGCGACATCGGGCTCACCTCGCTTGGGTTTGGCGACTTCGAGATGAGGCTGAGCGCACGACCGGACGCCACCCCTCAGTAGGGGGTGGCGTCCGGTCTTAGAAAGGTCTCCTTCCTCCCGCCAGGTGTCGGAAGAACTCGGAGTCAGTTCACGTTAGGCGGCGGTTGCGGCTGGGGCGAGCAGGTTCTCGCCCGTCGCGAGGTCGAAGAAATGGAAGCCGGCCGGCTGCACGGCGAGCTTCAGCCGCTCCCCTGCCTTCGCGCGCGTCCTCGGGTTGATGCGCGCGTTGAACAGGGACGTTCGCGAGTCGGCCAGTAGGCTGCCGTCCTCCTCGTTGACCGCGGCGCGTAACTCTTCGGCCTCGACGGGCGGCGTGTTCACCTCGAAGATGACGTGGACGTCAGAGCCGAGCTCCTCCAAGACTACGGCCGACACCTCGATCTGCGGCAGACCGCGCTCGGCGAACGCGACGTCCTCGAAGTCCTCCGGGCGCACACCGAGGATCACGCGCCCATCGTCCTCGACGGTCGGGCGACGCGAGGGGTCGAGCGGGATCCGGAAGCCGGCGAATTCGACCGCGCCGTCGGCGACGACCGCCTCGACCAGGTTCATCGCCGGCGATCCGATGAAGGCCGCGACGAAGAGGTTGACGGGATCGCGGTAGAGGGTCTGAGGCTCGTCCACCTGCTGCATCCGGCCGTCGCGCATGACCGCGACCCGCTGGCCCAGCGTCATCGCCTCGACCTGGTCGTGGGTGACATAGACCGTGGTCGTCTCGAGCCGCTCGTGGAGGCGGGCGAGCTCCGCGCGCATGCTCACCCGTAGCTTCGCGTCGAGATTGGAGAGGGGCTCGTCCATCAGGTAGGCGGCGGGCTCCCGCACCATCGCCCGGCCCATCGCCACGCGCTGGCGTTGACCCCCGGAAAGCGCCCGCGGGCGGCGGTCTAGCATCTCCTCGAGCCCCAGGAGCTTTGCGACGTCGTTCACGCGCCGGCCGATTTCGGGCTTCGGCGTCCGGCGCATCTTGAGGCCGTACGCGAGATTGTCGCGGACGTTCATGTGCGGGTAGAGGGCGTAGTTCTGAAAGACCATTGCGAGGTCACGTTCCCGCGGCGCAAGGTCGGTGACGTCTCGTTCGCCGATCGTGATCGTGCCGCCGGAGGTCGTCTCGAGGCCCGCGAGCATGCGCAGCAGCGTGGTCTTGCCGCAGCCCGACGGCCCTACCAGGACCATGAACTCTCCGCTCTCGATCGTCAGGCTGACATCGTCCACCGCTGTCACGCCGCCCGGGAATACCTTGCTGACGTCGTCGAAGACGATTCTGCTCACGGTGCGGCAGGATAACGCGATGCCCCGGATTACGGCCGTCGACGCGCTGGACATCCGCTTCCCGACTTCCCGCTCCCTCGAGGGCTCGGACGCGATGAATCCGGACCCCGACTACTCGGCGGCCTACGCGATCGTTCGCACCGATGACGAGGCCGCGATCGGGCACGGATTCACGTTCACGATCGGGCGCGGCAACGAGATCTGCGTTGCCGCAATCGAGGCGCTGCGGCCGCTCGTCGTCGGACGCTCGCTCGATGACGTCTTCGCGGACATGGGCGCCTTTTGGCGCTCGCTGGTCGGCGACAGCCAGCTCCGCTGGATCGGCCCGGAGAAAGGTGTGATCCACCTGGCGACCGCCGCGATCGTGAACGCAGTTTGGGACCTGTACGCGAAGCGCGAGGGCAAACCCCTCTGGAAGCTGCTCGTCGATCTGAGCCCCGAGGAGATCGTCGCCTGCGTCGACTTTCGCTATCTGACGGATGCGCTAACGCCCAAGGAGGCGCTCGAGCTGCTCCGCCGCAATGAGCCGACGAAAGGCGAGCGCGAGCGGGAGATGCGCCGGGACGGCTTCCCGGCCTACACCACGTCGGTGGGTTGGCTCGGCTATCCGGACGACAAGGTGCGCCGGCTCTGCCGCGAAGGAGTCGGAGAGGGGTGGTCGCAATTCAAGATGAAGGTCGGCGCGAGCCTCGAGGACGACGTCCGTCGCGCCGCGCTGGTCCGCGAGGAGATCGGACCCGAGCGGAAGCTGATGATGGACGCCAACCAGGCGTGGGACGTCGGGCAGGCGATCGAGAACATGCGCCGCCTGGCCGAGTTCGACCCCTGGTGGATAGAGGAGCCGACGAGCCCCGACGATATCCTCGGCCACGCGGCTATCGCCCGCGCGCTCGCGCCGATCCGCGTCGCCACCGGCGAGCACGTGCACAACCGCGTCATGTTTAAGCAGCTCCTCCAGGCGGACGCGATCGGCTTCTGCCAGATCGACAGTTGCCGCCTCGGTGGCGTCAACGAGGTGATTGCCGTGCTCCTGCTCGCCGCGAAGTTCGGCGTTCCGGTCTGCCCGCACGCCGGAGGGGTCGGGCTCTGCGAGTACGTGCAGCACCTCTCCCTCTTCGACTACGTCGCGGTGAGCGCGGATCTGACCGACCGCGTAATCGAGTACGTGGACCACCTCCACGAACACTTCGTCTCGCCGGTCGTCATGCGCGAGGGCCGCTACATGCCGCCCGAGGAGCCCGGCTACAGCGCGGAGATGAAGCGCGATTCGCTCGAGGGCCACCGTTTTCCCAGCGGCGCCCCGTAGTCGCTTCGGGTGTTCCTTGACCCTGCCGCGCAGGGCTCGTAACGTGCTCTCGTCCACAAGGAGGGAGGCTCACCGTGCTTCACCGAGCCACGAGACACTGCAGGAACCGCAGGGCGCTGCTCGCCGCGGCCTTGGTCGCGCTCGGAACGACCTGGTTGGCAGCGACCGTGGGCGGCGCCGGCGCACACCCCGCGACTACGGCAGCCGGAAACCCCGGGTTCGGCGATATGCCGCTCAGCGCGATGATCGCCGCGCGGAAGTCGATCCCTGTGCCGAAGAGACTGCCCAACTTCAAGGGCCAGACGGTGACCGTGATGGGCGACGGCGGCCACAACATGAACGTGTTCGGCTTCTGGATGCCGGAGTGGCGGAAGGCGGGCATCAAGCTGAAGGCGATCGAGGTTCCCTTCGCCGATGTCTACAGCAAGGAGAAGGCCGAGTTCATCGCCGGCACGAAGGCGGTCGACCTCGTCGTCTTCTACCCGGCGTACATCGGAGACTTCGCGAGCAACGGCTATCTGCTGCAGCTCGACTCCCACATCAAGAAGAGCAACCCGCACCTGAGCGACGTGATCACGGCGTTCCGGAAGCTCTACCTTGGCTGGGCCGGCAAGACCTACGCCCTACCCGAAGACGGCGACGTCCACATCTTCATCTACCGGAAGGACCTCCTGGGCAACGCGGCGGAGCAAAAGGCGTTCAAGGCGAAGTACCACCGCGCCCTGGCCCCGCCGAAGACGTGGGACCAGTATCTCCAGGTGGGCCAGTTCTTCACGCGCAAGGCCGGAGAGAAGCTCGCCGGCAAGACGCTG
>DASWDJ010000105.1:0-11081 GCA_036395295.1 Gaiellaceae bacterium | reverse complement strand
AGCTCGACGGCTCGGTGACGGTCGAGCACGCCTGATGAAGGTCGTGCTGCTCCATGCCTTCCCGCTCGACGAGCGGATGTGGGACCAGCAGCGGAAGGTACTCGCCGCCCACGAGGTCGTGGCTCCGAATCTCTACGACCTGGGTGGGAACTCGATCGACGCGTGGGCCCGGCGGATCCTCGCCGAGACCCCGGGCGATCTCGCCGCCGTCGGCGCGTCGCTGGGTGGTTACGTGGGGCTAGCGATGGCCAGGCAGGCGCCCGACCGCGTCCGAGCGCTCCTGCTCGCGGGTTCGCGCGCGAGCGCGGATCCGCCCGAGCGACGGGCGGCTCGCGAAGAGATGATCCGCGTCGTCACCGAAGAGGGCATCGAGGGTTGGAATCGGGACTTCGACCCGCGTGGGCCGAGCGATCGCACGACCGACGAGCTCGTCCGCGGCATCGAAGCCCTCCGCGACCGGCCCGATGCGGCGGACGTCGTCGCCGTATTCGAGGGACCCCTCGCCGTCGTCGTCGGCGATCAGGACGAGCTACTACCCGTGGAGGAGGCGCGCCGGATCGCCGAATCGGCTCCGAACGGTCGGCTGGCGGCCGTCGAAGGGGCCGGCCACCTCGTCAACCTCGACGCGCCCGAGCGCTTTAACGAGCTCCTGGGCGAGCTCCTCGAACGTGCTCCCGAGGAGACGAAGCATTTATGAAACGGGAACGCGCTCCTTGGCGAGAAGTTTGCGCAGCATCTCGGCGTTCGTCGGCGCCTGGGCGACCTCGCGGTCACCGATCCGGCTGCGGTTGTTGTTGTTGAAGACGACGTAGGCCTCCTGGGCCTGGCTCGAGAGTTCTCGCAGAGGGTCGACCCATTCGGCGAGCTCCTCCTCCGAGTAGAGATAGTCGAACCGCTCGGCGGCGCTGCCTCCCCGCACGTTCCACGTCTCGGCGTTCCGCCCGTGCATGCGGACGTAGAGGGTCGGCGTCGTCAGGGCGAGCACCGTCGCCGGGACGTTCTTCCCTTCCATGCGCGGCGCGTCGACGACGACCTGCGCCATCCGGTGCTCCTCGAGGAAGCGCAGCGTCTCGTCACGATGCTCGTCGTCGTACCAGCTCCGGTGGCGGAACTCGACGAGCATCTCGTGGTCGCCGACCTGCTCCCGCGCCCAGGCCAGGTAGTCGAGCGACGCTTCTTTCGGGACGACATAGGGCGGAAACTGGAACAGGAGCCCGCCGAGCTTCCCGGCCGAGCGCAGCGGCTCGAGCGCAGCGAGAAAGCGGCGGAAGATCTCCGCCCGAAACTCACGCGGCGGACGATCGACGCGGCCGCGCTCGTCCTTCGGCGCCTCGTCGCGGAGGTCGGGCGGTAGCTGCTCGACCTTCACCGGGTGGCGGGTCATGACGCCGAAAGCCTTGACGTGCATGACGAATCGCTCCGGGGTGCGCTCGGCCCACCGCTCGACCATCTCCTCCGCGGGCAGCCGGTAGTAGGTCGAATCGACCTCCACGGTGTCGAAGTGCTCGGCGTAGTAGCCCAAACGCTCGCGGGGCGGCGTGCCTTTCGGATACCAGTACTTCGAGAGTGCCTCATCGGCCCACGAGCACGTCCCGATCCGGATCTCGGCAGCCATGTCTGTCCAGGATAAGGAACGGAGCCGCCGAAGAGGCCCCGTCCCCTTTAGGTGCTAGCGCCTGGGTCTGGCGAGGACGTTCTTCGTCACGGCGAGGAAGGAGACGGTCGCCGTCTTGCAGCCTTGCGGGACCCCGGGTATGGCTGTGGCAGGGCAGCTCGCGAGCGCGCCGATGAAGAAGACTTCGGCGTGGTACCGCGTCGGCTTTTTGATTCGCTTCCGAACCGAATAGCGCCCGGTGCGGCTCGTCTTGGGCTTAGCGACAGGTTTGGATTTGCCGGGGACGAAGAGCTCGACGGTGGCCCCACGGAACGGCTGCCCGTCGATCAGTAGCCTGCCCTGGAGGATGACCACGCGGTGCTTCAGCCGCTTGACGCTGAGCGAGAGGCTGACGCGCCCAGGCACGAGCGCTTGTCCCTCCGTCGTGCCGGCCGGGTTCGGAGTCGGAGTTCCCGGTGCATACGGTGTAAAGGTCGCGCGCCAGATCCGGTCCGTCGTCGAGGTCGGATTCGTAAAGACGCCGTTGACGTTGAAGATCGCAAACAGGAGCTGCGCGCCGTTGGGAGTCCCGAACGGCCCGGCGAGGCAGAGCTGCAGCTTGGCCGTCGCGAAGGTCGCCTCGGCGCCGACTACGTGATCGACATAGATCGGAACCTGGATTTGCGTTCCAGTTCCCTGGACCGTGATATCAGCCCTCCAGACGGCTTCATGCGTCGGTGTCCCGGTGCATTGAGTCGCGGCTGCCGTGTAATTCGCCTGGGTGTCCGTGACGACCTGGCCGTCCGCGTCGACCTCCGCGTTGCCGGCACCCCGCAGGATGAGGTGCGCCGTGATGTCGCCGATCTTCGTCCCCGCCGGCTGAGTCAGAGTGACCCCATAGCCGGGTGGCGCGTAGATCGTGTCCTTCACCGTGGGGTCCTCACTGGCCTCTTGCGTATGCCCCAGAATCATCGTCGTCGGCCTGCCCGGAGCATTGTTCGTGGAGAGGGCGATGAGGGTCGGGTTGTAGGCCGCCACGGCCGGCCCCGCGAACGCAAGACCGACGACGGCCGCACCAGCGGCAACCGCCAGGCGCATGGGCTTCCTCATTAGAGCTTTCCTTTCCTCGGAATGCATGTACACAAGACGACTGCCGCAGAGGTGAGTTAACAGCTACCCCGAGTACCGGGTCAAGCAAATCACCGGCTCAGCGGGAGATCGGCCTGACGAGGACCGGCAGGGTCAGCCTCGTGAAGCCGACGGCGAGCTGCGCCGACTGGGGCACGCCGGTGAGGTAGAGAAGGTTTCCGGGGCTCTGTGCGGTCGAGGTGGCGGCGATCGTCAGCCGGAGCCGAGAGCCGCGCGGAACAGCCGTCGCCTGGTTGATCAGGCGGATCGTGACGCGCTTCGGCCTGCGGGTGAGCCGCGTCCGGGCACCGCCTGCGCTGACGACGATCTCCTTGCCCTGCGGCGTGAGGGCCGAGAGCACGGCGACGACGTGCGGCCAGCCTGTGGAGCTCGCGAGCGATACGCGCAGGACCGGTGCTCCGAACGTCTCCAGCCTCCGCCGCAGGCGCGGACCCGTGCGGGCGACCTTTTCGCGATACCCGATCGTCCCCGTGCCTCCGAACCTGAGCGACAGCGTCCGGCGGGCGGGCAGCGCTCGGTACGAGAAGGTCCTTCCGGTCCACGGGTCGGGCGCGAGCTCCACACGCGGGCGTTTGTCGATCCCGTTCGGCAGCCCCTTTAGGAAGCGGTCGAACCAGAGCCGGGTCTCCGGTAGCAAATACTTGAGC
Organism: Gaiellaceae bacterium; assembly: GCA_036395295.1. Lineage (GTDB taxonomy): Bacteria > Actinomycetota > Thermoleophilia > Gaiellales > Gaiellaceae > VAXT01. The sequence goes on along the minus strand of DASWDJ010000105.1, from coordinate 7,691 downwards.
TCGCCTGACGGGAGCGGCGAGGGCGGATGTCCGAAATCGCCGATGTACAGGCGCTTGGGGGCTTTCAGGCGCGCGAAGGGATCGAATGCTTGGCCGAGGTCGAAGGCGAAGTCCCGTCGACCCTGGAGCAGGAACGTCGGCACCTTCACCCTTCCGAGCAGCCGTCGTGTCGAGCGCTGCGCCGCAAACGCGCGCACGGCACCGAGGTTGCGTCCCTCGAGCACATCGCGAACGATCGGCTCGACCTCCGGAGCGGCCCGCGCGGCGATCGCCTGCCAGAAGCCGAGGACGACGCCCGACCGCGCGAGGCCCTGCGGCGCCAAGGCCGCGTAGAGGTCGCTCCAGGTGGCTGCGACCTCGATCGCCGCGAAGGGCACGCCGTCGGCCGTCGCCCGCCAGACGGCACCGCCGCCGTAGGAGTACCCAAAGGCGCCGATTCGGTCTGGGTTCACGCTCGCCTGCGAGCGCAGCCAGTTGACGAGCTCGCGTACGTCCTGGACCTCCCGAGGCCCGTCGATCGAGACGAGTCCGCCCGAGTTGCCGTGTCCCCGCGCGTCGAACGTGAGCACGGCGTAGCCCTGGGGCACGAGCTGCGTCTCCGCGATCGAGTTGATCGACATGCCGAGGGCGGTCCGCGTCGTCGTGCGACTCTCGCCGAGGCCGTGCAGCATCAGCACGGTCGGCCAGCGGCGAATCGGGGGAGCAGGGGCGCTGTCGGGCACGTAAAAGGTGGCGGCGATCCCGACCCCGTCGCTCATCCGGATCGTGAGGTCGGTCTTCGAGAAGGCCGAGGCTGTGCTCGGCGCCGTCAGCGTGAGGACGGCGAGGGCGAGAGCGAGCCGTCGCATCGGGGCCAGCCTACAATCGCGACATGGATCCGCGGCCGGTGGGCGTATTCGACTCGGGCACGGGGGGTTTGACCGTCCTCCACGAGTGCCTCGTGACGATGCCGAGCGAGGACTTCCTCTACCTGGGCGACCTCGCCCGCCTGCCCTATGGGCCGCGCCCACTCGACGAGATCCGCCGCTTCGCGGGTGAGATCGCCGGCTACCTCGAAGGCCAGGGCGTGAAGCTGATCGTCGCCGCCTGCAACGCGGCCACCTCGGCGGCTCTGCCCGAGCTGCAGGAGCGGCTCGCCGTGCCGATCGTCGGCGTGATCACCCCCGAGGCGCATGCCGCGGTGCAGGCGACGCGCAACCGCCGGGTCGGCCTGCTCGCGACTCAGGCGACAGTCACGGCGGGACGCTACGCCGAGCTCGTGCGCACGCTCGATGCCGGGGTCCGCTTCTTCCCGGTCGCCTGTCCGCGGCTCGTGCCGCTGATCGAGAGCGACGACCCCTTCGGCACCGAGACCGTGGCCGCGGTGCGCGAATACGCAACTCCGCTGAAGCAGGCCGAGGTCGACACGGTCATCCTGGGCTGCACGCACTACCCGCTGATCCGCCCCATCTTCCAGCGCGTCTTCGGCCGCGGTGTGACTCTCGTCTTCTCGGCCGAGGAGACGGCGCACGAGGTCGTCGAGACGCTCGAGCGGAAGGGGATCGCGAACGAGCTGAGCCGGGAGGGCACCTACCGCTTCCTGACGACCGGCGACCCGGACCGGTTCCAAGCGCTCGGCGAGCGCTTCCTCCAGCTGCCGCTGGGTGACGTGGAGCAAGTCGCGCTCGCCGAGCTGGAGGCGGCTGCCGCATGAGCCGCGCGGAGGGACGGCGGCTGGATGAGCTGCGGGCGCTCGAGATCGAGCCCGACTACATCGAGCAGGCGAGCGGCTCGGCCCTGATCTCCTTCGGCAAGACCCGTGTGCTCTGCACGGCGTCGATCGAAGAGGGCATTCCCCGCTGGCTGTCCGGGTCGGGTCGCGGCTGGCTGACGGCGGAGTACTCGATGCTCCCGGCCTCGACCGGCCAGCGGACTCCCAGGGAGGCGAGCTCGGGGCGCCAGAAGGGCCGGACGATCGAGATCCAGCGCCTGATCGGGCGCGCTCTCCGCGCCGTCGCCGATCTCGACGCGCTCGGTGAACGAACGCTCTGGATCGACTGCGACGTCCTTCAGGCCGACGGTGGCACGCGGTGCGCGGCGATCTCAGGCGCCTATGTGGCGGCCCGGCGGGCCCTCGACCACGTGGGGCTCGGGCGAACGTTGACGGACTCGGTCGGCGCTGTCTCCGTCGGCATCGTCGCAGGCGAGCCGCTGCTCGACCTCGACTACCTGGAGGACTCATCGGCCGAGGTCGACGTCAACGTCGTCATGGCCGGCGACGGGCGCCTGATCGAGGTACAGGCGACTGCGGAGCGCGCTCCGCTCGACCGCGCACAGCTCGACGAGCTGCTCGATCTCGCAGCCGGCGGGATCGAGGAGATCGGGCTGGCCCAGCACGACGCCGTCGGGGCGATCCGTGCCTGACCTCTCCTGGGCCGAGGTCCTGCTCCGGGTCGTGCTCGCCGGCGTGCTCGGCGGCGCGGTCGGAACCGAGCGCGAGATCAGAGAGCGCGAGGCGGGGCTGCGGACGCACCTCCTCGTCGCCGTCGGCGCTGCCCTGTTCACCCTCGTCTCCGCCTACGCCTGGACCGACTTCCACTTCTCCCAGAAGAGCGGGGTCACGTACGACCCCACGCGTATCGCGGCGCAGATCGTGACCGGGATCGGCTTCCTCGGTGCGGGGGCGATCATCCGGCAGGGCCTTTCCGTGCGCGGGCTGACGACCGCGGCGAGCCTCTGGGTCGTGGCCGCGATCGGGATCGCGGCGGGAGCGGGCTACTACAGCGCGGCCGTCATCACCACCGTCGTTGTCCTCGTCAGCCTGTGGCCGCTGCGGATCGTCGCGCACCGGATGTTCACCCGCATCCGACCCGGTGAGCAACGGCTGGAAGTCGAGCTGCGTCCGAACGAGAGCCCGGCGATTCTGATCGAGGCACTGGAGCGGGCCGGCGGCGCTGTGCAGGCATTCGAGGTCGAGGAGGCCCGTGACCGGCGCCGGGTCCTGCTCGACATCCGGCTCCCGAGCGCCCAGCCGCAGGCTGTGACGGCGGAACTGATGCGCCTCGAGCCCGTGGTCGGCGTGCGGTGGACCGACTAGCGAGTCTCGCTTCCGCCAACGAGCACAAGTTGCGTGAGCTGCAGCACGCGTTGCCGGGCTGGGAACTCGACCTCCTCGACGCAGAGGAGTTCCCGCCGGAGGAGGGCGAGTCGTACTACGAGAACGCGCGCGCCAAGGCCCTGTTCGGTCGTGCGTTCGCGGATCCGGCGCATTGGGTCCTCGGCGAGGACTCGGGAGTCGAGATCGAGGCGCTCGGAGGCGGGCCTGGGGTCAGGTCGTCGCGGTGGGCGGCCGGGAAGGAGGCCGAGCGGGCGGTTGAGGAGCTCGCAGGTGTCGAGGGCGAGGGCCGGCGCGCGCGCTACGTCAGCGAGCTCGTCGCAGTCTCACCAGAGGGACATGAGGTTCGCGGGACGGGCATCCTCGAAGGACGGATCGCCGAAGAGGCCCGCGGAAGCGAGGGGTTCGGCTTCGACCCCGTCTTTGTCCCCCAGGGCGAAGAGCGCACCGTGGCCGAGCTCGGGAACGAGTGGAAGCGGGAGCACTCCCATCGCGCCAGAGCGGCGAGGGCGTTCCTCGCGAGCCTAGGCTAGTCCCGCCGCCGCTTCCTCGAGCTCGATCGCCTGACGCCGCCCGCGGGCGATCCACCAGTTGACCTCGGCGCCGAAGACGATCACATTCGCCATCACGTAGAGCCACACGAGTAGCAGCGCCGGCGCGCCGAGCGCCTGCAACGCGATCACGTTCTTCGACAGCCGCAGGTAGAGCGGCAGCACCTGGAAGCTCGCCTCGAGCGCGATCGTGGCCACGATCGTTCCCGGAAGCACCTCGCGGACCGTAAGCTTCTCGTTCGTCAGCAGGTAGTAGACGGAGAAGAGAAAGACGAACACGGACGTGGTCGAGATCACGATCGAGGCGCCGTAAGCAACGTAGTCGTTGCCGAAAGCATCACCGGCGAAGCGCTTCAGCACCTCGTAGCCCACCGAGCCCACGAGCAGGCCAACGAAGAGTGTCACGAGCGAGCCGACGAGCAGCAGCACGGCGATCAGCTTTCCGTGCAGGAAGGACCGGTTCGGCTTCCCGTACACGATGTTGAACGCCGATTCGAGCACGCTGAAGAGCGAGAGCGACGTCCAGCCGACGAAGACGGCGCCGATCACTCCGAGGGTGGCCGCGTTGTTCTGGATTGAGCGGACGACGTGGAGGATGCTGTCGACTGAGCTCGTCGGGAAGGCCTTGTTCAGCTCGGTGACGAGGAAGCTCGACTCGTCGGCGCGCCCCGCGAGCCCGAGCAACGCCAGCGCAAGAAAGAGCAGCGGCACGAAGGACAGGAGCGCGAAGTAGGCGATCATGGCCGCGAGGTGCGTGCCACGGTCGGCGAAGAACTTCGCAAAGACCTGGCGCATAGGGGGAGGCTAGTCCGTAGGAGGGTCTGACGAAATACGGCCTGTGTCGCCGGGGCGCGCTGCTCGCCCCGAGGCCGCGTCCTCAGTCACCCCAATGCTGAAAAGCATTGGGGTTCCCTGCGTCCTTGCCTCGGAACGACCATCGCACCCCAGCAACGAGCAGTATTCCGCCAGACCCTCCTGGCCTCGGCTGTTAGCTTTGCTCTTCGATGACGAAGGCTGAGACCGCACTTGCCGAACTGACCGAGATTTCCTCGCAGGTCGAAGCCGCAGTTCTCTTCAATCGGGACGGCGCCGTTGCCGCCTCCACCCTCCCCGACGAGGCTGCTGCCCGGTTCGCCTCTTCGGCGCGGGCGCTCCTCGAGGCAGCCGAGCAGATGCGAAAGGGTGAGCTCGCGCAACTGGAGGCCGCGACCGCCGAGGGCAGCCTCTTCGTCGTCCGCGACGGAAACCGGCTGATCGCGGCCATCGCCGGGCCGGAGCCCACCGCGGGCCTCGTGTTCTACGACCTCAAAAGTGCCTTGCGCACGGCCGCTGAGCGGAAGCCGAAGCGGGCGAAGACGAGTGGGTCGTCGTAGGCTTCTCGCGCTGCTGCTCGCCGCCGGCTCCATGCTCGGCGTCGGGCTCTATGCCAGACGGGGTCGTAGGGCGGAACGCGTCGACCTCTACTTTCCTGACGGCTCGATGATCTCGGTCGAGGGTGACTCGCCCCAGGCGGCCCGTCTGTTGCCGTTGGCGCGCGACGCGATCCGCGCGGCTCGGTCGTGACGCGCGAAGAGCTCGCCGGCGCTCTTCGCGAGCACGCGTACCTCGAGGGTGACTTCGTCCTTCGCTCCGGGCGCCGCTCGAGCTACTACCTCGACAAGTATCGCTTCGAGACCAGGCCGGACCTGCTAGCCGTGCTCGGTGACTACATTGCCGCCGCAGTCGCGGAGCACGAGCCCGAAGCCGTGCGCATTGCCAGCCCGGAGCTCGGTGCAGTCGTCGTCGCGGCGGCAGCCTCGCTCTCCTCGGGCCTGCCGTTCGTGATCGTTCGTAACAAGGCGAAGGAATACGGGACCGCGAATCGGATCGAAGGAGCCTTCGAGCCGGGCGAGCGCGTGTGCCTCGTCGAGGACGTCGTCACCTCGGGCGGAGCCGCGCTGCAAGCCCTGGAAGCACTCAGGGAGGCTCGTTTGGAATGTCGAATTGCCGTCTGCGTCGTCGATCGGGAAGAAGGCGGAGCGGACGCTCTCGCCCGCCGTGGAGCCCGATTGGTGCCCCTGTTTCGGGCAGGAGAGTTGCTCAAAGCGCAGAAAACCGCCGCAAAACCGCATGGTTGAGCCGAAACGGCTTGGCTGTTAGGGTCCGGCGGATACCGGAACCATTAGAGGGAGGATGCACGTGACAAAGCAGGAGTTCGTCGACAGGGTCGCCGACAAGGCGAATCTCTCGAAGCGCGACGCGGCCGACGCCGTGGACGCCTTCCTGGACTCGATTACCGAGGTTCTGGGCAAAGGAGGCGAGGTCGCCTTCACAGGCTTCGGGAAGTTCACGACGCAGGCGCGCGCGGCACGCCAGGGCGTCAACCCGAGGAATCCCTCGCAGCGGGTGCAGATCCCCGCGACGACCGTTCCAAAGTTCTCGGCCGGCAGTCAGTTGAAGCAGGCGGTCAAGAGCGGCGCCAGCGGCGGGGGCATGTAGCACCTCCTCACCGGAAGTTTCGAACGAGGGCCGCATGTTTCTGCGGCCCTCGTTGCTTAAGACGGCTACGCCGGCAAAGCCGCCGCAGCCTTTCATCGGCATCGCAAGCGACGCCGAGGGCACCTCGTCGTTCTCTCCGGGCTCAGAGGTAGGCTGAACGTATGGCGCAAGAGCTCGAGGCTGCACCGAGGGCAGCCGTGGCGACGTTCGGCGACCGGCTCGCCGAGGCAGTGGAGCAGAAGCGCAGCCAGCTCCTCGTCGGCCTCGACCCGGTTCGTGACCTGCTGCCGGTGGAGCTCGCCGGCGACGCCCATCTCGGGCGAGCGCAGGCGGCCGACGCCTACGAGCGCTTCTGCCGGGGCGTGATCGACGCTGTCGCGCCCTATGCGGTCGGCGTCAAGCCGCAGCTCGCTTTCTTCGAAGCGCTCGGCTCCGACGGAATGCGCGCCTTCGAGGACGTCTGCGCCTACGCGCGCACGGCCGGCTTGCTCGTCGTCGCCGACGGGAAGCGCGGTGACATCGGCTCCACCTCGCGGGCGTACGCCGCCGCGTACCTGGAGCCGCGCGATGGAGAGCATCCGCTCGCCGACGCGATGACCGTGAGCCCCTATCTCGGGCGCGATTCGCTCGAGCCCCTGTTCGCGGCCTGCCGGCGGGAGGGCGCGGGCATCTTCTGCCTCGTCAAGACGTCGAACGAGGGCGTGGCCGACATCCAGGATCTCGCGCTGTCGGACGGGCGGCCCTTCTGGCAGCACGTCGCGCGTCTCGTCGCGGAATGGGGCGAGGACCTCGTCGGCGAGCACGGGCTTTCGAGTGTCGGGGCTGTGGTCGGGGCGACGCATCCTCGGGCCGTCGGCGAAGCGAGGCGCCTGTTGCCGCGCGCGATCCTGCTGCTGCCCGGCGTCGGCGCACAAGGGGCGAGCCCGGCAGAGGTTGCCCGGGCTTTCACGAGCGGCCCTGCGAGCGCTCTCGTCGCCGCTTCGCGCTCTGTGCTCTACGCATTCAGGACGACCGACGACGACTGGCGCTCGGCCGCGGCCGCCGAGGCAGCCCGGCTCCAGGGCGAGGTCTGGGCCGCAGCGGGCTGGTGAAGTTGGACTGGCGCGCGGAAGCCAGGCGCTATGCGCTGCCGATCGTCTTCCTGCTGCTCTTCACAGCGGCAGTGCTCATCGTCCGTGGCGCCCTCGGCTAGTGCGCCATCCAGCAGTACAAAACGGCCGTACCGGCAAAGCCGGCACGGCCTCCCACGGTCCGCATCGCAAGCGATGCCTTAGTGCCGGCTTCTGGCCCGCGATCACGCGGCGCCGGAGCCCACCCTCGCCCTTGCCAAGGCTTCATCCAGCCTTGGCCGCGGACGAGTGCGGCCTCTGGCGTAGGACGGCCGCGCCGGCAAAGCCGGCACGGCCTCTTCTGGTCGGCGCCGACCAGTCGGCACCTTGGGCTCGCGACCCAGGAGCTCGGCGGCATTACTGGAAGGGGCACTAGCGACAGGCCGGGCGTCGAGCTCGTGGTAGGAGCGTCGGCGGGCGCCAGGCAGGGTCGAGCGCGCCAAAGGAACGTGAGCTAAC
>DASWDJ010000104.1:0-4177 GCA_036395295.1 Gaiellaceae bacterium | reverse complement strand
CCCATCCAGCCTGATCCTCCCGAGAGGAGGCGATAGAGAGATGAGCGCTGCTCGCAGATCGCACCCGACGCGACCGCCCTGACTGGGCGATGGCCGGCCCAACCCACTTGACCCCAGGCCCTCCTTCATAGAGAGGGGGCCGACGGGGGAACCAGGGGTTCCCCAGTGAAGCGTGAGCGCGCTAGCGCGAGCGCGTTTTCCAGGCTTCTGTCATCGCGATCCGCTGCATCGTCGTCGGGTGCGTGTCGAAGAACACGTAGGCCCAGGTCGGGGGGTTCGGCTGTTGCAGGCTCGTTTTCGAGAACTCCTGGAAAAGCCCACGCCCTGAGGCGGGATCGCGGGTCGCCTTGAGCGCCGACCAGTCGGCCTCCCGTTCGAATCGACGGGAGACGACATTCGTGGCCGGCGAAAGCGCGACGTTCACGAGCACGAGCACGAGCACCCCGTAGGGCAGGACGCCCGGATCGCCGAGCCCGCCGCGCCTTCTCGTTACCTGGGCGAGGAAGAACGTGATCGGGAAGGCCAGGAGGATCGACCAGCCGAGGCCCTTCCAGATGTGCTTGCGGGCCAGGTGCCCGAGCTCGTGGGCGACGACGAATCGGACCTCACCCGCGGCGAAGCGTCCGTCGAGCAGCGTGTCGAAGAGGACGACCCGCGTCGTCGGCCCGAGTCCCGTCGCGAACGCGTTCGCCTGAGTGGTCGTATCGCTGACCTTCTCGACGTCCACGGGGGTGCCCTCGACGTGCTCAACCCGCTCGAGCCGCCGGATGTCGGCGCGCAACTCCGGATTCTTGGGGCGATCGACGCTGAAGGCGAGCAGGTACGGCGATACGAACACGAAGAGCGCGGCGAGAGCGAGGAACAGGGGTGTCACCGGCAGCCACCAGTGGCGCGGATAGCGCCGTGCGAATGCCATCACGACTGCGATCTGAAGCATGACGAACGCGACCGCCCCGCCCAGTTCCGCCCAGGGCCCGATCAGCCACTCGATCCACGAGCCCCTGGCGAGGCCGTAATGCTGTTCCCACGCACGTAGGGCCAGCGCGAATGGGAGGTCGACCGCCCAGAGGACCATCAGCATCACCATGCCGACGATCAGCCCGGCCCCGATCGGCCCGAGCCCCGTATTGCCGGCGAGCCGCGGGGCACGGCGAACGAGGACGAGCAGGGCTGCGATCGAGGCGACCAGCGAGAGGATCAGGTCGATGCGGACGAAGCGCTCGTAACGCGCCGTTCGAGTCAGCTCGGCCGCGCTGAAGTAGTCCCGGGAATCGAGCTTCGGCAGGCTGAGATCGCCGGGCACCGTCGTCCTCCAGAGCAGGGCCGCGCCGACGATCCAGACCACTGCGGCGAGCAGGGTTATCGTTGCCGAGCGCGAGGACAGGCCGTTGCGAGTCGCCGTCATCTCCGACATCCACGCGAACTTACATGCGCTCGAATTCGTCCTCGAGGCGATCGACGCCGACCCGCCGGACCGAACGTGGTGCCTCGGCGACCTCGTCGGCTACGGGCCGCGCCCGAACGAGGTGGTCGAGATCGTCCGGGAGCGGGCCGATCTCTGCCTCGTCGGGAACCACGATCTCGCGGCGCTCGGCCGCATCGACCTCGACGACTTCGCGCTCGACGCCGCCGTCAGCGCTCGCTGGACGCAGGCAGTGCTGCTCGATGAGAACCGCGACTTCCTCGCCCGTCTTTCATCTACGGCCGAGGTCGACGGCGCGCAGCTCTTCCACGCGAGCCCGCGCGATCCAGTCTGGGAATACGTGATCACGGAGGAGGCCGCCCGCGACGCGCTCGAGCGGACCGAGGCGCCCGTCGTCTTCGTCGGCCACAGCCACCTGGCGCTCGCGATCGCGCTGCTCGACGGTCAGCTCGGCGGTGGGCTCGCACCCGGCGGCTCGGAGGCGGACGTCAGCGAAGGGCGCTGGCTGCTGAACCCCGGCTCGGTCGGCCAGCCGCGCGACAGCGATCCACGTGCCGCCTGGATCGACCTCGACCTCGAGGCGCGCAAGGTCCAGTTCCGGCGCGTCACCTATCCCGTCGAACGCACACAGGCTGAGATTCGCGAGCGAGAGCTGCCCGAGGCGCTCGCGGAGCGCCTCGCGCACGGCGTCTAAAGCGAGGTGGTGAGGCTCCTCGGCGCGAAGGGGAGCGGCTGCTCCTCGCCGAACGTGATGCCCTCGCGGGCCAGGGCGATCTGCACGTCTTCTCGCGCCCTGTAGATGCGCCATTTGACCGTGGCAAGCGTGATCTCGAGCGCGTCCGCGATCTCCGTGTACGAAAGGCCGACGACGTCGCGTAGGAGCAGAGCCATCTTCAGGTCGACGTTCAGATCTCCGACCGAGCGCCAGATCGCATCCATCGCCTCGACGCGCTCGAACGGCGCGTCCAGGACCTCGAGCGGTGGAACGTCGTCAAGTGCGACCGACAGCCGCGGGCGGCGCTCGTTCGCGCGCAGCTCGTCGAGCACGCGGTTCTTCGTCACCTGGAAGAGCCAGGTCGTGAACTTCGAGCGCAGCGAGAACTTGGGGAGGCCCTGGAAAACCCGGAGGAAGACCTCTTGCGTCAGGTCCTCGGCCTGGGAGCGGTCGCCGACGAGCCGCAGGACGTAGTTGAAGACGGGTCCCTCGTAGGCGCGCACGATCAGGGTGAAAGCCCGCTCGTCACCTCGCTGGGCCTTCCGCAGGACGCCAAAGTCAGGTTGCTGGAGGGGCATCGAGAAGGTGGCCGAGTATAGCCCGCTATTCGCTCTCCACAATCATATTATGGCCCGACATCTGTAAAGGTTTTGCAAGGCCTAGCAGGGAAATCGTGGTGGGCACGAGGTCGCTCAGTTCCCCGCCGTCCAGTAGCGAAACGTCGTTGTCCGTGATCACGAGCGGGACCGGGTTCGACGTATGTGCGGTATGTGGCTTGCCTTCTTCGTCGAGCATTTGCTCGGCGTTCCCGTGATCCGCGGTCACGAGCGCGACGCCTCCCTCCCGCTCCACCGCCTCGAGGATCCTGCCGAGAGCAGCGTCAGCGGCCTCGACGGCCTTCACCGCGGCCGGGATCGAGCCCGTATGTCCGACCATGTCCGGGTTTGCGAGGTTGACGATCGCGAAGCCGTACCCGTCTTCAGCGAGCGCGCGGTCGAGCTCCTCCGCGACCTGCGCGGCCGACATCTCGGGCTTGTGGTCGTAGCTCGGCACGTCGCGCGGCGAGGGAACGAGGATGCGCCGCTCGCCGGCCCATTCGTCTTCACGCCCGCCGTTGAAGAAGTAGGTGACGTGGGCGTACTTCTCCGTCTCGGCCACGTGCAGCTGGCGAATGCCGTGCTCGGCGCAGACCTCGGCCATCGTCTCGTGCGCCTCCTGTTCCTCAAAGGCGATCGGGCAGTCGAAGTCGTCGCGGTAACGCGTCACCGTCGTCAAGTCGAATCGTGACGCCAAGAGGCGCTCGGTCAATTGCCTGGCGCGGTCGGGGCGGAAGTTGAAGAAGATCGCGGAGTCGTCTGGCCCGAGCCGCGGGCGCCCTTCGACGACGACCGGCTCGATGAACTCGTCGGTGACATCTTTCTCATAACTGCGGCGCACAGCCGCAACAGGATCGTCACACGTTTGATCGGGGTCAGACCCCAGGATGGCGGCCGACCCCACGATGGCGGCCAGGGCCTTGTCTGTTCGCTCCCAGCGGCCGTCTCGGTCCATCGCGTAGTAGCGGCCGCTGACCGTGGCAATTCGGTCGGTCGGGAGCTCGGCGAGGTCCCGGACCGCCGAGTGCGGGGAGACGTCCCGCCCATCCGTGAACGCGTGGATCCAGGTCTCGTCCTCCCGTCCCTGCCGGCGCGAGAGCTCGAGCAGCGCGCGCAGGTGGTCGATGTGCGAATGCACGCCGCCGTAGGAGACGAGCCCGAGCAGATGGACGTGGGCACCCCGCTCCTTGGCCCGCTCGAAGGCGCCCTTCAGCGCCCCGTTGTCAAAGAACTCGCCGGTCTCGATCGCCCGGTTGACGCGCTGGAGGTCCTGGAACAGCACGCGGCCCGAGCCGATCGTGAGGTGCCCGACCTCCGAGTTTCCCATCTGGCCCTCCGGCAACCCGACCGCGGTTCCCGACGCCTCGAGCGTCGTGTGTGGATACCGCCGCCAGAGACCGTCGAACACCGGTGTCTCGGCCAGCTCGACCGCGTTCCCGGGTC
>DASWDJ010000103.1:0-36184 GCA_036395295.1 Gaiellaceae bacterium | reverse complement strand
GCGCTCACCGGGCTCCCCCCAGGACCCAATTGTTCCGGCAACCTCGTCGTCGACGACGATGACCCTGGTGAGCACCGTCTCGTCGGCTCGTAGCCTCGACCAGCGGCGCTCGAATGCGTCCCGGTCCATGTGGTCGGGCGCCGTAAAGGCGGCCATGTGTGCGGCGACTGGATCCGCCCACTGTTCGAACAGCAGCGGCAGATCCTCGTCCCGTACCTCCCGCAACGTGAGCCCCATTCAGACCGAGTCTCGCCGATCGCAGAGCATCGTCGGTTGGGTCGAGCTAAACCAGTGGGCGTCCACACGAGGTCCGCAAGGCTGAGGACGAACATCCCTCCGACGGCTCCGTCCGCTGCTCGACCTGCGGTCGAGTTCGTGCTGCCCGCACGGCGAGCCACGGACCGCGCGGCGCTCGAGCGCGTGCTTTCCTGAGCGGCGCGGTCGATTCCTGAAGCTCAGGCGACTCGCGTGGGCCAGCGTTGCTCCTTATCTGTGGTGGTGCTCGGGGTCAAGCCTTCGGCATGTGTTCCACCTTTCTGTCGTGAAGCGTGTTGGTGCGCGCGGGCGCCCAGCCTTATCTAGGTGCGCGGATCGTGTCCGGCGACGAGATGATTGATGGGGTGTTCCCGCGAGGTTGCGGCCGCTCGGTCTATGGAGGCCGGCCAGCGCGGAGGGCGTTGGCGGCGGGAGCATTGCGGGAGCCGGCCGCAAGGCATCGGTCTGATGATGGGCGAGCGCGCGGTGATCACCTCAGGCGGCAGCGTCGACGAGCTTTGCTCTCGGCGGCTCGCTCGGGGCGAGTGCGTCGTCGCCGAGCTCGCGCAGGATGTGGTGGGCGCGCCGGCAGAGTTTGCGCGCGACCGAGAGGCAGGCGCGGTTGTGGTCGATCCGCTTGGCGACGTCCAGGTAGTAGGCGTGGTCGGGTGAGGAGCGCCGGGCGGCGCACTGGGCGGCCTCAAACAACGCCCAACGCAAAAGCGACGGACCCTGATGCGAGAGGTGGCCGGCGGCGCGCTTTCGATCGGACTGCCAAACGGTGACGTCGAGGCCGCAGTGACGGACGGCGTCATCGGAGCTGTGGAAGCGGCGCGCATCGCCCAGTTCGGCGAGGATCGCCGTCGCCGTTACCGCGCCGACACCATAGAGCTGCCCGCTCAATGCACGGCAGCCCGGCTGCCGGCGGGCGAAGGCCCGCAGCGCGCCGTCGATCGGCACCAGCTCACGCTCGAGCTGGTCGAGTATCCGCAAGCACAGCTCGACGGCCTCGCGGCCTGCGGGAGACAACTCGACGCTCGCAAGCGCGTCCCGTCCGGCAGCGGTGCCCGGCTTCAAGCCCGGCGGCACGCCCTGGTGGAAGAGCTGCGCCTGCAGCCGCTGCAGCCAGGCCGTGCGCTGATCGATCAACGTTTTGCGCAAGCGCACGCGGGTGCGCAACTCGAGGATCTGCACGGGCGGGATCCACGCCTCCGGCAGCTCGCCGGCGATGCAGCAGCCTCAGCTGCAGATCGCAGTCGGCGTCGTCGGTCTTCGCGCGCCGCTTGCGGCCGCGCCTGGCGGCGGTCTCAGCGGGATCGGCGAGACGCGCAACATGGCCGGCACGCTCGATCTCCTCGACCACGAACCGCCAGCCCGTCGTCCCTTCGAGCACAAACTCGCCCTCCAAACCGTCGAACCGCTCAAGCCACTGGCGTAGCGGCTCACGGGCGGCCGGGCTGATTCGCCCACGCGAGCTCTCCCCGCTCGCCAGCGCCAAGGTCTTGAAAGTGATCTGACGGCGGTGTACATCCAACGCGCCTACGATCTGCATGGGGACCTCCTCGAGCTCCGCGGTCTTGATGACCCGCGTGGCCTAACACGCCTGTGCCGAGGAGGCCCCACCACATGTCATCTATGACCTGTCAAGCCATCAGCGGCTCCTGGTCTTGAAGTAGCCGGTAGAAGTGGCGAGCGAGATAGCGCTTGAGTATTCGGGTGGCGTCGCGGCGGCTTTTGCCCTCGGCGATCCGTTTGGCGATGTAGTCCCTGGTCTGCGGGTCGTGCTGGCGGCGGTGGAGGACGATCTTGTTCGAAAGCAGGTGGAAGGTCAGTACCGGCGCGGACGACTGCGTTTCGTCCCAGGCGGGACGCGCGTCGAGTCGTCGCCGAGACGTCCGCTGTGATGGGATTACGAAAGCGCTACGGCCCGGTGGGACCCCGACGCGATCAGTCGAGGCTAGTCGTCTGGTCCGAGCGGCGGCCCAACGTTGTGATGATCGTGTGTGCGCATGACTTCCTCGATGACCTCCATCGGTCGAGCCGGAGCATCGGGCGGCGGCAGGGTCGCCGCATCCGCCGGCAAACCGGCCTTCCGGAAGCAATCCTCCATGAGGCCGGCGGGGGCGTAGACAGCGACGAGGCGGGCGGTGTCGCTCTCGACCCTAAAGGTGTGCGGAGCGCCTCCGGGGACAACCCAGTCGGAGCCGGGCTCGCCTGTGAATCGTTGGTCGCCGGCGACGAAGGTGAGTTCGCCCTCCAGCATGGTGAAGAGCTCGTCGCTTCGGTGGTAGTGCCGCGGCGGTGACACACCGCGGGGCATGAGGAACTCGAGCATCGCGCACCTGCCGTCAACCGCATCGCCGGGGACCTTGATCGTCACGAGAGAGCCCACGAACCAGATGTGCTCGCCCTCACCAGGCCCTGACCACAGCCCCTTTGTCATCACGGCCTCAGTCACCGGCCGACCGTAATGCATCGAATAGTGCTAGTCCAGCCGCGCGCAGAGATGCCTCCTTCCCGAGGTGAACGGGAATCCGCTGCGGCCTGGCCCGCTCCCGCTCCGGACGAAACGCAGTCGTCCACGCCGATGCCGAACTCGCGCCTGCTTTCTGCGGAGGGGCACGTGTGTCCACACCCACATACGTGCGCGCGAGCCAGACCACTGAGACGAACCTCTGCCTCTCCGCGGCGGAGTCATCCGGTGGGCGAGGATCACGACATCGGCCGCCTGCACGACCTCGTCCGCGCGCGGCTTGGGGAACTCCTGCGATGTCGATCCCGAGCCCGCCTGAGTCTCAAGGATCGGGTCGCCGATCGGACCTATGACGCGACGGCGCGTCAGGCCGCATATCCGCCTGATCCGACCTTGGTCGTGCGGCCTGGCACAAGATCGCAAATGCCGATTTTGCAGGCACTTTGAGCCAATCGTTTGGGCCACGGGATTGGGCCACGAAGGGAGTTGAGCCGTCTGATAAGACAACGCAACGTGCCTATTTGCAGGCACTTAAAGAGACGGGAGCGACGGGGGTTCGCCCAGCAACGACACCGCATCGAGATCCGGACGTAACGCCGCTCAAGCAGCGTCGAGGGCGAGCGCGACCGCGTCACCCCATGCTCAGCTCTCCGACCCGCTCCCCGTGCCCCTGCAGAGACGGCCAACGGATGACGGCGAGCGTCACATCGGTCAGGTCAGGCTCACGAGCCGTACTCGTCGTGGCGGCGCAGCCACATCTCGTCGCCCTCGTTGCGGCCTTTCGGCGTCCGGTCGAGGACCGCGTAGTAGCCCATCAGGAACTCCGTGCCGCGGGCGTAGCTGGAGTAGCAGTGGTACACGCTGTCGCCGTCACGCGCGAACGTGCTTGCTCCATGCCCCTCGGAGAAGTAGCCGACGACGTCCGTGCCAGTTGCGGCGGCGTTCTGGGTGACGATCGGCGGCAGGCTGTCGCGGACCCGCTCGTCGCTTAGCATCGGAAACGCTGCCACCTCGTTGGCCTCGAGGAGCGGCACGACCTCGTGCGTAGACGCGTCGGCGGCGGAGACGCCGAAGTCGAAGTTGAAGTCGCTCTGGTAGCTGGAGGCCCAGTTGAAGCTCCAGCCCATCCGCCTGCGGTAGGCGAGCAGCTTCTCGAGCGGGGCGCGTGAGATGCAGATCATCGTCACGTCGCGGGCTTGGAGGTGCGGGAGCACGCCGTTGAAGCTGTCCGCCGTCGACGAGCAGGTCGCACAGCCCGCGGTGTAGCCAGGCCCGAACATGAAGTGGTAGACGATGAGCTGCGAGCGGCCGTCGAACAGCTCCGCCAGCCTGCGTGAACCGTCCACGGTGTCGAAGCGGTACTCCTTCTCCACAGGGACCCAGGGGAGCTCGCGGCGCTGCCGCGCGATCTCGTCGCCGAGCCGCGTGTGCTCCTTCTCACGAACGAGGAGCGCCTCACGCGCAGCCAGCCACTCTTCGCGTGTTTCGATCTTGTGATCCGTCATCGTGTCCTCCTTCACATTGGCGAGCGTGTACCACGACCTATGCGACCGTGCGGCTGCGGCGTCTTGGGCGTTTTCCGGGTTTGTGAGTTGCTCGATCTCAGCACCACACGCGTAGCGCCTACTTCAACGAACGAGCGGCCGGCGAGCTTCCATCCTTGCGAACAGGGCGACTCCGCGCGGCCGAGCTGCGGGCGGTCGACGATGCGCCCAGCCTGATCCTGGGCCGCTGCCGTCATCGGCGCAGAGCGGTCTGAGCGGGAGCGACGGGACTCGAACCCGCGACCTCCGGCGTGACAGGCCGGCGTTCTAACCAACTGAACTACGCCCCCGGGTCGACCTAGTCTAGCTAGGAGATTTCCGTCAGGCCGAGCTGGCGCAGGAGCGTGACTCCGTCCGAATAGACGTCCTTGCGGGCGACGAGGCCGTCTCTGATCGGGATCACGTCCATGCCGCGATACTCGACCTTGCGGCCAGTTGGTTCCACCTTGATCCCGGAGCGGGTCATTGGCCCTTCGTGCGTTCCGCGCGCCGTCCACTCCTGCACGACGAGGTCGTCGCGGATGTACTGGCTGCGCGCTTCGAAGTTCAGGTCGGGGAAGACCGAGAAGATGCTGGTGACCGCGCGGCCGATCGCATCCTTGCCGATGTTCACGTCGCCGGTCGTGTGGTTCTCGAAGACCGAGTCGTCGGTGTGCATGGAGACGATCGCCTCGACGTCGTGGTCGTTCCAGGCTGCGTTGTAGCGGTTGATGAACTCCTGGAGCTCTGGGCCGTTCACACAGTTAGCCTAAACGGCGGTGACCGGCCTCGACTGGGTTGCACTCGGGCTCGCTGGGTTCGCCGCGCTGGCCGGAGCAGCACGGGGCTTCGTCTGGAGCGGGCTCTCGCTCGCGGGACTCGTCGGCGGGGCGATTCTCGGCGGCCGCCTCGCTTCGCATCTGCTCGACCGCGGGGCGGGATCGCCGTATTCGCCGCTAATCGCGCTCGCCGGGGCCGCCGGGCTCGCGATGCTCCTCGAAGCCCTCGGGAGTGCGGCCGGTGCGAGCTTCCGCTCGCGACTGCGCTTCTCCAGCTTGCGCGCGCTCGACTCGGCCGGCGGGCTCATCGCCGGAGCGCTGACCGGTCTCGCCCTCGTCTGGGTGCTCGGAGCGGTCGGGCTCCAGCTCCCGGGCCAAACGAAGCTCCGGCGTGAGATCCAGCGCTCGGTCGTCCTCCGCAAGCTGAACTCGATCGTCCCCCCGAGGAGGTTCCTCCACGCGCTCGCCCGCATCGACCCGCTCCCGGTGCTCACGGGGCCGCGCCTGCCGGCGCAGCCGCCCAATCCGCAAGTGCTCCGGGCGGACGGCCCCCGAAGAGCAGCCCCGAGCGTTGTCCGGATACTGGGCACGGCTTGCGGTCTCGGCGTCGAGGGGAGCGGGTGGGTGGCCGGACGCGGAATCGTCGTCACCGCCGCGCACGTCGTCGCCGGCGGGCAGGACACGACCGTACTCCCACTCTCGGGTGGACGCCTGCCGGCACGCGCGATCGCCTTCGACGCGCGCAACGACCTCGCCGTGCTGCGCGCGCCGGGGCTGAGCGAGCGCGCCCTCCGGCTGGTCGATCCACGACCGGGAGCGACCGTCGCCATCCTCGGCTATCCGGAGAACGGTCCCCTCGAAGCCGTTTCCGGCCGGATCGGCACTACTGCGACCGTGATGAGCCTGAACGCGTATGGACGAGGGCCCGTCTTGCGCACGGTAACGAGCTTCAGCGGGGTCGTTCGGCACGGTGACTCGGGCGGCCCCGCCGTTGACGCGACGGGAGCCGTGCAGGCGACTGTCTTCGCGGCGCGAACCGAGGGGCGCGGCGGTTTCGGCGTTCCGTCCTCGCTCGTGCGGCGCGCGCTCGCCTCGGCGAGTGGCCCGGTCTCGACCGGGCCCTGCGCGCCCTAGCCGTCGAGGAGGTCGAGAATCCCGAGCGGCCGCCTGAAGGGCGCGACGACGTACGCGCCCTGCGCACGCTCGCGCGCGCCTGCGAGCAGCTTCCGACCGAGCTCCATCCCGACCTCGGCCGCTCCGGGGCCGGCGGTGCGGAGCGCCTCGAGGATGTGCTCAGGGACGACGATGCCAGGCACCTCGTTGTGCAGCCGCAGCGCGAGCTGATGGCTCCACACGGGGAAGATGCCGACGAGCACGGGGATTGGCCACTCGCCTCCGAGGCGCTCGACGAAGCGGTCCATGTACTCGAGGTCGAAGACGATCTGGGTCATCGCAAACTGCGCGCCCGTCTCGACCTTCTGGTGGAAACGCTCGAGCTCGGTCTCGAGGTCGTCCGCCGAGGGATTGACTGCGACGCCGATGAAGAACGAGGTGGCGGCGTCGATCGAGCGGCCGTTGTAGTCCTCGCCGCGGTTGAGGCGCGCCATCAGCTGTGTGAGCCCGATCGCGTCGATCTCGTAGACACCCCGAGATCCGGGGTAGTCGCCGACCTCGGGTGGGTCGCCCGTCACGGCGAGCACGTTCCGGATTCCGCACGCGTGAGCGCCGAGCAGCTGTGACTCGAGGCCCATGATCGTCGCGTCGCGGGTCGTCAGGTGAGGGATCGTCTCGATCTCGACCGCGCGCTCGATCTCGACCGCGAGCATCAGCGCGCTGGCGGCGGCCCTCGCCGTCGCGTTGTCGTTGATGTCGATGAATCCCGCCTTCCCTGACTCCTTGAGCGTCCGGGAGACCTCGAGCATGCCGCTGTAGCTGCCCCCGAGTGGCGGGTCGACCTGTACCGAGAGCACCCATTCCTGCTCGCGGAAGGCTCGCGCGAGCTCGGTCTCTTCCCGGTGCTCGGGCACGGCGACGACGACCTCGCGCTCGGCGAAGACAAGCGGCGCGGTCGGCTCGCGCTTCTCCTTGATCGCCGAGGCGATGGCCGCAATCTCGGTCGGAGTCGTTCCGCAGCAACCGCCGATCACGCGGGCACCCAGGTTGCGTGCGTGCGCTGCGAACTCGGCGAAGTAGTCGGGCGTGGCGTGCGGGTAGATGATGCGGTTGCCGGCGATGCTGGCCAGCCCGATGTTGGGCATCGCCGCGAGCGGCAGGCCGTTGCCGCCCATGTCGCCCAGCGCCGCGAGGGCGGCCTGGATGCCGGCGCCGTGGTTCGCGCCCGCCGCGGCGACGTCGAGCTCGCGAAGGCGCTCGGCTGCCGCGCGCGCGGTGAGGCCGGACAGCGTCTCCCCACCGGCGTCGAAGGTCAGCATGGCCAGGATCGGCAACGAAGAGACGCTGCGCACTGCTCCGATCGCGGCCTCGAGCTCCTCGAGCTCGAAGAAGGTCTCGACGGCGAAGAGGTCGACTCCACGTCCTTCGAGCGCTGCCGCCTGCTCGGCGAAGATCTGCGTCCTCTCGTCGGCGGGGACGCCGCCGGGCTCGCCGAGCGGGCCGATCGAGCCGGCGATGAAGATGTCGCGCCCGGCGATCTCTCTGGCCTCGCGGGCGAGCTTGACCGCGGTGCTATTGATCTCGTGGAGCTCGTCTTCGAGGAAATTCGCGGCGAGCTTGCGCCGGTTGGCGCCGAAGGTGTTCGTCTCGATCAGGTCCGCACCGGCCTGGATGAAGCCGACGTGGAGCTTGACGACGGCTTCGGGCGCGCGAAGGTTCGCCTCTTCAGGTGTGCGGACGCGAGGGACGGCGCTCGAGACGAGGACGCCCATGCCCCCGTCGGCGACGAGCGCCGGGCCCGTCGTGAGCCGTTCGACGAAGCGGTTGGCCACCGGCGGCGCGCCTACTTCCGGCGCCCGGCCGGGACATGGATCTCGCGCTGTTGGGAAATCGAGGTCACCTCCATCGCTCTCGGCGGTAGCACCACACCCGGGGGCCGGTTGCTGCGGCGTCTCAGGGCCGAGTCCCTCAGCCGCTCTTGATGGGCGAGTCGAGCCTAGCAAGCGTCGCGGCGATTCCCCACATCCCCACCCGGGTGGGGTAGTGATCCACCCACCACCCGCGGCGACTCTAACCCACTAATTCGCATGCATCAGGGGCAAAAGTGCTCCAAAAAACGCGACAGGCATCCCCACGAGTGGGGGAGGTGCTGAGTGAACAACCGCAGTCAACCGCGAAAAGGGGATAGATCAAGCGGAGCCCTCTGGCACACACTGCGGGAGACGAGCGGGCCCCGATGCGGCGGGGGCCACTCGGAGGAAAGACGAGGCAGGCCCCGATGCGGCTGGGGCCACTCGATACCACTGCGGTTCTCTTCGGAGATGTCAGAGCGGGCCGGGCGGCGGCCCGCTCTGGCGTTCCGGAGCTCAAGTCCGTGGTGCACGGTGCCGACACCCCAAGTACTCCTTTCGTCGCCACGGGACTGACGGCAAGCTTTCCTGCGGCACCTTGGAGTCGGAGCGACGGGTTTTGCCCGTCGCTCCGCCCTTTTTGGCCGTCAGCGTCCCTCGGCAGAACGGTGCGGAGTGCCAGTGCGGCGCGGCCGCTCACGTCCCGGCGGGAGCCCAGGGCGGCGCTCCGGGCGAGCCATAGGTTCTCTTCACCCCGTGTCCCGGTGCACGACACGTCCCTCCATCCCGCCCGCAACGGTCACGACCTGACCGGTGAGGTGGCCGGAGAGCTCGTCCGAGGCGAGGACGACGACCTGGCGCGCGACGTCCACCGGCCGGGCGACCTTGCGCAGGGCCATCGTCTGCGTGACGCGCTGCACGAGATTGGGATCGGTAAGGGTCGAGCGCGTCATCGGGGACTCGGTCCAGCCGGGACAGACGGCATTGACGCGCCCCAGCGGGGCAATTCGGACGATCTCGTTCTTCAAGCTGAGCAGGAAGCCGTGGGCGAGAGCCGACTTGGCCGCCGCATAGTCCGCATGCCCGGCCTCGCCGAAGAGTCCTGCGGTCGAGCCGATGAGGACGAGGTTGCCGTGACCCGTCCGCTCGACCTCGCGCAGGAAGGCACGCGCAGTGAGGTAGGTGAGCGTCAGGTTTCCGCGAACCGTCTCCTCCCAGCGCGCGAGCGGCAGCTGCCACACCGGGACGTCCTCTTCTGGCCACTTGCCGGCGACTGCGGCACAGACATCGAGGCCTCCGAGCGCCGCCACGGCCTGCGCGAAGAGCTCGTCGACCTCATTCTCTCGCGTCAGGTCGGCTCTGAGCAAAGGCACCCCGCCGAGCTCCTCCGCGAGTGCTTCGCCTCGCTCCCGGCTGAGATGGAAATGCAGCGCAACACAAGCGCCTTCCGCCGCGAAGGCGCGGGCACAGGCGGAGCCGATGCCCCCGGAGGCGCCCGTGACGAGCACGCGCTTGCCGCGAAGCCCCGTTTCCACGGGCGAGAGGCTACAGCGGCCCATCAAGTCCACAGCCCCACCGGCCGAAAGAGGGGGGACATGACTCCTGCCGACGACCTTACCGACCTCCAGCTCGGGTTTGCGATCCTCGACACGCTCGATCCCAACGACGAGCTGACGCGTGAAGAGCTTGACCTGCTCGCGTGGCGCTTCGAGCAGCTCCTCGGGCACGGATACGGGGTCGAGGAGGCGACGGAGATCGCGCGCGCGAAGCATGTCGATCTCGAGCTGGCGCGGTCGCTGACGCGGAAGTTCGGCTGCTCGCCGGAGCTGGCCGCGCGGATCCTGCTCTAGGAGCGGCGGCGCTTCCCTCTGGCGCCCGGTTGCGCTTTGATTCGAGTCATGCACGTTGTCGAAACCGACGCACAGCTCGTTGCACGATGCCGTGCGGGCGACGACGACGCCTGGCGCGAGCTCGTCGATCGCTTCTCCCGTTATGTGTATGCAATCTCCGTGCAGGCCTTTCGACTCTCGGAAGCGGACGCAGAGGACGTCTTTCAGGAGGTCTTCGCGCGCGCCTACGAGCATCTGAACCGGCTCCGCGACGACTCGGCCATTCGCCCCTGGCTCGCCCAGCTCACCCGCCGGCTCTGTCTCGACACGATCCGCTCGGGCGCTCGCGAACAAGTCGGCGACCTGCCCGAGCCCAGGGACGTCGACGACACGATCACCAGACTCGACGAAGCGCTTGTCGTGCATGAGGCCCTGGACCTGCTGTCGGACGACTGCCGCGAGATCCTCGACCGGTTTTTCGCCCAGGACGAGAGCTACCGGGGGATCGGGGAAGCGCTCGATCTGCCTCCGGGCACGATCGCCAGTCGCATCTCCCGCTGTTTGGTGAAACTCCGCCGCGAGCTGGAGGGAAGAAATCCGGCCGCTGTCGAGTCTGGAGGGTGACGACTTATGCGCGACTACGACGAGGAAATCTTGGCCGAACGGCTGCGAGCCCTTCCCACGCCCCCCCGGGCTTGGGTACAGGCAGCGCAGGAGATTCCGCTCGCACGGCGAGGTCTGGACGACATCGTCGAGCGCGCCCGCGCCGACCAGGCTTTCCGTGACGCTTTGATCGCGGATCTCGAGCGCGCGCTAGAAGGTGCGGGGTACGAGCCGCATCCGGCGCTCGCAGAAGCCGTTCGCGCCCGGCTGTCCCTCTAGCTGAGCTGCCCACAGAGCTTGTGAACAGCTGAGGGTTCTATCCGGCCCTCCTTCGAGTGTGTGGGTCTGCCACGACTCACTCTCGAAGGAGGGCTCGGATGTATCTGCACGCTAACGCCAAGCTCGGTCTGGCCGGGCGGCTTGCGCTGGTGCACGCGATTGAAGGCGGGCTGTCGCTGAAGGCGGCCGCGGCCGCCTTCAGCGTTTCGCCGGCGACGGCGCATCGCTGGTGGCACCGCTGGCTGGAGGCGGGCGAGGATGCGCGCCGCAGCTTGTCGTGTCTGTTCGATCGCTCGAGCCGTCCGCGCAGCTCGCCGCGCCAGCTGGCGCCGGAGCTGGAGGACGCGATCTGCGCGTGCCGCCGGGCGACCGGCTGGGGGCCGAGACTGGTCGCTGGCGCAACCGGCTTCGCGCACTCGACCGTCTGGAAGGTGCTCCGCCGGGCCGGCATCTCCCGCCCCCCGCGAGCGGCCAAGGAGCCGGCCAACAGGTACGAGTGGCCCTGCCCTGGCGATCTGCTGCACATGGACACGAGCCGTTACGCGCGCTTCCTGCGGCCCGGGCACAAGGTGACCGGCGACCGCTCGCAGCGCTCCCGCAACTGGATGCGCCCCGAGACCAGGGTCGGCTACGACTTCGCGCACGCGATCGTCGACGACCACTCGCGCCTCGCCTACGTCGGGCTCCACCCTGACGAGAAGGCGGCGACGGTGACCACCTTCGTCGAACGCGCGCTCGCCTTCTTCAGCGAGCACGGGATCGTTGCCAGGCGGCTGATGACCGACAACGGCTTCAGCTACGTCAGGAACCGCTCACTGCGCGAGCTGCTCGCCCGCCACGAGATCCGACATCTGACCACCGAGCCCTACCGGCCCCGCACCAATGGCAAGGTCGAACGCTTCCACCAAACGATGGCGCGCGAATGGGCCTACGGCCTCGCCTACCGCTCACATCGACAACGCAACCAAGCACTGCCACACTGGCTCAACCACTACAACCGGCGCAGACCGCACAGCTCGCTAAGAGACCGGCCGCCAATCAGCCGCGTTCACAACGTCTGTGGGTAGGACATCTAGCTAGTCCTCCCGCGCTGCGAGAGAATCCGTCGCAATGGCGGACGAGCTCATGGCCGTGCCGCTCGGCGAGATTCTCGACACGCTCGCCGAGGAGGGGCCCGCGCCTGGGGGAGGCTCGGCTGCCGCGATCGTCGTTGCCATGGCCGCGGGCCTCGTCACCATGGTCGCCAGGGCCTCGAAGGAGCACTGGGATGAGGCCGGCGGTGTGATCGGGCAGGCGGAGGCCCTCCGTGCCAGGGTCACGCCACTTGTGGAGACCGACGTCAAGGTGTACACGGAGGCCCTGGGCGCGCTTCGGAACCGAGATCAGGTCGAGGCCCGTTACCGCGACCAGAAGCTGGAGGCCGCACTCGAGCGGGCCGCCGAGATCCCGATCAAAATCGCCGAGGCCGGCGCAGATCTCGCCTGTCTCGCGGCACTGCTCGTCCAGCACGGGAACCCCGAGGTGCGCCCGGACGCGGCGGCGGCGGCGGTCTTCGCCGAGGCGGGTGCCCGGGCGGCGGCAAAGCTCGTCGAGGTCAATCTGGGCACAACCGGAGACGATCTGCGCGTGCGGCACGTGCAGGCTCTCGTCGGGATCGCGCAGGAAGCCTCGCAGCGCGCGCTGGCGGCAGCCCAGTAGCATCGATCGTTGTGGGAGAGCCAGAGTCGCAGAAGGACGAGGAGCAAGCACCACAGCTTCGCCCCGCCTGGAGCCTTCCGGCGGGCACGGCGGACAGCATCGCCCTCCCCGTCGAGTGGCCGAGCGAGGTCACGCGCGACTGGGCCTGGGGCGATTCGACCGGACAGGGCGTGCGCGTTTGCATCCTCGACAGCGGTGTGGACACAACGCATCCACTCGTCGGCGAGGTTCAGCGCTCGGTTGCGGTCTCGATCGGCGCCGACGACGAGGTCGTCGTCGAGGATGACACTGAGGGCGACCTCTGCGGCCACGGCACGGCCTGCGCGGGCATCGTCCGAGGCTTTGCTCCCGACTGCGAGCTCGTCAGCGTCCGCGTGCTGGGCGCCGGCTTCACCGGGAGCGGGGGGGTCCTGCTCGCCGGCCTGCGGTGGGCGATCGAACAAGGTTTCGACGTCATCAACATGAGCCTCTCGACGACGAAGAAGCAGTTCACGGGCATCCTCCACGAGCTCACGGACACCGCGTACTTCCGCCGCACAGTGCTCGTCGCCTCGGCGCACAACATGCCCGTGGAGAGCTACCCCTGGCGCTTTTCCTCCGTCATCTCGGTCGGGAGCCACGAGGAGCACGATCCGTTCACGTTCTTCTACAACCCCTCCCCGCCGGTCGAGTTCTTCGCGCGCGGGGTCGACGTCGAGGTCGCCTGGATGGGCGGCGCCCGCATCCGCTGCACCGGCAACAGCTTCGCCACGCCCCATATGTCCGGGCTCTGCACGCTCGTGCTGGCCAAGCATCCCGAGCTGACCCCGTTCCAGCTGAAAAGCGTTCTCTACCTGATCTCGACGAACGTCGGAGGTGGACGATGACCGAGGATCTGAAGGCTGCGGTCGCAGCAGGTGTCGGCGGCTCGGAGGAGCTGTTCCGGTCGCTCCTCCAGTCGATCGTCGACGTGGCGCGGGCGATCTTCAATGCGAAGGCATCCTCGATCTTCCTCTACGACGAGGGGACGGACGAGCTCGTCTTCGAGGCGGTTGCCGGCGAAGGCGCGGAGACGCTCGTCGGCCAGCGCTTCCCGTCGAGCACCGGCGTCGCCGGCTGGGTGCTCGTGACCCGTCAGCCGCTCGTGATCGAGGACGTGACCGAGGATCCACGCTTCTCGAAAGACGTCGCCGAGAGCACCGGTTACGTGCCGAAGGGACTGATGGCGGTGCCGTTGCTCCACGACGAGCAGTCCCTCGGCGTGCTCGAGGTGCTCGATCGGCCTCAGCGCGCGCAGTTCTCACTCGTCGAGATGGACCTCCTTGGGCTCTTCGCCAACCAGGCGGCGATCGCGCTCAGCCTCTTGCAACGTGCCCGCCGGGCCGAGGCCGTTCTCGGCGAGAGCGGGGAGGAAGCCGGCATCGTGGCCAGGCTGGCGGAGACGGTTCAGGAGCTCGACGAGGAGCGTCGTGAGGCCGGTCTCAAGCTGCTCGGCGCGGTCGAGGAAGTCCTCAGACGCGACGAGGGCGGCTGAGCCGCCCTCGTTCAATCGGTTCTCTTTGGAGATCTAGAAGTCGGCCTGCGCGGGCGGCGTAAAGCCGTGGCCCTCGACGTCCGGCTCTTCGTCCGTGTCGGGAGCATCCTTGGCGCGCTCGGCCGCAGCAGGGGGCGTGAAGCCGTGGCCCTCGACGTCGCCGTCGTACGCCTCCTTCTCGCCTTCCCAAGCCTCTTTGTCGCCGCCGTACTGCTCTTTGTCACTCATTGCGTTTCCTCCTTTCGTCCCGCACCCGTCTGCGCGGAATCCTGTGCCCACTAGACGGGCTTCGGTCTAGGAATCTTCCCTCGTTTCCTGCACCAACACAATAGGTGCAATTGTTCGCCTGTGCTTGCCTCCTTCCGGGAGCGGTTGCGGGAGTCGCTCGACGCATTTCGGTCGGTGGTCACCAATCCGAGGCTGCGGCGGGTCGAGCTGTCGTGGGCCGCCGCGATCACCGCGTACTGGGCGTTCATCGTCGCCCTTGCCGTCTATGCCTACAACGAAGGGGGAGCAACGGCGGTCGGGCTCGTCGGCCTGATCCGCGTTCTGCCCGCTTTCGTCTCTGCTCCTTTCGCAGGCCTGCTAGGGGACCGCTACCCGCGCGAGCGCCTCATGCTCGTCGTCTCGCTCGTCCGAGCCGTAATCATGGCTGCAACGGCCGCAGTGCTGTTCGCCGGCTCTCCGTCCTGGGTCGTGTACGTGCTGTCCGCAGCGGTCGCGCTGACCGCGAGCATGCTGCGCCCCATTCAGTCCGCACTGCTGCCCCAGCTCGCCCGCACGCCGGAAGAGCTGACGGCAGCGAACCTCGTGCTGACGACGATCGAGAGCTCCGGGATCTTCCTCGGCCCTGCAGCCGGTGGACTGCTCTTGGCGGCGACCAATTCCCAAACCGTTTTCGCGGCGGCAGCGGTCGCCTTCCTCGCCGGCGCGCTCCTGCTGGCCGGAATCAAGGTCGAAGCTCCACCCGAGCGGAAGGCCGGAGTGGGATTTGCCCGCGAGTTCTTCGCCGGCTTCGGGGCGATCGCGCAGGATCGCCACCTGCGCCTGATCATCGGCCTCTACGGCGCACAGACCCTGGTCGCCGGCGCGCTCAACGTCCTGATCGTGGTCACCGCCCTCGAGCTGCTCGATCTCGGCAACGCGGGCGTCGGCTTTCTCAACTCTGCAGTGGGTGTCGGCGGCCTATTGGGGGCCGTCGCGGCCTTCGCGCTCGTCGGCCGGCAGCGGCTCGCCTCCGACTTCGCCATCGGCCTCGTCCTCTGGGGGCTGCCGATCGCGCTGATCGGCGTCTTCCCCCAGCCGGCGGTTGCGCTTGCTCTGCTCGCAGTCATCGGCATCGGCAACACGGTCGTCGACGTCGCTGCCCTCACACTTCTACAGCGCACCGTGCCGGACGAGGTTCTGACGCGCGTCTTCGGAGTCGTCCAGAGCGTTTTCGTCGGCACGCTTGGGATCGGCGCGATCCTCGCCCCGCTCGCGATCGCGGCGGTTGGGATCCGCTGGTCGATGGTGATCACCGGAGCGCTGCTGCCCCTGCTCGCGGCGCTCCTCTGGCGCCGAATCGGCGCGCTCGACGTCGAGGCGCTCGCACCCACGCGCGAGCTCGCGCTGCTGCGCGCGATTCCGCTCTTCAAGCCGCTCCCGCCGAGCACGATCGACCACCTCGCCGCGAGCCTTGCCGCTGTGGATGCGACCGCGGGCAGCGAGATCATCCGCGAGGGCGAGCCCGGCGATCGCTTCTACGTGATCGCCTCCGGTGAGCTGGAGGTCGCTGCAGACGGCAAACGCATCGGCACGCTCGGCCCGGGCGACTATTTCGGCGAGATCGCGCTCCTTCGCGACGTGCCGCGGACCGCGACCGTGACGGCGAAGACCGACGTCGAGCTCTTCGCGCTTGACCGCGACGAGTTCCTCAGCGCGGTCACCGGCCATGCGGCGAGCGCAGAAGCCGCCGACGCCGTCGTCGCCAGCCGGCTCTCGGGGCTACGGCCTGGAGTGGCTTCGTTGTGACGGACGCGACGGGGGTCTTGCTCGTCGGCGGTCTCAGCCGTCGCTTCGGCTCGGTGAAGGCGCTGGCGCCGCTCGGAGAGGAAACGCTGGCCGAACGCGGCTGGCGGATCCTCGGGGAGGCGTTTCCCGAACGGTTGGCTCTGGGCAAGGAGGCCGATCAGATCTGGATGCCGTTTCCGGTGCTCGACGACGGAGTCACGGTTCGCGCGCCGATCGCCGGGGTGATCGCGGGTTTGAAGGCGGCGCAGACCCAAGTCGCCGTCTTCCTGCCGGTCGACTGTCCGCTGGTCACGGCCGATGCGCTGCGCTCGCTGGCCGAGGCCTGCGCAGATGCTGCCGTGCCGGAGACGGGTCCGCTCCCGGGCGCCTATGCGCGCAGCGCCCTCCCGGTGCTCGAACAACGGCTAGATCGGGGCGAACTGGCTCTCTCCGAGGCTCTTGGCGAGCTGGACGTGCGGACGGTCGCACTCGACTCCGAGCTGCTGGCGAACGTGAACACGGAGCGCGATCTCGACCGGCTACGGGCCCGTGCGACCTAGCCGGGCTTGTTGACGACGTCGACGAGCAGGAGTGCGTCCGTCAGAGCTCGGTCGGTTCTCGAACGGTGGCTCGCGCAAACGAGTAGAAGACGAGGTAGGTCGCGGCCAGAAAAGCCGTGAAGAGCACGGTGACCGCGACGACTCGCGCGTACTCATCCGGATCGCCCAGTCGTGTCCAGACGTCGCCCGCGAACGTCCGCGGACGTACGAAGACGTCCCACGAGTTCGAGCGCTGGAAGCGGCCCAAGTAGATGCCGAAGGAGCTCAGCACGAGGGCGAAGAGCACGAAGAGCCACGCATTGAGTGCCCCCAGCGCACGTCGCACGACCGCCTGCATCAGGTAGAGCGAGATGAAACCGAGGAGCAGCCCGGCCCAGGCCCCGGCCGAGATCAAGACGACGTCGTACCAGACCGGAGCTCCGGTCGAGTCCCTTAGCCACTTGAAGTCGGTGACGATGTAGGGCGCGTTCGGAAAGAAGAGCAGCCAGAGCAGGCCTCCGATCAAGAGATATGCCCGCGCCGCTCCGCGCCGGTAGCCCTCGTAGACCTGAAGCGCGAGGCCGAAGGGAATCCAGGCTAGGAGCAGGTTCCAGACGAGCGCCGCGTTCTCGCTGTTGCCGCTATAGACAACACGGACGGCGACCATCGCGACGACCAAGCCCGAGAGCCCGGCAAGCGAGGCGAGGATTGCGAGGCGTCGGTCACTCATGGACAGTCAGCGTACTGGGTCAGGCCGGTGCACCTTCGGTGACGGTGGACGCGCCTGCTTCTTCGCGGCGGGAGATCGTCCTCACGTCACGCACGAAGAGGACGGCGAGCGTCGCCACCAGGCTGATCGCCGCCGCTCCGAGAATGGTCGGCCGCGTGCCGATCGCCTCGGCCACCGGCCCGGCAGCCGCGAGTCCGAGCGGGATCAGGACGAACGAGCCGAGAGCGTCGTAGGAGGACACGCGGGAGAGCTTCTGCTGCGGGATCTCCTGCTGCATGGCTGTATCCCAGAGGATCCCGAAGATCTCTATGCCGATGCCGGCGAGCCCCGCGGCGGCGACGACGCCGACGAGCGGGAGCGGCACGGCCAGGGCGAGTAGGAACGGGATCGTGAGCAGTACGCCGAACGTCGCCACCCGCAGGATCCGGCGGGGGCGGAAGCGAAGCAGGATGAGCCCGCCGGCGAGGAGGCCGAGCGACTGCACGGTCAGGATGAGGCCCCAGGCGGCGGCGCCGCCGAAATACTCCTTCGAGATCACCGGACCGAGCACGCTCTGGGAGCCCTGCTCGATCGCGTTGACAAAACCGAATTGCGCGACGATCGCCCAGAGCCAGGGCCGGGAGCTGAACTCGCGCCAGCCTTCCGCGAGCTCGGCGAGGAAGTTCGTGCTCTCCATGCGCAAGCCCGGCGGAAGCCGGATCAGGCCGACGAACAGGGCGGCAAGGAGGAAGCTCGCGGCATCGCATGCGAGGCCGACACCGGGGCTGGTCGCGGCGACGATCAGCCCGCCGAGGGCCGCACCGCCGATGAAGCTCGCGTTCGTTCCAAGGCGAAGAAGAGCATTCGCGCTCTGCAGCATCGACCGGGAAACCGTTTGGGGGACGATGCCGACGGCAGCGGGGAAGAAGAAGGCCGAGCTGAGCCCGTTGACGGCTCCGAGCGCCATCAGCTGCCAGATGTGGGCATGACCGAGCAGCAGGAGCGCCGCGATCGCCGCCTGGCTGAGGCCGCTGACGACATTCGAGCCCACCATCACCCGGTGCCGGGGAAGGCGGTCGGCCCAGATGCCGCCGACGAGCAGGAAGACGACCTGCGGCAGCGCCCGCGCCGCGAGCACGTACCCGAGGTCGGCCTTGGAGCCGGTGAGCTCGAGCACGGCGAAGGCGAGCGCGACGTTCGCGAACGCGTTGCCGACGAACGACGTCGTCCGACCGAGGAAGAGCAGCCGGAATCGTCGCTGTCCGAGGGGGCCGGTGCGGAGTTGTGCGAGAGGCTTGGTCACGTTTCACGTCTCGGCGTGGCGTAAGGAGCTTCCGTTGCCCCTAGAGCCGCCTTCCCGGGTCCGGGTTGCTGACGCGGAGCTTGAACAGATACACAGCTCGGCGCGCTGGGGGAAACTCCTCGCCCACTGTACGCTCAGTTAGTTGACTTCGCGGACAACAATTTTTCAACATGCCTTTTGAGCGCGCTTGCCGCTCGAGCCTCTTGAGGTGCTTGCCGCACGGGTGAGAGCACGCTCGCGCACTCGACGGGCCACGCGAGCCGGAGGCGGTCGACAGTCGGAGATAGGGCCCCGCGAAGGTTGTTATGGCGCGGGCGCGTTCCTAGACTCGACTCGTGCCCGCCTGTGCGTTTTGCGGCTACGAGTCCGCCGAGGCATTCAAGTTCTGCCCCGAGTGCGGGGCAGCGGCGGCGCCGAGCGGCCAGGAGCAGCGCAGGGTCGTGACGGTGCTCTTCTGCGATGTCGTCGGCTCGACCGCGCTCGGGGAGGTGACCGATCCGGAAGCGCTGCGCACGCTGCTTGCCCGCTACTTCGACCGCATGAAAGAGATCATCGAGCGTCACGGGGGCACGGTCGAGAAGTTCATCGGCGACGCGGTGATGGCCGTCTTCGGCGCGCCTCGCGCCCACGAGGACGACGCCCTCCGGGCCTGCCGCGCCGCGCTCGAGATGCGGAAGGCGCTGCCCCAGCTGGGTGTCGAGGGCCGGATCGGAGTCACCACCGGAGAGGTCGTTACCGGTACCGAGGAGCGCCTCGCGACCGGCGACGCCGTCAACCTCGCCGCTCGCCTGCAACAGGCGGCACCGCCTGGCGAAGTGCTGCTCGGGGAAGCCACGGTTGCGCTCGCTCGCGGCGCCGTCGACGTGGAAGCGGTCGAGCCGTTGGCCCTCAAGGGCAAATCCGAGCCGGTGTCGGCCTTCCGGCTGCTCGCTGCCGACGAGGTGCCGGAGCGCCGCCACGAAGCAGAATTTGTTGGCCGAGCGCAGGAGCTTGCCGCCATCCACGAAGCCTGGCAGCGAGTGCTGTCCGAGCAGCGCTGCGAGCTCGTCACGATCGCCGGCGAGGCGGGCGTGGGCAAGTCGCGCCTCGTTGCCGAAGCGCTTCCGGCCCTTCATGCCCCGGTCGTCCACGGCCGCTGCCTCCCTTATGGCGAGGGCATCACCTACTGGCCGGTGGTCGAGGTGCTCAGACATATCAATGCGCTGCCCTCCGATCCTGCGGCGGCGGCCTCGCTTCGCTCCCTCCTCGGCGAAGCGTCAGTGGGGACGTCTGCGGAAGAGATTGCCTGGTCCTTCCGGAAGCTCCTTGAAGAGCAATCGCCGCTTGTGTGCGTGTTCGACGATCTCCAGTGGGGGGAGGAGAGCTTCCTAGACCTGGTCGAACACGTCGGCCTGCTCTCGACAGCCCCGATCCTACTCGTGTGCCTTGCTCGACCGGAGCTCACGGACCGCCGTCCTCAATGGCCGGTTGCGCTGAGGCTCGAGCCGTTACGGGAGACCGTTGCCGCGGAGCTGATTCCGGAGACGATTCCCGCCGACCTGCGCGAGCGGATCATGCGCGCAGCCGGCGGCAATCCGCTCTTCCTCGCGGAGATGCTTGCGATGGCGAACAAGGCGAATGGCGACCTGGCGGTTCCGCCGACGCTGAAGGCCCTGCTCGCAGCGCGTCTCGATCAGCTCGATCCGGCCGAGCGGCGCGTCCTCGAGCGCGGAGCAGTCGAGGGCGAGATCTTCCATCGCGGCGCTGTCCAAGCTCTCGGCTCGGATCAGGCTCCGGTGACTCCAAAGCTCGCCGCGCTCGTGCGCCAAGAGCTCGTCCGTCCGGACAAAGCGCAGATTGTGGGCGACGACGGCTTCCGTTTTCGCCACCTCCTGATCCGCGATGCCGCTTACGACGGATTGCCGAAGTCCGTGCGCGCTCAGCTTCACGAGCGCTTTGCCGGCTGGCTTGAAGCTCGCGGCGAGGAGCTGGTCGAGCTCAACGAGATCCTCGGCTACCACCTCGAGCAAGCGTGGCGTTATCGGGAGGAACTTGGGCAAGCAGCCGATGCTCAGCTGGCTACAGCAGCACGAGAGCGGCTGACCGCAGCAGAGCGGCGCGCGATCGGCCGACAAGACTTTCCGGCGGCGTTGAAGTTCGCTGAGCGCGCGCTGGCGCTCGTGCCTTCCGGCGAGGTTGATGCGGCATTGGAGGTCGACCGCCTCGATGCCTCCGTCCTCTCAGGAAACGCAGAGTCAGGTCTCGCCGCCGTCAGCGCCGCCGTCGACCGTGCGGCTGCTGGCGGTGATCGCACCGGCGAACTGACTATCCGAGGGGTGCAGCTGATCTGGGAAGCGCAGCTCGGGACCGCGCCAGACTCGGACGGGCGAATCGATTCGTTCGTTCAGGAGGCGTTGCGAGAACTGGAGCTGGCACGTGCGGATTTGGGATTGCACCACGTGTCCTGGCTGGCGGGCTACGCGGCGCTCAACCGCGGCCACGCGGAGGCCGCCTTCGCCGCTATCGAGAAGAGTGGCGTCTATGCCCGCCGCCTTGCGAGGCACTACGCGGGCTGGGTCACGCGACAGCTGATCACGGCCCGCGCTCTGGGCCCGACACCAGTTCACGAGCTGCTCGCGTGGCTGGAGGAGCAGAAGGCCGAGGGACGGCGGCTCGGACTGCGCCGCGTCGAGGCGCTCGCCACCCTGGGTCGGGCCGAGGCGCTCGCGATGCTCACCCGCTTCGACGAAGCGCAGAAGTTGATCGCCGAGGTGCATTACGAGTGGCGCGAGCGCGGCAGCCTGATGGACCTCGCGCAAAGTGCGGATCTGGCCGCCAGGGTCGAGCTACTGGCGGAGAACCCCACTAAAGCCGATCTCTATCTCGCGGAGGCGTGCGTGTTCGTCGAGGCACGCGGGCTGCGCGGAGTCCTCGCCGGGTTAGCAGCCCAGCGTGCACTCACCCTCTGCGAACTCGATCGGCTGGAGGATGCAAATGAGTGGGTGGGTCGCGTACCAGCGCTTGCCGCGCCGAGCATGTCCACGCAGATCTCATGGCTACGCGCCAAGGCGAAGATCCTGGCTCGTCAGGGGAGGCAAGAAGCCGCGATCGAATGTGCCCGGCAAGCGGTTGAGCTTGCCGAGGGAACGGACTTTCTGACTGCTCAGGCCGATGCCAATCGCGACTTGGCTGAAGCCCTCGAACGGGCCGCCCGGATGGACGACGCGGTCGGTTCCCTCCGACGTGCCCTCGTCCTATACGAGCGCAAAGGCAACCAGACGATGGCCGAGCGGACGCATTTCAGGTTGACGCACCTCGAAGATGGACGGACTGTCGGCGAACACGACAGGTAGGCTCGCTTGCGGCGACTCCTACTCGCTCCGAGCGGCCCACCCACGCGGGGCGCAAATCAGCCTGGGGAACGTGGGATTTTCAGTCCCCTGGCACTAACTGCAACCTGCTGCAAGAAACGGCAACAGCCTGCAGCGAGCAGACGCGATCCGTACGTCATGTTGTACGCGCACGGGGTCATCGTCGACCGTCGGCGCGTGCTTTTTCCCCTGCAAATCCGATGGGCCGGGCAGGAATCGAACCTGCGACCTTGGGATTAAAAGTCCCCTGCTCTACCGACTGAGCTACCGGCCCCGAGGACTTCGAGTATAGGAGGCCCCTGCTTGGACACCGCGAGTCGCTGCAGCGCGGAGCCGGGCTTGCCCGAGCGTAGCCAGGAAGGGGTCGGCACGTGCGTGGCGTGAAGGAGGGGGCACACGGGGGAACCATGGGTTCACCCGTGCTCTCGCCTGCTCTACCGACTGAGCTAGCGGCCCGCTATTGGCGAGTGTATCGGCGGGTTTCAAGGCTAGACTGGCCGGAGGCCCCCATCGACTAGCGGTCAAGGTCACGGCCCTTTCAAGGCCGTAGCGCGGGTTCGAATCCCGCTGGGGGCACACCCAGGGCGGTTAGCTCAGCTGGGAGAGCGCCTGCCTTACAAGCAGGAGGTCGCTGGTTCGAGCCCGGCACCGCCCATCTCTCGCTCGCCTCGCATGTTCGCGAGGTCCGCGAACGTCCCGACGCGCGGACGCGCACACACGCGGTCGCCACGGCTCTTCGCCTGGGTCTCTTTCACTAAGCTCTCGCGGGTTGGCCCCGCTCGAGCACAAGACGGCTGTCGTCACCGGCGCCTCGAGCGGTATCGGCGCGGCCGTTGCGCACACGCTCGTGGAAGCCGGAGCCAGGGTGGCCGTCGGGGCCAGGCGGGTCGACCGGCTCGAGGACCGCGGCGGCCTCTTCCCGCTCGACCTCGACGTGACCGACAAGGACAGCTGCGAGCGGTTCGTCGAGCGGGCCGTTGCGGAGCTGGGCGGGCTCGACATCCTCGTCAACAACGCGGGGCTCAGCCTCGGGCGCGATCCGTTTTGGGAAGGGAGCGACGAGGACGAGGCAACGGTCATCGAGACGAATGTCCTCGGACTGATGCGGATGACCCGACTCTGCCTGCCGCACATCCGGGATGGTGGCCACATCGTCAACATCGGCTCGATTGCCGGACGGCAGGCCTACGAGAATGCCGCCGTCTACGTCGCCTCCAAGTTCGCGGTTCGCGGCTTCACCTATGCGCTGCGCGAGGATCTGCTGGGACGGCCCATTCACCTGACGACCGTCGATCCGGGGCTCGTCGAGTCCGGATTCTCCACGGTTCGCTTCCGCGGCGACACCGAGAAGGCCAAGCAGGTCTACGAGCGGGTCGATCCGGTGCAGCCTGCGGACATCGCAGAATGCGTCCTCTTCGTGGTCACGAGGCCCCGGCACGTGAACGTCGACGAGCTTGTCGTGAAGGCGCTCGCCCAGTCCAGCCCGACCCGAATCATCAGGTCCGACTGATGGCCATCACCATCCTCGAAGGGTCGAATTTCTGCATCAGCGACCAGAACGGCGACTTCACCTTCATGACCAGCGGGCTCTACGCCTTCGACACCCGCTTCCTCTCGCTCCTTCTGCTGACCGTCAACGGCGAGCGCCCGCTGCTGCTCTCGGCCGGGAAGGCGGAGTACTACTCGGCCGCATACTTCCTTCGGAACTCGCTCGCAGGCGAGCTCGCGCAGGACACGATCTCGATCGGGCGGCACCGGTTCGTAGGCGAGGGCATGCAGGACCGGCTGCGGGTCCAGAACCAGAGCATGACGAAGGTCGGGTTCGAGCTCGCGCTCGAGTTCGGCAGCGACTTCGCAGACATCTTCGCGGTCAAGAACCACGACTTCGCACTCGGCGACCCGGTGAAAGCCCGGCCGCTGCCGCCGCTCGCCGAGGCCCGCTACGAGGAGGAGGAGAACCAGTTCGTGCTCGTCGACGATTCGGGCGTAGCGCGAACGCAGATCATCCTCTCTCAGCGTGGCCACGTCGAGCCGAGCAAGGTGCGCTACTGGATCGAGCTCGAGCCGCGGGCGAGCTGGGAGCTCGGCATGGACATCGTTCCATCCCTGGACGGCGACGAGGTGAAGCCGCAAGCTGCTCAGCGGCGCTTCGGCGAGGAGCGCGAGCGGGTGGACGCCTCGTTGACCGCCTGGAACCTGAGCGTCCCCAAGCTCCGTGCGTCCTGGGACGACCTCGACCATGCCTTCCCGCGCTCGGTCGCCGACCTCGCCTCGCTGCGCCTGCGCGGCGGGAACGGCCTCGGCAACCTGCCTGCGGCGGGGATGCCTTGGTTCATGACCTTCTTCGGCCGCGACACGCTGATCACGTGCCTCCAGACGCTTCTCTTCGGGCCCGAGCTCGCCCGGAGCGCCCTCCAGGTGCTGGGCGACCTCCAGGCGACCGAGGACGACCCGACGACCGACGCCGAGCCTGGGAAGATCGTCCACGAGATCCGTCGCGGGAAGGCGGCGGCGAACTGGTTCTCGCGCTACTACGGGACGACCGACGCGACGCCGCTCTACCTGATTCTGCTCTCAGAGGTCTGGCGCTGGACGGACGACGCCGCGCTCGTCCGGCACTTCAAGGAGCCGGCCATGCGCGCCCTCGCCTGGATCGACAAGTACGGCGATCTTGACGGCGACGGCTTCGTGGAGTACCAGAAGCGAAGCGAGACGGGACTCGACAACCAGTCCTGGAAAGACTCCTGGGATTCCCAGCGCTTTTCGGACGGCACGCTCGCCCAGTCGCCGATCGCTCCTGTCGAGGTCCAGGGGTACGTCTACGACGCGAAGCGCCGCCTGGCCGAGCTCGCCCGCGAGGTGTGGCGCGACCGGGAGCTCGCGGAGCGGCTGGGCCGCGAAGCCGTGGAGTTGCGCCGGCGCTTCGACGAGGCGTTCTGGTCGGAGGAGCGCGGCGGCTACTACGTGCTCGCCCTCGACGGCGAGAAGCGGCAGGTGGACTCGCTGTGCTCCAACATCGGCCACCTGCTCTGGAGCGGCATCGTTCCGCCCAATCGAGTCGACAGCGTCGTCGACCGCCTCATGGGACCTGATCTCTGGTCAGGTTGGGGGGTGAGGACGATGTCGGCGGCTGATGCGGCCTTCAATCCACTCTCGTACCACAACGGGACGGTCTGGCCTCACGACAATTCGCTGATCGCGTGGGGGCTCGCACGCTACTCCCGCTGGCCGGAGGCGCATCGGATCATTCGACGGATGTTGAACGCGGCCGGCCACTTCGATTATCAGCTGCCCGAGGTCTTCGCCGGTCTCCCGCGCACCGAGACGCCGTTTCCCATCGCCTATCCGACCGCGGCGCGACCGCAGGCCTGGGCGGCGGCCGCGCCGGTTCTCCTCCTGCAGATCATGCTCGGCCTGCAGCCCGACCGCCGGCAGTTCCAGCTGCGCTCGATACTGCCGCTCGACCTTCCGGCATGGGCGGGGACGCTCAGCCTAACCGGGATTCGCGCCTTCGACCGGGTCTGGGACGTGCGGATCGAGGAGGCGCGGGTTCGGGTGGAAGAGCGTGAGTGACAAGCTGAAGGTTGCTGTTCTGTCGCCGGCGTGGTTCGCGGTGCCGCCGACCGGCTATGGAGGAATCGAGCTCGTCGTCTCGCTGCTCGCCGACGGGCTCGTCGAGGCCGGCCACGACGTCACCCTCTTCGCCTCGGGCGACTCGCTGACCAAGGCCAAGCTCTCGTACGTCTTCGAGCGTGCGCCGAGCGAGCTCATCGGCCGCTCCCTGCCCGACCTCATGCACGCGCTTGCCTGTTACTCGCGCGCGGACGAGTTCGACGTCATCAACGACCACAGCGGGATGACCGGCGCGGCTCTCGGTGGGCTCGTCGAGACGCCGGTCGTCCACACCGTCCACGGGCCGCTCGACCTGCCGGATGCGCAGCGGGCCTACGGCGGGATCGCCGAGGTGGCGCCGAGCGTGGGCCTGATCTCGATCTCTGAGAACCAGCGGCGGCCGATGCCCGACCTGCCATGGGTGGCGACGATCCCGGATGCGATCGACCTCTCGCTCTACCCGTGCCAGCCGCATCGTGGCGAGTACCTCCTCTTTCTCGGTCGCTTTAGCCCCGACAAGGGTGCGCACCGGGCGATCGCCGTCGCGATGGAGCTCGGGCTGCCGCTGAAGCTCGCCGGCAAGAACCGGGAGCAGAAGGAGCGTCAGTACTTCGCCGAGTTCGTCGAGCCGCATCTCGGACACGGCGGGATCGAGTACCTCGGCGAGGTCTCGCACGGCCACAAGGTCGAGTTGCTCCAGGATGCTCGCGCGACGCTGTTTCCGATCGAGTGGGAGGAGCCGTTCGGGCTCGTCATGGTCGAGTCGATGGCGTGCGGGACGCCGGTGATCGCGACGCGCCACGGGGCAGTGCCCGAGGTGATCGAGCACGGCCGTGCGGGGCTGATCGTCGACAACTATCGACAGATGCCCGAGGCGCTCGAGCAGGCGGACGCGCTCGATCCGCTCGAGTGCCGGCGCTACGTCGAGGAGCGCTTCGCCCCGCAGCGGATGGTCGGGGACTACGTGGCCGCGTATCGAGCGGCAATCCGACGCGCCCGTGGCGAATCGCAACATCTTTGATCGGGGTCTGACCCCGATCAAACTTGTGACACGCCGAGTAGCGGCGCCAAATGCAACAACTTTCATCGGGGTCTGACCCCGGCTATGCGACGAGCTGTTTGTCCCAGTAACGCTTGAGGCCCAGGTACGACTGCCAGAGCGGGGCGGCCCGCTCGTAGTACGGCGCTTCGCCGATCTCTTCCTCGAGATCCGCGCGCGCGGCCTCGATGAATTCCTCCTCGCTCATGCCGTGCCGCACCCGCTGCGCCCAGATCCGGAGCTGCCGGCGCAGGCGCCGCAGATGGTCGCGGGGCTGCTCGACGACCCCGAAGTGGATGAGTGCAAGCCGCTGGGGAGCGCGCAGCTCGATCTCGTCCATCGTCCGCTCCCAGGCCTCGAGGTCGACGTCGGGCGGGGGCGCGACGGGGAGGATGTGGCGGTCGGGCATGACACGGACGCCCGCGGCATCGCCCGCGTACAAGGTGCCGTCGCCGTCGAGGTAGCAGACGTGATGTGAGGCGTGCCCCGGCGAAGGGAAGCAGACGAAGCCAAGCACGTCGTCGCCCACCGCGTGGACGTTCGCCTCCGGAACCGGCGCGAGCTCGCCCCAGAGCGTGTCGAACTCGTCCCCGTAGAGGCGCCGGGCACTGCGCTCGAGCCGGCTTGGATCGACGAGGTGCGGCGCGCCGATCTCGGAGACGTGCACCTGCAGGCCCGGATGCTCACGGATGAGCGAGCCTGCTGCGCCCGCGTGGTCGAGGTGGATGTGCGAGAGCAGCAGGTGACGAACGTCGGTCAGGGCCAGACCACGCTCGGCGAGTCGTTCCTTCAACGCCGGGATGCAGGTCGAAGGCCCACAGTCGTTGAGCGCCAGGCCGTCCTCGGTCTCGAGCAGGTAGACGCCGATCACCCGCTCGACGCCCTGGTGAAAGAGGTCCATAGGATCCGGCGCAATCACGCGCCGGATCCTATGTATCGGCGATTAGGCGGTTCGCCGGCGGCGGGCTCGCTTGACAACGAATGCGGCTGCACCCGAGAGCAGCAGTCCGGCAGCGATCAGCAAGCTCACCAGTCCAGTCGACAGAAACGATGCGCTGCTCGTGGCAGAGCTTGACGGCATCGTTCTGGGTAGTCCGGCCTTCACGAGCAGGTCCTTCAGCGTCGGGGATTGGTACCAACCGCCCCTGGTCGTGAAGTCGAAGATCTTCTGGCCGGAAGCCATGTAGGTGAGGGCATAGGGCTTTGCGTAGGGATAGAGGTTCTGGCCAATGGCAAAGCTCTTGCCTTCGGGGCCCGGCACCGTGTAGTCGATCGAGTACTTCGGGCCGAGATTCCCTTCTGGACGTGCCGGCAACATGGGATTCGGCTCCTGGCTGAAGGCGGCCGGGAAGAATCCCGCCTGCTGGGCGAAGTCCATGAGCGGCGACCCTTCCTGTTCGGGGCCTGTGATCGTGATCGCCTTGCCGAGACCCGGCCCGTCGATCCGCGCTGCGGAGGGGCCTTTGGCGAGCGCCGTCGCCGGCAGCGCGAAGGCGGCGACTGCGAGAACCACGAGGGCGGTCTTCATGAGAGCTCCTTTCGAGTCGGCATCTCTGCCGCCTCTACACCGGAGCACTGTCCGTGGTTCCGTTGGCTCAGGCGCCGGTCGCGGCGGCCGAGCGTACGAGCGCGGAGTCGAGATCCGCGATCAAGTCCTCGGCAGACTCGATCCCGACGGAGAGGCGAACGAGGCTCCTTGGCGCCGAGTAGGGACCCTCGGCCGTCGATGCGTGTGTCATCCGCGAGGGATGCTCGATCAGGCTCTTCACGCCGCCGAGGCTCTCCGCGAGCACGAAGAGCTTCGTGCGTGTCATGAGTGCGACAGCCTCGTCTTCCGACTCGGCGAGGAACGAGACGATGCCGCCGAAGTCGCGCATCTGCCGCGCCGCGATCTCATGCCCAGGGTGGCTCGGTAGGCCGGGGTAGAGAACCTTCTCGACTGCGGGATGCTCGTCGAGGAAGGCAGCGATCCGCCGTGCGCTCTCGCAGTGCTGCCGCATCCGCAGTGCAAGCGTCTTGATCCCGCGCAGGACGAGCCAACAGTCGAATGGGCCGGGCACCGCGCCGAGTGAGTTCTGGAGGAAGGTGAGGCGTTCCGCGATCGACGGGTCGTTCGTCGCCGCGAAGCCGCCGATCACGTCAGAGTGCCCGCTGAGGTACTTCGTTGTCGAGTGCATGACGATGTCGGTGCCGAGCTCGAGCGGCTGTTGCAAGTACGGCGTCGCGAACGTGTTGTCGACAACGACGATCGCCCCGACGGCATGGGCCGCTATGCATGCGGCCTTGATGTCGACCACGTTCAGCAGCGGGTTCGTCGGCGTCTCGAGCCAGACGAGCCGGGTCCGCTCGTCGATCCGGTCGGCCAGGCTCTCGTTGACCTCCTGTGCCGACAGGAAGTCGAACCCGTAGCCCTTCGGCTCGTAGACCTGTGTGAAGAGCCGGAAGGTGCCCCCGTAGACGTCGTTTACGGAGATGACGTGCTCGCTCGGGTGGACGAGATGCATGATCGTCGTAACGGCGCCGAGACCCGAGGAGAAAGCGGCGCCGTGCTCCGCACCCTCGAGCGAGGCGAGGCAGACCTGGAGGGCCGTCCTGGTCGGGTTCGCGCCGCGGGAGTAGTCGTAGCCCTTGTGCTGCCCGACTCCCTCCTGCGCGTAGGTGGAGGTCTGGTAGATCGGGACGCTGACCGCGCCTGTGGTTGGGTCCGGCTCCTGCCCGACGTGGATCGCGCGCGTCTCGAAATCCATATCCGGATTCTAGTGACGGAGGCTGTCGCGCCAGACGGGCGGGACTCGGTCCGTGTATGCGGTCTCCTCAGCGGCGAGCCAGCTTGCGAGGCGGCGGACCGCGCGGGCGATGCCGACGGCAGCGCCCGCAGACGCCCCCGGCTCGGCGAAGACTCCGTTCACCCGCAGCAGCCCGGTCTTGCGGTCGAAAATCGGCTCGATGCGCCCGATCAGCCGGTCGCCGCGCAGGATCGGGAGGACGTAGTAGCCGTACTCGCGCTTGGCCTTGGGGACATACATCTCGAGCCGGTAGCGGAAGCCCCACAGCGCTTCGGCCCGCTCGCGGTTGTGGATGAGCCGGTCGAAAGGCGAGAGAAAGGTGACCCGATTGCCGACGGGCCTGTCGTCCGCCTCGGGATGAGCCAACAAGCGCCTCTTCTCGAGCCGGACACCGAGCGCGCGGAAGCGCTTCTCCGCGAGCAGGCGCTCGGACTCTCGGATCGGCACGCTTTCGGTCTCGGGGTACCAGCGCGCGGCCAGGTCCCAGACGCGCTGGCCGTTCTGGCGACGGACGACGGCAACCTCGCCACGCCAGTGCAGGGCGTCGAGCATCTGTGTCACGTTCCGGTTCCCCCACCAGACCTCGGACCAGCGGTCCTCGTGACCCCGCGATCGGTCCTCGAGCTCGCGGGAGAGCAGTGGGCCGTTGCGCTCGAGCTCACGAAGGACGTAGCGCTTGAAGCGTGCGTTCTCCTTCAGGAACTCGCTGACCCGGCGCTGCCAGTTGTACCTCGTCCCGTGACGGTAACTGCGCATGCGCGCACGGATGAGCGGCAAGTCCTCGATCGGCCAGATGAACGCGTTCCACTCGATGAGCTTCCGCTCCTCCCAGAGCAGCCGGTCGAGCTCGGCGCGGTCGAACGGGCCGAGGCGGCTCCAGAGAACGAGGTGCTGGGGCGGCGCGACGACCGCGATCGGGTCGATCTGCAGGAAGCCGAGCCGCCGCACGGTCGAGAGCACGTCAGTCGCCGACCCGTCCAACAACTGTGCGCGCACAGCTATGCGCCGTGCTTCGGCGGCTGAGACTTCCACTAATCGCGCCGGTGGGCGAGAAACTCGAGCAGATCGGTGCGGGTGAGGACCCCGATCGGCTTGCCGGCCTGTGCGACAACGACCGCGTTCGTTCGCGGAGCCGTCAGCGTCGAGAAGACCTCGTCGAGCGGCTCACCGGCGTCGATCGCGGCCAGCGGAGGCTGCATGGCGGCCGCGACGTCCTCGTGCAAGGCGTCCGGATTCTTGAAGACGCGGTCGAGGAGGTCGCGGTCCTGGAGCGAGCCGATCACATCCGCCAGCGAATCGAGCTCGCCGTCGCGGACGACAGGCAGCTGCGAGATCGAGTACTGCTGCATGAGGTCGATCGCCTCGCCGACCTTCTGGTTCGACGCGATCGTGATCAGGTCCGGGATGTCCGGCTCCTCGGTTCTCTTCGCACGCAGCACCTGCTCGACCGTGGGGGAGGGCCGCTCCCGCTCGAGGAAGCCGAGCTCCAGCATGTAGTTGTCGTCGTAGAACTTCGAGAGGTATGGGCGGCCGCTGTCGGGGATGAGCGTGACGACCGTCTTGCCGGTCCCGAGCTGCTTTGCGATCTCGACCGCCGCATGGACGGCGGTGCCGCCGGAGCCTCCGATCAGCAGGCCTTCCTCGCGGGCCATGCGCCTGGCCGTGACGAACGAGTCTTTGTCGGACACCGTGACCCATTGGTCGACGATCGAGCGATCGAAGGTCTGCGGCCAGAAATCCTCGCCGATGCCCTCGACGAGGTAGGGGTGCATGCTCTCCTCGCCGGAGGTGTAGATCGAGCCCTCGGGGTCGGCGCCGACGATGAGGACGTCAGGCTTCTGCTCCTTCAGGTAGCGCCCGGCGCCGGAGATCGTGCCGCCGGTGCCGACCGCGATCACGAGCGCATCGATTTCCCCGCCGGTCTGCTCCCAGATCTCGGGCCCGGTTGTCTCGTAGTGTGCGGCCGGATTGCCCTCGTTCGTGTACTGGTCGGGCTTGTACGCGCCTGGAATCTCCTCGGCGAGCCGGTCGGAGACCGAGTAGTAGCTCTCCGGCGACTCGGGGGCAACGGCATAAGGGCAGATCACAACCTCGGCTCCGTACGCGCGCAGGAGGGAGATCTTCTCCTGGCTCATCTTGTCCGGCATGACGAAGATGCAGCGGTAGCCCTTGAGCGCGGCGGCGATCGCGAGCCCGACCCCGGTGTTGCCCGAGGTCGGCTCAACGATCGTTCCCCCAGGCTTCAGCCTCCCCTCGCGCTCGGCGGCCTCGATCAGCTTGATTCCGATCCGGTCCTTGACCGAGCCGCCCGGGTTCAGGTGCTCGAGCTTGGCGAGGACGGTTCCGGCCCCCTCGGGAACGATCCGCTGCAGGCGCGCGAGCGGCGTCTGACCGACGAGATCGAGAACGGTCGGATACTCGCGCGCCATGGCCAAAGAGCGTAGTTCACTGTGCCAACTCTGCAACCCAACAGCACCAACTTCTGTTGGGGTCAGACCCCGTCTCTGTGCCACTCCGCAACGGAACGGCGCCAACTTTCATTGGGGTCTGACCCCGGCTTAATGGCGGAAGTGGCGCCGGTGGGTGAAGACCATCTTCGCGCCTGCGCTCTCGACTGCGTCGATCACGTCCCGATCGCGCTTCGAGCCGCCGGGCTGGATGATCGCCTTGACACCGGCTTCGAGCGCGACCCGCGGCCCATCAGGGAACGGAAAGAACGCATCTGACGCGAGCGCTGCGCCTGCGAGATCGTGGCCGTGCTCGCGGGCCTTCTCGACCGCGATCTTGACCGCGTCCACCCGACTCATCTGGCCGGCGCCGATGCCCACCGTCCGCAGGTCTTTCGCCAGCACGATCGCATTCGAAGTCACGTGCTTGCAGATCCGCCACGCGAAGAGGAGATCTCCCCAGTCGGCCTCTGACGGCTCGCCGCAGACGACCTCCATTCCGTCACGATCCTCGATGCCCCAGTCGCGGTCCTGGACGAGCATGCCGCCGAGCACGCGCTGGAAGTCCCGCTCGCCGGGGTCGAAGCGGCGCCGCTCGTGGTCGACCAGGATCCGCGTGTTCGGCTTCTGCTGCAATGCCTCGAGGCCTCGCGCGGCGTAGTCGGGAGCGAGCAGCACCTCGACGAACTGCTCGGCGATCTCAGCTCCCAGCTCAGCACCGACCGGCCGGTTCAGGACGACCACACCGCCGTACGCGGAGAGCGGGTCGCAGGCCAGCGCCTTCTCGTAAGCCTCCTCGACGGAGCCCGCGACGGCGACTCCGCACGGGTTGGCGTGCTTGACGATCACGCAGGCGGGGACGGTGAGCTCGAGCATCAGCATCCGCGCCGCGGAGAGATCGCCCAGGTTGTTGTACGAGAGCTCCCGGCCGTGCAGCTGGCCGACGCGGGAGAGCAGGTGGCGCCGGGCACCAGCCTCGGCGTAGTAGGAGGCACGCTGGTGAGGGTTCTCGCCGTAGACGAGATCGGTCACCTTCTCGAAGCTCGGGATCAGCA
The DNA here is from genome assembly GCA_036395295.1 of Gaiellaceae bacterium. Classification (GTDB taxonomy): domain Bacteria; phylum Actinomycetota; class Thermoleophilia; order Gaiellales; family Gaiellaceae; genus VAXT01. Next base: position 3,437 of record DASWDJ010000103.1, on the reverse strand, counting down.
GCTCCGGAAAGGCCTCGCGGTCGGCGAACCACCGGGCGATCGCGGCCTCGTAGGCGGCGGTAACCGCAAAGGCCTCAGCTGCGAGGGCGCGGCGGGTGTCGAGCGAGAGCCCGCCGGACTCGCGCAGCTCGGCGAGGATCGAGCCATAGCGCTGGGGGCGGCAGACGGGGCCGACGTGCGCGAAGTTCTTCGCCGCCGCGCGCAGCATCGAGGGGCCGCCGATGTCGATCATCTCGACGGCGTCCTCTTCCTTGACTCCGTACCGCGAGACGACCTGCGTGAAGGGGTAGAGATTGACGCAGACGAGGTCGAACGGCTGGATGTGATGCTCGTCGAGCGCAGCGAGATCGTCGGGGTGGTCGCGCCTGGCGAGGATCGCGGCGTGAATGCGCGGATGGAGCGTCTTCACGCGCCCGCCGAGGAGCTCCGGGACCTCGGTCAAGTCCTCGACTCGCGTCGACTGGATCCCGTGCTCTTCCAGGTGGTCGGCGGTGCCTCCGCTGGCGACGAGCTCGACGCCGAGCTCGACCAGGCCGCTCGCGAACTCGACGAGCCCCGTCTTGTCGAAGGTCGAGAGGAGAGCCCGCTCGATCACGAGATGAGCTCGCGAACGGCTCTCGGCAGCAGCCGGTGCTCGACCAACTGCACGCGCTCCCGAAGGGTCTCGACCGTGTCGTCCTCACGGACGGGAACGGGCTCCGTCGCGATCACGGGCCCCGTGTCGATGCCCTGGTCGACGTAGTGCACCGTCGCCGCCGTCTCGCTTGCCCCCGCTGCGAGCACGTCCTCGATCGGGCGCGAGCCCGGAAAGTCGGGGAGTGGTGCGGGGTGCGTGTTGAGGATCCGGCCTGAGAAGCGCTCGAGGAAGTTGGGCCGCAGAAGGTGCATGTAGCCGGCACACACGACCAACTCGACGCCGTGTCCGGCGAGCCAGTCCGCCATCGCTCCATCTCGCTCCTCCCGACTCTCGTACTCGTCCAGCGCGAACACGCCGGTCGGGATTCCCGCCGCCTCGGCCCGTTCGAGCGCGCGCACGCCCGGCTTGTTCGACGCCACGGCCGAGATGGGCAGGCCGTCGTCGATCAGCGCCTGGAGGTTCGTGCCTTCGCCCGAGACCAGGACGCCGATCACGTGATCCTCCCGATCACCTGGCCGGCGCCGGCGTCGCTCTCCGGAACGACCGCGCACATGCCGATCCCGACGTTGAAGACGCGTCTCTGCTCCTCCTCGTCTACTCCCTGCTCGGTGAGCCACGCGTAGACGGGTGGGCGCTCCCAGGCCTCCCAGTCGATCTCCGCGCTCCGGCCCTCCGGGAGCACGCGCGAGAGGTTGCCGAGGATGCCTCCGCCGGTGACGTGCGCCAGAGCCTTCACGTCGGCCCGCTCACGCAGAGCGCGCACTTCGTGGACATAGAGCTTGTGAGGCGCAAGCAGGAGATCGGCGTCGAACCCGCCCTCCCCGATGAGCTTGCGCACGAGCGAGAACCCATTCGTGTGCAGTCCTGAGGAGGGAAGGCCGAGGACAAGGTCGCCGGTCTCGACGCGGGAGCCGTCGATCACGCGCTCGCGCTCGACCAGGCCGACGCATGTGCCCGCGAAGTCGAGCTCTTGCTCGCGGTAGACGCCGGGCATCTCGGCGGTCTCGCCGCCGAGCAGCGCACAGCCGGCCGCGCGACAGGTCTCTGCCGCGCCTTCCACGAGCTCGGCTACCTGCTCGAGCTCGACCTGGTGACCGACGACGTAGTCGAGAAAGAAGAGCGGCTCGCCGCCGGTCGTGATCACGTCGTTGATGCAGTGGGCCGTGAGATCGCCGCCGATCGAGCGCAGCCGTCCGGCCTTGCGGGCGAGGACGAGCTTCGTGCCCGCGCTGTCCATCGAGGCGGCGAGCAGGCGCTGCTCGTCGAGGGGGTAGAGCCCGGCGAAGGCCCCGAAGCCCGTCGTGCCGGTCGACTCCACAGCCGCGCGCAGCCGTTCGACGATCGAATCGGCGGTCGCGAGCGAGACCCCGGCGGCCTCGTACGTCTTTCCCTCCACCTCCGCACGAGTGTATGCCCAACAGCGGCCTACACTCGGAGGCATGGTGCTGGCGCACTCCGCGGGAACGACATGGTCGTTCGAGCCGCTCCAGCTCGTTCCGCTCGTGCTCGGGGCGCTCCTGTACGCGAAGCGGGCGCGGACCCTCACTCGGCGCGGGACGCCGGTGGCCAAATGGCGCTACGTCCTCTTCTCCGTCGGCGTGGCGCTCGTCGCCGCCGCGCTCGTCTCGCCGGTCGCGACGCTGGGCGAGCAGGAGTCCTTCGCCTTCCACATGGTGCAGCACCTGCTGCTCGGCGATCTCGCTCCGCTCTGCATCGTCGCCGGGCTGACCGGCCCGCTGCTGCGGCCGCTGCTCTCGGTCCGCGCGATTCGAGCGCTGCGCTTCCTCGCGCATCCGCTCGTCGCGCTTCCGCTCTGGACGGCGAACCTCTTCCTCTGGCACCTGCCGACGCTCTGGGAGGCGGCGCTGCGCCACGAGGCCGTGCACGCCCTCGAGCACGCGTGCTTCTTCGCCGCGGGCTCGATCATGTGGGCCGCCGTCGTGGAGGTCCTGCCCGGCCCCGAGTGGTTCGGCACCGGCGCCAAGATGGGCTACATCCTCGCCGTCCGCGTGGTCTCGACGGTGCTCGGGAACGTGCTCGTGTGGGCGGGCGCGCCGTTCTACGGCCTCTATGAGGAGGCGCACCGTCCGTGGGGTCTCTCGGCGGCCGCCGATCAGGGAATCGCGGGTGCGCTGATGATGATCGAAGGCTCGCTCGTCACGATCGGCGCGCTCGCCTGGCTCTTCCTGCGGCTGGCGCAGGAGGGTGAGCTGCGCCAGCAGCTCCTGGAGCGCGGGCTCGATCCGCGGGCCGTGCGGCGCGCCGTTCGCTACGGGCGCGGAAAGGAGATGGCAGAAACGCGCTGAATGCAAAACGATTGCGGTGCGCTCGACTGGCATTCATCACGTAGACCTCGTCGTCTCCTCCATCGAGCGCAGCCTTCCTTTCTACCGCGATCTCCTCGGCCCACTTGGCTGGCACGGCGTCAGCGAGGTGGAGGGCGAGCGGGGCGAGACGATCTGGTACCTAGCGGGGCCCGGGAGCTCCGTCGGCGTCCGCGAGGCGCAGAGCAAGCGCGAGCGGCCCGCGGATCGGTACGAGGTCGGCCTTCATCATGTCGCCTTCGAGGCCGTGTCCCGGGGAGTCGTGAACGAGCGGGCTGAGTGGCTGCGCGCGCAGGGAGCCGAGATTGAGAGCGGCCCCGAGCAGTACTGGTACATGCCTGGCTACTACGCGGTCTTCTTCTACGATCCCGACGGCCTGAAACTAGAGATAGTGCACGTTCCCGGACACGCGGCCTGAAAGGAGCAACGCATGGCGACACCGCCCGAGCAATCGTCGCGCCCGAGCTACGGCTACA
>DASWDJ010000102.1:0-1843 GCA_036395295.1 Gaiellaceae bacterium | reverse complement strand
CCAGGGATTCCGTCACGTCGCGGGCTCGATTTCGGGGTGACGCCCGCCGCGGCCGTTGCTCTTGGCGCGCTGCCGCACCACGGCACGCCGCTCCGCGTCGGCCGCGAGTGGTCCGAGCACCGCGGCGAGCTGGCGCAGCCGGAGCGTGGTGCTGCGGATCGTCTGGAGCGCGCGCTTGGCGTCGGCGTCCAGCTCGAGCGAGGCCGCCACCTGGAAGGACAGTAGCTGGGGATCCTGCGCCAGCTCGATCGGCTCGTCTTCGCGCTCCGTGAGCACGCCCAGGGCGCGCGCCAGCCGCGCGAACGCCGTGCGAACCTCGGCAGCGAGCGGAGTCACCTCCGCGGGGTCCACCGGCTCGTCGTCGAACTCGTCCACTTGGGCGACGCGGTAGGGGCGGTCGCTCGTGATCCAGCTGCTCAGCACGAATCGCCGCTCCCCCACGGTCATGATGTTCGCTCGCCCGTCCGGGAGCGGCTGGACCGAGCGGATCAGCGCCACGCAGCCCACGTCGCCGGTGCTCGGCACCGGGTCGGCTCCCGGCGTGCGGTCGGGCGCCACGTAGGCCACCCCGAAGCGCCGATCGCCGTCCTGGCAGTCGGCGAGGAGCTGGCGATAGCGGGGCTCGAAGATGTGAAGCGGCTGTGGCGCTCCTGGGAAGAGCACGATCGGTAGGGGGAAGATCGGAAGCTCGCGGGACATGCCTATATACTAGACGCGCAGACGCGCAGACGCACAGGGGAGAACAGCAAGAGGGGTCAGAAAATGCTTCCCCTGACCCCTCAACCTGTTCACCTCTGTGCGTCTATCGCGTCTGTGCGTCTAGCTTTTCAGGCCGCTCTCCAAAACCCTTTCAGTGCCTTGCCATCCGGGGACTCACGGAGTTTTTCGAATGCCCGCTCTCGTATTTGCCTGATTCGCTCTCGCGTCACTCCCATCAGCGCCCCGATCTTCTCGAGCGTCATCGCCTCGCTGCCTTCCTCGAGGCCGTAGTAGAGGTAGAGAATCTTGCGCTCGCGTGGGGTGAGGTATTTCTGGAAGATGCGATCGATGAACTCGCGCATCAGCTTGCCGTCGGTCTTCTCCTCGATCTCGCCTCCTTCCTGGCCGGCGAACCGCTCGCCCAGGGTGGCCGCGTCCTTGTCGGTGCGGTCCACCGGCGCGTCGAGCGACAGCTCGGCGGCGGTCATGCGGCGGGCGGTGCGGACGTTTTCGACGGTGTCTTCGAGGGCGAGGGCGATCTCGTCGTCGGTGGGCTCGCGGCCGAGCTCCTGCGAGAGGTAGGTCTCGGTCCGGCTCATGCGGATCAGCTGCGAGTTCTGGTTCAGCGGGATCCGGACGCTGCGAGTCTGCTCGGCGAGGGCCTTCAGGACTGCCTGCCGCACCCACCAGACGGCGTACGAGATGAACTTCACGCCCTGGTCGGGATCGAACTTTTTCACCGCCTTGAGCAGGCCTTCGTTGCCGATGGCGACCAGCTCGGAGAGGTCGAGGCCGTGCCCTTGGTATTTCTTGACGTAGGAGATGACGAATCGGAGGTTGGCGGTGACGAGCCGCTCGGCGGCTTTTTCATCGCCCCGCTGGACGCGGCGTGCCAGGCGGCGCTCTTCGGCGGGGTCTTTGATCAGGGGGAGTTTCTGGATGTCCTGCAGATACTGGTCGAAGGCTCCGGAAGGATTGGCACGAAAGAATGCCTTCGCCTTGCCTCCGTTCGACCTCGCCATAGCTAGGGCTCCGACGGTGGACGAGTGAGTCTGGGCTTGGAACGTCGATGATCGGCGCCCAATATAGGAATCACATGCGAATGGTGCAAATCTCCGCGCTTTTCCACATCACAAATTGTTAG
>DASWDJ010000101.1:0-3802 GCA_036395295.1 Gaiellaceae bacterium | reverse complement strand
CGATCGCCACGTTGTTGAAGAGGCAGAAGCCCATCGCGGCGTCAGGCAGCGCGTGATGACCGGGAGGCCTGACGAGCGCAAAGCCACCCTGCTCGATCGCTGCGATCGCCACTCCCGCGGCGAGCAGCGCCGCCTCGAAGCTCGTCGCCGAGGCGATCGTGTCCCCGTCCAACCACGTCGGCTCTCGAACGTCGCGGATGCGCTCCACGTACTCCTTGCTGTGGCACCGCGCCACCTGAGCGGGAGTTGCCGGTCCGGCCTCGCTCCAGCCCGGCAGGGACTCGAACAGCACTTCGAGCCTGCGCACGGAGTCAGGGTGGTGGCCCGTGGGATGGAGCCGAACGAGTTCGGGATGGCTCAGGACGTCGATGGCTGCTCCGCGCGCGCAGCGACCCGGTCGGCGACCTGGTTCATGCCCCAGCGCCTGAGAAGATCCGACGCCTCCGCCCACACGGGGGACTGGTCTTCGAGGGGAGGGAGAGGGGCGGAGGCGTCTAGCGTGGCTATTCGGCGGTAGAGACGAAGTTCCTCCGCGGCGGCTGCGAAGCGCCCGGCGGCGAGCGCGGCCTCGAGGGATCCGTGTTCCCGCAGGATCTGCGCCGCTCCCTTCGGCCCGACCCCGGGCGCGCCCGGAAGCCGATCGGAGGGGTCGCCGCGAAGTGCGATGAAGTCGGGAACCTGCTCCGGCTCGACGCCGTACCGCTCTCGGACCTCCGCGGGGCCGACGCGTGCGAGCTCGCTCACCCCGCGCGTCGGCATTAGGAGGGTGACCCGCTCAGACGCGAGCTGAAAGGCGTCGCGGTCGGAGGTGACCACGAGCACGGGGCTGCGCCAGCGTCGCTTGGCGGCAACGGCGGCAGCCAGGAAGTCATCCGCCTCGTAGCCCGGTGCCTTGGCCGCCGCGAAGCCGAATGCCTTCACGAGCTCAGGCAGGAGATGCAGCTGCTCGACGAGCTCGTCGTCGAAGACGCGGCCGCTCTGGTAGGCAAGAAACTCCTCGTGCCGGTAGGTCGGGATCTCGAGCGTGTCCCAGCCGACAAGGACCGCTCGCGGCTGCTCGGCGTCGTAGAGCCTGAGGAGCATGTTCGTGAAGCCGACGATCGCCCCCGACGGGCGGTCCTCCGCGCGCCGGATCGTCTTCGGGAGTGCGTGATAGGCCCGGTGGGCGAGCGAGTCGCCGTCGATAACGAGGAGCGGCTTCACAGCGTGCCCTCGAGCTCGGTGATCGCGCTCATCAGACGCTCGGTCCCGATGTGAGCCGCTTCCCTTGGCTCGTGCTCACGGAGATCGTCGAGCTCGATGGGAGGCCCGTAGGCGACCTTGAGGGGGCCGAGCCGGCTGAGCCTGTCGGTGCCGGCGATCGCGGCCGGAACGAGCGGAACCCCTGCAGCGAGCGCCACTCGAGCGGCGCCCGTATGTGGCCGGGCACGGAATTTCTTGACGAGCCCCTTCTCGCGGCGCGTCCCCTCCGGGAAGATCACGACCACTTCGCCCCCCGCCGCGAGCTGGACCGCGGTGCGCACCGCCTCCTCGTCGCTCTCGCCGCGGTGGACCTTGAACGCGCCGGCCCCCTTGAGAATCGGCCAGAGCGGGGAGCGGAAGAGCTCCACCTTCGCCATGAAGCGGAGCTGGCGCTGAGGCCAGAGCGGCATGCCGAGCGGCCAGGGGTCGAAGTTCGAGACGTGGTTCGCGGAGAGGACGAAGCCTCCCTCGCGCGGAATGTGCTCGGTGCCGTACGCGCGAAGACGCAGCGCCCACCTGACGAACGGGTAGCTGACGATCCCGGTGAACAGGTAGACGGGCGAGACCACGGGGCGGAGTATCTCGCCTGCGGCAGCCGCGGCGATTCCGTCACACTTTTGCCTGCATTCAGGGCGTTTTCCGGCGCTACGATCGCGGCGGGTGGTGGGCTGGGTTGGACCCAAGTATTAAAGGGAAACGCTTACCCGCGCCGCAGAACACGGCCCGATGAGCGATTTGAGACGTTCGCTACCCTGCGTCGCGTGAGCACCGACAAAACTCTGATCGTCGCCGAGAAGCCCTCGGTCGGCCGGGACCTGGCCGGCGCCCTCGACGGCCCCTTTCAGCGTCGCACCATCGACGCTCTCAAGCCGCGCTCGAAGAAGGCGGCCGCCAAGGACGACGGGGCTCCGAGCGAAGACGGCGACGCGCGGAAGCCGATGTCGCGCTCGCGTGCCCGCGAGGAGGCCTACTTCCTCGAGTCCGACGACTACGTGATCACGTGGGCCGTGGGCCATCTCGTACAGCTCGCCGACCCCGAGGAGTACGACGAGAAGTGGAAGAAGTGGAAGATGGCCGACCTCCCGATCGTGCCGCCCGACGGCTTCAGGCTCCGCCCGCGCGACCCGAAGTCGAAGAAGCAGCTGAAGCTGATCGAGACCCTGCTCAAGCGCGAGGACGTCGCGCGAGTCGTGAACGCCTGCGACGCGGGCCGCGAGGGCGAGCTGATCTTCGCGTATACGTACGAGTCGACGTTCGGCGTCTCGCCGACGGATCCAAACGCGCCGAAGCCGGTGGAGCGCCTCTGGATCAGCTCGATGACGAAGCAGGCGATCCGCGAAGGCTTCGAGAAACTTCGACCGGGCGAGCAGCTGCATCCGCTCGAGTCGGCGGCGCGCGCGCGCTCCGAGGCCGACTGGCTCGTCGGCATGAACGCGACCCGCGCGGCAACGATTCGCGGCCGCGCCTGGGTCGGTGGCGTCGTCTCGCTCGGACGCGTGCAGACACCGACGCTGGCGATCATCGTCAGGCGAGAGCGCGAGATCCAGGCCTTCGTCCCCCAGCCGTACTGGCTCGTGCACGCGAGCTTCGACCCCCGCTACGAGGGCCTCTGGTTCGACCCTCAGAAGGCTGACGACAAGGACACTCCGACCGGCCAGGAGACCTGGCTGAAGGAAGCGGAGCGCGCCGAGGAGATCGTCACCAAGGTTTCCGGCAAGACGGGCACCGTCGACTCGGTCGAGCGCAAGGAGCAATCCGAGCGCGCGCCGCTTCTTTACGACCTCACCTCACTCCAGCGCGACGCGAACCGGCGCTTCGGCTTCTCCGCCCGGCGTACCCTCCAGGCCGCGCAGTCCCTCTACGAGGGCAAGAAGGCGATCACGTACCCACGCACGAGCGCCCGCTTCCTCTCCGGCGACCTCGTGCCGCAGCTGAAGCCGACGGCCGCGACGCTGGTCGACATCCCGGAGTACGAGACGGCGGCCCGGTTCGTGCTCCGGCTCGAGCAGCTGCCGCTCGGCCGCGTCGTCAACGACGCGAAGGTCGACGACCACCACGCGATCATCCCCACCGACGTCGAGCACGACCTGAGTACCTTCTCGCCCGACGAGCGCCGCATCTTCGACCTCGTCGCGCGCCGGTTTCTCGCCGTGTTCCATCCGCCGGCGCGATACGCGCGGACGACCGTCGTCACCGTCGTTGAGGACCAGCGCTTCCGCACGCGCGGGAAGGTCACGCTCGAGGCCGGATGGCGCGGGGTCTACGGGCTCGAAGCCGACGCGGAGTCGAAAGAGGAAGACCCGGAGAGCGCGGAGCTGCCGCAGCTCGAGAAGGGCCAGCCGGTGCGGGTGGTCTCGGCCGAGAGCGAGGCCAAGGAGACCCGACCGCCGCCGCGCTACACCGAGGCGACGCTGCTCTCGGCCATGGAGACCGCGGGCAAGCTCGTCGACGACGAGGAGCTCCGGGAGGCAATGAAGGAACGCGGTCTCGGCACTCCGGCGACCCGCGCGGAGACGATCGAGACCCTCATCCGCCGCGAGTACATCGAGCGGGTCGGCAA
>DASWDJ010000100.1:0-16511 GCA_036395295.1 Gaiellaceae bacterium | reverse complement strand
CGTCACACGTTTGATCGGGGTCAGACCCCAGGATGGCGGCCGACCCCACGATGGCGGCCAGGGCCTTGTCTGTTCGCTCCCAGCGGCCGTCTCGGTCCATCGCGTAGTAGCGGCCGCTGACCGTGGCGATTCTGTCGGTCGGAAGCTCGGCGAGGTCCTGGACCGCCGAATGCGGCGAGACGTCGCGCCCATCCGTGAACGCGTGGATCCAGGTCTCGTCCTCCCGCCACTTCCGGCGCGAGAGCTCCAGCAGCGCACGCAGGTGGTCGATGTGCGAGTGCACGCCGCCATAGGAGACGAGACCGAGCAGATGGACGTTCTCGCCTCGCTCGAACGCGCTCACGAGCGCAGGGTTTTCGAAGAAGGAGCCGTCCTCGATCGACCGATTGACCCGAATCAGATCCTGGAGGAGCACGCGCCCGGAGCCGATCGTCAAGTGCCCGACCTCGGAGTTGCCCATCTGGCCCGCCGGGAGGCCGACGGCCTCGCCCGAGGCTTTCAGCGTCGTGTGCGGATAGGTCGTCCAGAGCCGGTCGAAGACCGGAGTCTCCGCGAGCTCGACCGCATTGCCGGGGCCGGGCGGCGCGAGCCCCCAGCCGTCGAGGATGACGATCGCTACGAGTGGGTAGCGCTGAGGCAAATCGCCGCGAACGATTCCACGTCGAGCGAGGCGCCGCCGACCAGGGCGCCGTCCACGTCCGGGAGCTCCAGCAGCTCGCCCGCGTTCTCCGGCTTCACCGAGCCTCCGTAGAGGACGGGAACGTCTAGCAGGCCCTTGATGAACGCGTGCGCCTCCTGCGCCAGCTCGGGCGTCGCCGTCTTGCCGGTCCCGATCGCCCACACGGGCTCGTAGGCGACTACGAGGTTGTCCTCGCCCTCGAGCACAGAGACCTGCCGGCGGAGAACGTCCTTGGTCTCGCCTGCCTCTCGTTCGGTCTCGGTCTCGCCGACGCAAGCGATCACCGACAGCCCGGCTTCGAGCGCGGCCTTGGCGCGTTTCGCGACCGTCGCGTCGGTCTCGCCGAAGTACTGGCGGCGCTCGGAGTGGCCGACGATCGCGCCGTAGACCCCGAGCTCGCGCAGCATCGGCGCCGAGACTTCGCCGGTGAAGGCGCCCTCGCGCTCCCAGTGGACGTTCTGCGCCGCAACGGCGATTTCGGTCCCCGCCAGGATCTGCACCGCGACGGCGAGCGACGTGAACGGCGGGCAGACGGCGACGTCGACCGCGTCGAGGTCGTCGAGCCGCCGCTTGAGGTCGACACAGAACTCGGCCGTCTCGGCCGGGCCCTTGTACATCTTCCAGTTGCCTGCGATGAGCACGTCACTCCTCCGGGATTGCGGCGACCCCTGGCAATTCTTTCCCTTCCAGCAGCTCGAGCGCAGCTCCTCCGCCGGTCGAGGCCCAATCCACCTCGTCGATGAGGCCCAGTTCCGTCAGCGCGCGGACCGAATCGGCGCCGCCGACGACCGTATGCGCGTCGGAGCGGGCGACGGCTTCGGCGACCGCTTTCGTGCCCTCGGCGAAGCGCGACCACTCGAAGACGCCCAGCGGCCCGTTCCAGAAGATGGTCTTCGCCTGCGCGATCTCGGCCGCGAACGCGGCGCGCGTCTCGGGGCCGATGTCGAGGCCCAGCCAGCATTCAGGCAGCTCGTCGTACGGCACGACTTTCGATTCCGCGTCCGCTGCGAATTCGGAGGCGGCGACGATGTCGCTCGGGAGCTCGACCTCGAAGTCAAATGGATTCTCGTCGCGGAGCTCTTCGGCCATCTTGCCCCCGATCAGCACCTCGTCCGCCCGGCCGCCCAGGTTTCTCAAGACGCCGAGCTTGTCCTCGACCTTCGCGCCGCCGGAGATGAGGACGAAGGGGCGCTCGACCTCGCCGAGGAGCTTGCCGAGCTCCTCGAGCTCGCGCTCCAGCAGCAGGCCCGCGTAGGCCGGCAGCAGGTGCGCGACGGCTTCGGTGGACGCGTGCGCGCGGTGAGCCGAGCCGAAGGCGTCGTTCACGTAGAGGTCGCGCCCCTTGGCCAGCTCGCGCGCGAAGCCCTCGTCGTTCTTCGTCTCTCCCGGGTTGAAGCGCGTGTTCTCGAGCACCTGGATCCGCTCGTCGGGAAGTAGCCGGCGCAAGCGCGCCTCGACCGGCTTCATCGTGAGAGCCGGGTCTTCGCCCTTGGGCCGGCCGAGATGAGAGCAGACGACGACCTCGGCCGCCCCGCGCTCGAGCAGCAGCTCCAGCGTAGGCAGGGAGGCGCGGATGCGGGTGTCGTCCGCGACGCGGCCGTCCTCGAGGGGGACGTTCAGGTCGGAACGAACGAGGACATGCTTGCCTGCGACGTCGGCGCCGCGGACCGACCGCGGTGTCCTCACCTAGAGCAGCCGGTCGATCACGTCAACGAGCCGGCACGAGTAACCCCACTCGTTGTCGTACCAGCCGATGACTTTGACCTGGTTCCCGTGCGCCATCGTCGAGAGACCGTCGATGATGCAGGAGGCGGGGTTGCCGACGACGTCGGAAGAGACGATCGGGTCCTCCGTGTAGTCGAGGATGCCGTCCCAACCGTCGCTGCCGGCGGCCGAGCGGTACGCCTCGTTCACGTCCTCGACCGTCGCCTCCCGCGAGAGCACGACAACGAGGTCGGTGACGCTCCCGTCGGGCACCGGCACGCGCATCGCCATCCCGTCGAGCTTCCCCTTCAGCTCCGGGATCACCTCTCCGATCGCCTTCGCCGCGCCGGTCGAGGCGGGGACGATGTTGACCGCGGCCGAGCGCATGCGCCGCAGATCGGGCTTGCCCTTGCGGGTGAGCGCGATCTGATCCTGCAGCTGCTGCTCGGTCGTGTACGCGTGGATCGTGGTCATGAACCCGGAATCGATCCCGAACGTGTCGAGGAGGATCTTCGCCATCGGGCCGACGGAGTTCGTCGTGCAAGAGGCGTTGGAGATGATGTGGTGCTGTTCTGCGTCGTACTTGTCGTCGTTGACGCCGAGGACGAGCGTGATGTCGGGGTCGGTCGCGGGGGCGGAGATGAGGACCTTCTTGGCACCGGCGTCAAGATGCTGTGACGCGCCCGCGCGATCGGTGAAGAGCCCCGTCGACTCGACGACGACGTCGACGCCCATCTCCTTCCACGGCAAGGCTGTCGGATCCCGCTCGGAGAGGACCTTGAACGGGCTGCCGTTGACCGAGATCTCGTCCTCGGACGACTCGATCTCGGCGTCGAGCACGCCGTGCGAGGAGTCGTACTTGAGGACGTGCGCCAGGACGTCAGGGTCGGCGAGGTCGTTCACGGCCACGATCTCGAAGCCAGGGTCCTTATGGAGGTATGCGCGGTAGAAGTTTCGCCCGATCCGGCCGAAGCCGTTGATCCCGACCTTGGTCGCCATCGTCGGTCGAGTCTAACCGCCCACTTGGGGGATGGGCCTGGCCTTCTCGGCGCCGAAGTCAGGAAAGCGGATGACGCGTCTTGTCATCACCCTTGCGCTTACCTGCGCCTGTTTTGCCCTGGCGGCTCCCGCCCAGGCAGGCGTCAGCGTGGGCGTCGCGGACGACCAGCCCATCGGTACGCCCGACGACGGCGCAGCGTTCTTCGCGGTGCTGAACGACATCGGCCTTCGCGAGGCGCGCCTGACCGTCAACTGGGATCCGACGCAGCCGGGAACGATCGAGAATCAGGCGCAGATCGAGAGCCTGCTGCCGGTCGCAACGCTGCGCGGGATCCGGGTCACCCTCGCCGTCATGCCCGCCAAGGCTCGGTCCGTCACGTCCTCTCCCGAGGCTGCGGCGGGATTCGTCGACTTCCTGCAACTCGTGGCCCGAACCTTTCCCACCGTCAGAGACATCGTCGTCGGCAACGAGCCGAACCAGCCGCGCTTCTGGCAGCCACAGTTCGACGCCCGCGGCCGGGGGGTCTCGGCCGCCGCGTACGAGGCGCTACTCGCCCGCAGCTACGACGCGCTGAAGGCGGTCGACCCGTCGATCAACGTGATCGGCGTCGGCCTCTCGCCGCGCGGCAACGACAACCCCTCCGCCGGGGGGAATGTCTCCACTTCGCCGGTGAAGTTCCTCCAGCGGCTCGGCGCCGCCTACCGCGCGAGCCGGCGGAGCGCGCCGATCATGGACGAGCTCGCCTTTCACCCGTATCCGAAGAAGGACACGGATGCTCTGTTGCTGGGCTACGACTGGCCGAATGCGGGGGTCGTGAACCTCGACCGGGTGAAGCAAGCGTTCTGGGATGCCTTCCGCGGCACGGCGCAGAAGACGTTCGAGCAGGGGCTGCGCATGAAACTCGACGAGGTCGGCTGGCAGGTCGCGGTCAACCCTGAGGCCCTCGGGGCCTACTTCGGCGTCGAGAGCGTCGTCCCGACCAGCGAGTGGGCACAGGCTGCGATCTACTCGGGCCTGATTCGCTATGTCGCGTGCGATCCGAGCGTCGAGTCCATCCTCTTCTTCGGGCTCGAGGACGAGCCCGACCTCGACCGGTGGCAGGCAGGGCTCATGCGCGCGGACGGTTCGAGCCGGCCATCGTACGAGGCGGTCAAGGCGACGATCGCGCACACGGGTGGGAACTGCATCGGGAGGACGCGTTCCTGGCGCCATTCGCGCACGGTGGACGGGGCAAAGGCGACCTTCCCGAAGGAGCGTCGACTTCCGGCCCGCGTCGACGCTTGGAGCTTCCTGGCCTCGGCCGACGAGGACGCCGTCTTCGACGCGGGCATCTATCGCCTGGCGGGCGGGCGGCGCGCCGGCCGCGCCCTGACGGAGTCCGGGAAGCTCGAAGCACACCTCACGCGTTTCGTCCGCTTCCCAGCCCGACGCCTTCGTCCCGGGCGCTACGTGTACTCGATCCGCATCAGAGCAGCAGCCAACCGCTCCCGCGTCCGCGAGGTAACGAGCCACCCGTTCGTCATTTTCCGCTCGCGGTAGCCGAAAACCGGATCGCCCGGCACGAGGAGCCGTACTTCGCGGTCGTGCTCCCCATTACTGCGGGTCGCGTCGTCGCCGCTTGCGGCGACGACATAAGAGGCCGTGCGAGCTTTGCTCGTGCGGCCGTCTCACCCGACCGACCCGCCGCGCTTCGCGCCGCGGGTCGCGTCGTCGCCGCTCGCGGCGACGACACTAGAGGCGGTGCGGGCTTTGCCCGCGCCGCCGTCTTAAGCCCGACCGACCCGCCGCGCTTCGCGCGGCGGGTCGGAGGGGAAGCTCCGAGGACGACCTCCCCCTCCCGTTGAACCGCGCTCCGGACCTTGGCGGCGGACGGGGTCTGAATCCACCGCCGGACGAGCACAGACCCGCCGCAAAGCCAAGTATTGCGCACTCACGGCTCGCGCTACAACCCAGCGAGCCGGACCAGGCTCGCCAGGCGCCGTTGCGCCGCGGACTTCGTCGTCGGGGGGCTGCACTTGAGCGCAAGCTCGCGGAGCGAAAGCGACGGATGGCGAAGCCGCAGAACCGCCATCTCGCGCAGCCTCGGCGGCAGCTCGTCCAGTCCGCGGCGCTCGAGCCGCTTGACGGCGCGGATCTGCACCTGCGCCGCCCGACTGGTGCGGACGAGGTTCGCGTGGTCTGCGTTCGCGAGCCGGTTCGCCCGCGCCTTGGTCGCACCCATCACCCCTTGCTCCTCGAGGGCCAGAACGGCGTCACTTGCTCCGGCGGCGGCGAGAGCATCGGCGATCGGCCCCGAGCCCTTCGCATAGGCGATCGCGTGCCGGGCTCGCTCGAGGATGCGCATCCTCACGCCGGCCCGGCCCGCGACCGAGGCCAGAAACTCCGCGCCCGTGCGCGTCGCACTCCGCACCTCCAGATGAGGAGACCGTGGGCCGGAGAGCGTTCCGCTCCCGAGCAGGGCCCCGCGTAGATAGGCCCTTCGGCAGCATGCGCGGGCAACCACGCGCTGCGGTGGGCGCTCCAGCGGCGCAAGCCCAGTGCTGACGAGCCCGGCCTCGTGCAGCACCTGAAGGGCGCGATCCTCGCCGGCGACGTGGAGCTGGTAGCGCGTCTCGCGTCCGAAAGCGTGGCGCTGATACGTGCGGATCTGAGAGCTCACGCCCAACCCGCGCAGCAGGCTGAATGCACGTCGGGCCGCGGCCGGGCTCGAGAGGTCGAGGTGGAGCGCGATCTCACCGCGCCCTCGCAGGTGGAGGCTGCCGGCGGTGTGAGCGAGCCCGGAGAGCTCGGCAAGGCGATCGCACTCCTTCCGCGGCGCGATTCCCGCCAGCTCGTTGCGCAGGTCCTCAGACAGAGACACCCTCGAGCTCCAGCAGGCGCCGCTTGTACTCGACGCCGAGCGAGCCGTACGAGCCGATGCCGTCCGCAGCGACGACTCGATGGCAGGGAACGACGATCGCGAACCGGTTCCGTGCGCAGAAGGTCCCGGCGGCGCGCTGTGCGTTCGGGCGTCCGGCGAGCGCGGCGAGCTCACCGTACGTGACCGTCTCGCCGGCAGGGACGTGCCGCAGCGCATCGGTGAGCGCCCGCTCGAAGGCGGTCGCGCCGTCAAGGTCGAGCCCGACGTCGAGGAAGTCATCCCGGCCGCCCCCGAAATACCCGGCGACCCGCGCCGCGAGCGGATGACCCGCACCGTCACCGCTCGTCCCGGGGCGAGGCAGCTCGTGCAGCAGGAGGCGCTCGCCGTCGAGCCACATCTCCCCCACGCCCCAACCGTCGACTTCGTAGCTCACGTGAGTGGAAGACACTGCCGGAATCGTAGAATCAATGCCGTGAGCGGTCCTGGCATCTTCCGTCCACCGAAGCCGGCGAACGAGCCGGTCAAGGACTATGCACCCGGCTCAGCCGAGCGAGCGGAGGTGCGCCGCCGGCTCGACCAGATGCAGAACGAGCGCATCGAGGCCCCGCTCGTCATCGGCGGCGAGGACGTGACGACCGGCGAGACCGCCGAGGCGGTCATGCCGCACCGCAAGAGTCACGTGCTCGCGGACGTGCACCAGGGCGGGCCCAAGGAGGTCGAGCGCGCAATCGACGCCGCCGGCGAGGCCTGGCACGACTGGTCTCGCATGCCCTGGGAGGAGCGCGCTGCGGTGTTCCTCCGCGCGGCAGAGCTGCTTGCCGGCCCGTGGAGAGCGACGCTGAACGCGGCGACGATGCTCGGCCAGTCGAAGACCGTCCACCAGGCGGAGATCGACGCTGCCTGCGAGCTCACCGACTTCTACCGCTTCAACGTCGAGTTCATGACGCGGATCTACGAGGAGCAGCCCAGCTCCTCGCAGGGCATGTGGAACCGAGTGGAGTATCGGCCGCTCGAGGGATTCGTCTTCGCGGTGACGCCGTTCAACTTCACCGCCATCGCCGGCAACCTGCCCGCAAGCGCCGCGCTGATGGGGAACACCGTCGTCTGGAAGCCGGCCGGTACCGCCGCCTATTCGGCGCATTTCCTGATGCGGCTGCTCCAGGAAGCGGGCTTGCCACCGGGGGTGATCAACCTCGTCCACGGCCTCGGCAAGACGATCGGAGACGCCGCGCTCGCAAGCCCAGACCTCGCCGGAGTCCACTTCACCGGCTCCACCGCCGTCTTCCAGAGCATGTGGAAGACGATCGGCCAGAACATCGCGAACTACCGCAGCTACCCACGGATCGTCGGCGAGACCGGCGGCAAGGACTTCATCGTCGCCCATCCGTCGGCAGACGTCGACGCCGTGGCGACGGCGATCGTCCGCGGCTCGTTCGAGTACCAGGGCCAGAAGTGCTCGGCTGCCTCGCGCGTCTACGCACCGGCGAATCTCTGGCCCGAGCTCCGGCAGCGGCTTGCGGACCAGGTCGCCGGAATCAAGATGGGCGATGTCGCCGATTTCGAGAATTTCATGGGCGCCGTCATCGACCGCAACTCGTTCAAGACACAGGAGGAGGCGATCGAGGAAGCACGGTCACACGAGGAGACGGACGTGCTCGTCGGCGGCGGGGTCCGCGACGACGAGGGCTACTTCGTCGAGCCGACCGTGATCGAGACGAAGGACCCGGACTTCCGTCTGCTCCGCGACGAGCTCTTCGGCCCGGTCGTGACCGCGTACGTCTATCCCGAGGGCAAGTGGAGCGAGACGCTCGAGCTCGTCGACAAAACGGCGCCCTACGGCCTCACCGGTGCGGTCTTCGCCGATGACCGCAGCGCGCTCATCGAGGCCGACGAGGCGCTGCGCTATGCGGCGGGCAACTTCTACGTGAACGACAAGCCGACAGGCGCCGTCGTCGGCCAGCAGCCCTTCGGTGGCGCGCGCGCCTCCGGCACGAACGACAAGGCCGGGTCGATGTGGAATCTCATCCGCTGGGTCAGCCCACGGACGATCAAGGAGACCTTCGTTCCGCCGACCGATTACCGGTATCCATTCATGGCCCCTGATCGGGACGGCAGCGGCCCTCGGTGAAATTCAGCGTGCTGCTCGCGGCGGGCAGCGTGACGCTCATCCTGGCTGCCCCTTCCGCCGCAGGGCGCATCGAAGGTAGTCCGGGCCCCGACCTCCTGCTCGGGACCGCGCATGCCGACCGCATCTCCGCGCGCGCAGGAGCCGACCGGATCGACGTCGCAGGCGGGCGGCGGGACGCCGTCTCGTGCGGTGCCGGTGCCGACGTCGTGGCCGCCGACTCGAGCGACCGCCTGGCCCGCGACTGCGAGCGGATCAGCCGTCGAATCTCCAGCGATCTGTTCAACGGGGGCGGTGCGCAACACGCGACCGAGGCGGAGCCGGACAGCTTCTCCTGGGGCAAGAAGGTCGTCGCCACTTTCCAGGTCGGTCGTTATGCGAATGGCGGCGCGCTGGCGATCGGCTTCGCGGTCTCGTCCGACGCCGGGCGCACCTGGCGGCACGGGCTCCTGCCGCGGCTGACCTCCGCCACGCGCCCGAGCGGCCCCTTCCCGCGGGCCAGCGATCCCTCGGTCGCCTACGACCGGCGCCATGGCCTCTGGCTGGTTGCCACGCTCGCGCTCGGGGAGTCCGACGCCGCAGTCGCGGTCAGCCGCTCTAGCGACGGGCTGCATTGGAGCGGTCCCACGATCGTCGCGCAGAAGCCGAGAGGGCCGAACGGAGAGATCATGTTCGACAAGGAGTGGATCGTCTGCGACAACGGCGACGCAAGCCCCTTCCGCGGCAACTGCTATCTCAGCTACAGCGACATCGAGAACCTGCGGCTTTCGACGCAGCATTCGACGGACGGCGGAGCGACCTGGTCGGGGGCGGTGGGCTCGCCCGACGGCACCGGCAGCCGAGATGGGGTCGGTCCCCAGCCGCTAGTCCTCCCGGACGGGGCTGTCGTCGTTCCCCTCTACGACGGCGGTCGGCTCGTGGCCGTGCGCTCGACGGACGGAGGCGCGAGCTTCTCGCCGGCGATCACGATCGCACGGTCCAGCTTCGCCCGTTCCATGGGGCTCCGCTCCGCGCCGTTGCCGAGCGCGGAGATCGGCGCCGACGGGATGATCGCGCTCGTGTGGCCCGACTGCGGTGCCCGCACAGGCTGCAACGAGAACGACCTCGTCTTCTCGACGTCCGTAGACGGGGTCTCGTGGACACCGCCGGCCGTGATCCAGCTTGGGCCCGGCAACCACGTCTTGCCGGGCATCGCCGTGGACTCGTCGCGGCCCGGCCGGCTCGCGCTCGCGTACTACACCGATTCCGGCCGCAAGCTCAACGTCGGCTTCGTCTCCTCAGCCGACGGCGGCGCGACCTGGACTCGGCCCGTGCGACTTTCGCCCGAAGCGATGCCTTTGAGACGGATCGCCCAGAGCGGCGGCGCGATGGTCGGCGACTACATCTCGACCTCGTTCGCGAACGGTCGCGCAGTACCGGTCTTCACGCTCGCGCAGTCCCCGCTTCACGGTCTGCTGCGCCAGGCCACGTACGCGAGCTCGATCGCAGTCCCGTGACGGACAGCTCGCTCTGATACACGCGATTTGGCACGCGACGGAAGTCTTCCGCGACCGGCTCACGGAGCTCGGGTGGGGCGCGCTCATGCTCGGCATCGCCTGCCACGTCCTTCGGCTGCTCGCCGTCAGCCGGGCTTGGCGGAACATCATCAAGGGCGCATACCCGAAAGCCCTTGTCCGCTGGCGCACGATCGTCGGCGCCGTCTTCGCAGGTGTCGGTGTGAACGCGATCGTGCCGGCCCGGAGTGGCGACTTCGTCCGTGTCTTCCTGGCAAAGCGAAGCATCGAGGGCAGCACGTACACGACGCTTGCCTCGACTGTCGTCCTGCTGAGCCTGTTCGACTTCGTGGTCGCCAGCGCGCTCGTGACCTGGGCTGCGTTCGCCGGCCTGCTCCCGGGTGCGGGCGCCCTTGGCCCGTCGTTCGACTTCCGGTGGGCAGTCGATCATCCCGGCACGGCCCTGAAGGCCGCCGGGCTCGTGCTCGTCATCCTGCTCGTCATTCTGCTCTGGTTCGCGGAGCAGATCGTGGACTTTCGCCGGCGCATCGCACAGGGCTTCGCAATCCTGGCCGACAAGCGCACCTATCTGCGCCGGGTCGCCCTCTGGCAGGCTACGGATTGGCTACTGCGCCTGGTCGCAGTCTTGCTCTTCCTCTCGGCCTTCGGGCTCCCGGCGACGCTGCACAACGCGCTCCTCGTGCAAGTCTCGGCGGGACTCGCCTCCCTCCTCCCGATCAGCCCGTCGGGCATCGGGACCGAGCAGGCGCTCCTGCTCTCCATCTTCCGGGGCCAGGTCTCGAGGGCGGCGTTGCTCGGCTTCAGCGTCGGGATGCGGATCACCCTGATCGTCGTGAACCTGGCTCTCGGCTTCGTCACGCTGCTGATCACGCTGGGCACCGTGCGCTGGCAAGAGCATCCGGATTACGTCGGACGCTGAAGGCGCCCGGGGCGGTTAAATCGGCCCTGAATGAAGACGGCACTCGTCACCGGCGCAAGCCGGCGCGCCGGCATCGCGGCGGCCGTGGCCCGCGCGCTCGCCGCGGACGGCTGGCGGCTCACCCTTACGGGCTGGTCGCCGCACGATGCACGCGAGGGCTGGAGCTCGGAGCCCGAGGAGCTCGCCTCTGAGCTCGACGCCGTCTGGCACGAGGACGACCTCGCAGATCCGGACGCACCGGCCCGCATCTTCGATCTCGCGGGCGACGTGGGCGCGCTCGTCAACGTCCATGCCCACTCCGAGAGCGGCGGTCTGCTCGAGGCGACGCCGGAGCAGCTCGATCGCCACTTCGCCGTCAATGCACGCGCAACGAGTCTGCTCTGCGCCGAGTTCGCCCGCCACTTCAACGGAGAGCACGGAGCGGGCCGCATCGTCAACTTCACGAGCGCGCCGCCGCTCGCGGGGGAGCTCGCCTACGCAGCGAGCAAGGGCGCGCTCGAGTGGGTCACTCTGTCCGCGGCCGCTGAGCTCGCTCCCCGAGGGATCACGGTCAACGCGGTCGATCCCGGTCCCACCGACACGGGCTGGATGTCACGGGAGGTGCGCGAGCGCATCGAGTCGGAGATGCCGCTCGGCCGCCTCGGCCGGCCGCAGGACTCAGCTGCCCTCGTCGCCTTCCTGTGCTCTTCCGAGGGCGGATGGATCACGGGCCAGGTGATTCACTGCGACGGAGGTTGGAGCTCCGCGCAGACGCTGCGCTTCGGCCGCGAACTGCAGTCAGGCCGATGAGCGCAGCCGCCGCGAGCGCCGGCAGCGCGAGCACGACGCCCGCTGTTCGCACGCCGGCCGCAGACGCGATCGCGCCGTCGACGAGGCTCGCCAGCGGGCGCACGCCGAGGAAGGCGATCCCCCAGAGTGCCATGATGCGGCCGCGCTGCGACTCCGTCACCTCGAGTTGGAGACGGCTCGTGGCAGAGGTGTTCGAGGCGAGGTAGCCGAAGCCGGCGATCACGAGTAGGACGAGCGCGACCGGGAACCACGGCGTGACCGAGAAGAGCACGATGCCGCAGCCGAGCAGGGTGAGGGTCGAGATCATCCGCCGCCGCGAGCCTGCGACCCGGCCCGCGACCAGCACGGCGGCGACCACCGCTCCCGCCCCGAAGGCACCCAGCAGATAGCCGCCGACGGACTCCTCACGGCCGAACGCGCGGGCGAAGGCCGGCGCGAGCGCGTTCACCGGGTCGGAGGCGAAGCCCACGACCGCCACGACGACGAGATACGCGGCCAGCCGCGGCTGGTCGCGTAACAAGCGCAGACTCTCCAGCAGGCGCGACGACTCGGCCCGCTCCTGCTTTCGCGGCCGGATGATCAGGACCGCGGCCGCGAGCACGAGATACGACCCGGAATTGATTGCGAAAGCGGTTGCAACCCCCAGGCTGTCGATGACGAGCGCTGCGAGGCTCGGCCCGACGGCGCGGGCGAGGTTGTACGTCATCGAGTTGAGGGCGACCGCAGACGGCAAGTCGTCCCGCTCGACGAGCGATGCGATGAGGGCCTGCTGCGCCGGTAACGCGAACGCCGTCAGGACGCCGAGCGCGAAGGCGAAGCCGAGGACGACCTGCTCGGTGGCGAGTCCACCGAAGGCGAGCCCGGCCAGCGCGGCCGTCAATGTCGTCTGGGCCGCCTGCGTTGTCAGCAGCAGGCGGCGGCGGTCGAAGCGATCGGCCGCGCTCCCCGTCCACGGCGCGAGCAGCAGGATCGGCCCGAACTGCGCGAACTGGAGGACGCCGAGCAGGAGCGCCGAGTGCGTCAGCCGGTAGATGAGAACGGCGGCGGCGAGGTTCTGGAACCACGCGCCGCTCGCGGAGACCGCGTTGCCGACGAAGTAGGGCCCGAAGTTGCGCTGGCCCAGGAGTCGAAGTACAGAAGCCGGCCCGTCCTTCGCGCCCACGGCGGCCAAGCCTAGTCAGGACGTGTCCAGGGTCCGTCCAGGGGTCAGACCCCGATCAAAGTTGTGACACGTGAATCGTGAGCTAGGCTCGGCCGGCCTTGTGCAGTTGGGCGTAGATGGAGCGCGCCGTCTTGGCCGGCATCCCGGGCACCCCCTCGAGCTCCTCCTGGGTTGCGGCCAGGAAGCGCTCGGCCGACCCGAAATGGTTCAGAAGCGCACGGCGCCGGACCGGGCCCACCCCCGGCAGCGTGTCGAAGATCGATTCCTTCGCCTTCGTCTCGCGCCGCTGGCGGTGGAAGCCGAGCGCGAAGCGGTGGGCCTCGTCCCGGACCCGCTGCAGGAGCTGCAGACCCGGCGAGTGGCGCTCGAGCACGATCGGCTCGAAACGGTCGGGGACGAAGACCTCCTCGGCCCGCTTCGCGAGGGAGATCACCGCCACCCGCGGGAGGTCATAGGCCTGCATCGCCACGAGCACGGCCGAGAGCTGCCCCTTGCCCCCGTCGACGACAACGAGGTTCGGCGTCGCCGAAAAACCCTCGTCATACTCAGCGTCGGCCACATCGCGCATCCGCGCGAATCGCCGCGAGACGACCTCGGCGAGCGCCGCGTAGTCATCCTGCCCCTCCGCGCCCTTGATGCCGAACTTCCGGTAGTGCGCCTTCTTCGGCACCGCATCCTGGAAGACGACCATCGAGCCGACAGGTGACTCCTCCTGGATGTTCGAGATGTCGTAGCACTCGATCCGAAGCGGCAGGCTCTCGAGGTTGAGCGCCTCGCGCAGCTCCTCGAGCGCCTCGACGCGGCGGAGGCGGGTCTGCTCGACGGCCGCGTGCTCGGACTCGAGTGCGAGCCGCGCGTTCTGGGTCGCGAGCTCTTGCAGCCGGCGCTTCTCGCCGCGTTCGGGGGCCCGCACCTCGACGCGCGAGCCCCGCCGCTCGGTCAGGAACTCGGCGAGCACAGAGGTCTCACCGACCGCGCGCGGCACCACGATCTGGGGCGGGACGCTCGGCGCCGACCCGTAGTACTCGAGCACGAAGGCCTCGAGCATCGTCGCCGTGTCCTGCCCCTCGACGTTCTCGAGGTGAAAGCTATACCGGTCGATGAGCTTGCCGTCCCGGAGCGGGAAGACTTGGACGGCTGCGCGGTCGCCGGCACCGGCGAGTCCGATCACGTCCACCGTGCCCACGGCCCGCTTGTCAGCTCCCTGCCGCTCGGCGAGGTGGCGCACGGCGAACAGCCGGTTGCGGTAGCGCGCCGCCTCCTCGAACCGCTCATCCTCCGCAGCCCGCTTCATCTTCGCCTCGAGCTCGCGAACGATCGGTCGAGTGTCTCCCGAGAGGAACTCGATCACGCTGTCGATGACCTTCCGATAGTCCTCCTTGGACACGTAGCCGACACAGGGCGCCAGGCAGCGCTCGATGTGGTAGTCGAGGCACGGTATCCCCGAATGTCGTCCCGGCTTCGGTCCCTCGCAGGGCCGGTAGGGGAAGACGCGGTTGAGCACGTCGAGCGTCTCGCGGACCTTCTTCGCATTCGCGTAGGGCCCGAAATACACGACGCCGCGGCGATGGCGCTCTCGCGTGAACATGACCCGCGGGTACTCGTCCTCGACAGTGACCGCGATATACGGAAACGACTTGTCGTCGCGAAGCCGGACGTTGAACGGAGGGCGGTGGCGCTTGACGAGGTTCTGCTCCAGGTGGAGTGCCTCGACCTCCGTATCTGTGACGATCACCTCGAGATCGGCCACACGGCCGGGCAGCTGTGCGATCGCGGCGCGCGACTCGCCCTTCTGGAAGTAGCTGCGCACCCGCGGCCGCAGCGACTTCGCCTTGCCGATGTACAGGACCTCTCCGCGGGCATCGCGGAAGAGATAGACGCCCGGCTTGGTCGGGAGCGCCTTCAGCTTCTCCTGGACGTTTGAGATCTGTCCGGACACGGCAATCTAGGGTAGTGGCCGTGACCAGGGTTCTGCTCGCCGCGGGGCTCGCGGCCGCCGTCGCCTTCGGGGCCTGGTTCTTCGTCTTCCGCTCGTCCGACGACCCGCACCGCATCTGGGTCGGCGCGCTCGAGGACTCCGTCAAGCTGCCTGAGCCCGACCTCGCCGATCAGAGGGTCCAGCTCGCGAAGCGCGCCGGGTTCGACACGCTCAACATCACGACCCCCTGGGCGCCCGGCCAGACGGGGCCGGACGAGACCGAGCTCAGCGTCCTGCGCAATGTCGAGCGCGCGACGAAGCGCCAGGGCATTCGGCTGCTCGTCACCGTGTACCACCTGCAGAATCGCGATACGCCGGACACGGACGAGGAGCAGCAGCAGTTCGCCGAGCACGTCGCGACGTTGGCGCGCGACCTCCCGTCGGTCCGCTACTTCGTCATCGGCAACGAGCCGAACCTCAACCGGTTCTGGCTGCCTCAGTTCGACGAGTCCGGCCAGGACGTCGCCGCGCCCGCCTACACGTCCCTGCTCGCGCGGATCTACGACTCACTGAAAGCCGTCTCGCCTCTCATCAAGGTCGTCGGCGGCTCGCTGTCGCCGCGCGGGGACGACAATCCGGCCGCGCCGCGCCACACGCAGTCGCCGACGGTGTTCATCCGCGACATGGGCAAGGCGTACCGGGCGAGCGGGCGCACGAAGCCGATCATGGACCTCTTCGCCATCCATCCTTATCTCGAGCGCTCCTCGATCCCTCCGACCAGACGACATACCGGGACGAGCATCGGGATCGCCGACTACGAGAAGCTCGTCGATCTGCTCGGCGAGGCCTTCGACGGCACCGCGCAACTCGGCTCCAAGCTGCCGATCGCCTACACCGAGTTCGGCGTGCAGTCGATGATCCCCGAGTCCGCCCAGGGCCCCTACACGAACCTCCAGTCACCGCTCGGGCTCGATGCCGTCGACGAGGCCACGCAGGCCGACTACTACCGGCAAGCCTTCGAGCTCGCCGCCTGCCAGGCGACGGTCGTCGGACTCGTCATCTTCCACTTGAACGACGAGGCCGACCTCAACCGCTGGCAATCGGGCCCGTACTACGCCGATGGGACACCGAAGACGAGCCTCGCCGCGATCCGGGACGCGGCCTCGAAGGCGCGCCGGGGGAAGCTCCCCTCCTGCCCGGACTAACATTTCGACCATGAGGGGGCAGTACGTCGCGTACACCTTCTACCGAGTCGACCCGGCCTGGCGTCGTCTTCCCATCGAAGAGCGGACGGCGGGCAAGGAAGCGTTTGCCGACGTCGTGGAGGATTGGGCCTCGCGCCTGGACTGCCTGCGCACCTACACCCTCACCGGCGTCCGGCCGGACAGCGACTTCTTCCTCTGGAAGATCACCGAGCGCTACGAGGATCTGGGGATCCTCGGAGCAGAGCTGAACGGCACACCGCTCGCCGGCTGGCTCGAGACGCCCTACTCGTACCTGGCGACGACCAAGGCTTCCGAGTACACGCAGGCCCGGAAGCCGCGTAAGGTCGTCCCGCGCGGCTCGCCGTACCTCGTCGTCTATCCCTTCGTCAAGCTCCGCTCCTGGTACGCCCTGACGGCCGAGGATCGCCAGCGCGCGATGGACGAGCACATGCGGGTCGGGCACGAGTTCAAGACGATCACGAACCACACGACCTACTCGTTCGGGATCGACGATCAAGAGTTCATGACCGCCTTCGAGTGCGAAGAGCCCGCCGACTTCATGCACCTCATGCTCACGCTCCGCGAGAGCGAGGCGAGCCGCTACACGGAGCGCGACACACCGATCTTCGTCGGCCA
>DASWDJ010000099.1:0-19610 GCA_036395295.1 Gaiellaceae bacterium | reverse complement strand
CGACCTGGATGCGATCGAGCAGCGCTGCCGAGGCGCGGCCGGTGCGGACGGTGTTGAACTCGACCTGGGTGGACTCGACCGACTTGTCCATGCGCCTGGTCGCGTCGTCGATCAGATCGTCGATCACGCGCTCTCCTTCTCTGGGGTCGCGATGATTGTGCCGACTCGCTCGCCGGAAAGCACTCGCTTGATGTTTCCGTCGGCGAGCCCGAACACGTAGATCGGCAGCCCGTTCTCCATGCAGAGCGAGAGGGCGGTCGTGTCCATCACGCGCAGCCCGCGCTCGATTGCCTGCAGATGAGTCAGCTCTGGAAGCAGCTGTGCGTCCGGGTTCTCGCGCGGGTCACCGTCGTAGACGCCCTCGATCGCATGCTTCGCCATCAAGATCGCGTCGGCGCCGATCTCGAGCGCACGAAGAGCGGCCGCCGTGTCGGTTGTGAAGAACGGATTCCCGGTGCCGGCCGCGAAGATGACGATCCGACCCTTCTCGAGGTGCCGGATCCCGCGACGCCGGATGTAGGGCTCTGCGACCTCGGCGACTCCGATCGCAGACAGGATCCTGGTATGCGCGCCGAGCCGCTCGAGCACATCCTGGAGCGCGAGCGCGTTCAGCAGGGTTGCGAGCATCCCCGCGTAGTCCGCGGTTGCCCGGTCCATCCCCTCGGCTGCTGCGGCCATGCCGCGGTAGATGTTCCCGGCCCCGACGACGACGGCGATCTCGACTCCCGTCTCCCGGCACTCGACGATCTCCTGGGCGATGTCCTCGATCCGCGGCAGATCGAGGCCGAACTCCTGCTCGCCCATCAGGGCCTCGCCGGAGAGCTTCAGCAGGACGCGGTGGAAAGCGGTCCGGCTCGTGGCGGGCTCGACCGCATTCTCTTCCTCGCGCACGGTCACTCGGCGAGGGCGTAGCGCTCGAAGTCGATCACCTTCAGCCCCTCCTCCTCGAGCGCCTGCGCGACGGTCTTCTTAGGCTCGTGGATCCAGGGCTGTTCGACTAGGACAGTCTCGGCGAAGAAACGTTTGCCCAGCATCCCCTCGACGATCTTCGCCCGCGCCTGCTCGGGCTTCGACTCGACCTCAGGAAGCTTCTCGAAGATCGAGCGCTCGGCTGAGATCTCCGCCTCGGACACATCATCACGGGTTTCGTACCGGGGCGCCGCGAAGGCAATGTGCATCGCCAACCGCCGCGCAGCCTCGGTGGAGCCCTCCGCCTTGACGAGCACGCCGATCTTGTGTGCCGGCGGGTGGACATACGCGGCGATCGCCTCGCCGTTCGAAGACTCGAACCGAACCGCTCCGCGAACGACGATGTTCTCGCCGATCTTGGCGACGAGGTCCGTGCGTTCGTCTTCGAGCATCGTCACTGCCTCCGGACCGTCCTTCTCGACGGCATCGAGCAAACGCTCTGCGAACGCCCGAAATTCTTCGTTCTTCGACACCGGCTCCGTCTCCGACCCAACCGCGACGAGCGTCCCCTTCGAATCGTCGACGCGGGCGAGCACGACGCCCTCCGTCGTCTCGCGACCGGCCCGCTTGCCGGCCTGCGCCACGCCCCATTCGCGCAGCAGCTGTTTCGCGGCCTCGAGGTCGCCTGCCGTCTCCTGCAGGGCCCGCTTGCAGTCCATCATCGGCGCGCCGGTCATCTCTCGAAGCTGCTTGACGAGATCAGCCGGAATCTCGCTCATTCGGCCGGCACCTCCTCCTGCGGTTGCTCCGCAGCGATGGTCTCTTCCGCGCTCTCGCCCTGCGACAGCTGCTCGACCGCGGGCTCCTGCTCGACCGCGGCCGCTTCTTCTTCGACCGGAGGGGCTTCCTCCGCCTCTTCTTCGGCCTCCGGCTGCTGGAACTCCTCGACCTTCACCTGCTGCTTTCCGGCTTCGATGGCGTCGGCCATCGTCCGGATCACGAGCTCGCAGGCCTTGATCGCGTCGTCGTTCCCCGGCACGACGTAGTCGGCCTCGTCGGGATCGCAGTTGGTGTCGACGAGCGCAACGACCGGCAGGCCCAACCGGCGCGCCTCCCGCACTGCGATCGCCTCCTTGCGCAGGTCGATGACGAGCATCGCATCGGGCTGCTTCTTCATGTCGGCCACACCGCCCAGATGGCTCTCCAGGCGCTCGAGCTCGGCGGCCATCGAGATCCGCTCCTTCGGCGGCAGCAGGTCGAGCTGTCCTTCCTCGTTCAGGCGGCGCAGCTCGTGGAGGCGCTCGATGCGGCTCGAGATCGTGCGCCAGTTCGTGAGCAGCCCGCCAAGCCAACGGTGGTTGACGTAGGGCATGCCGACCCGCTTCGCGTGCTCTTCGATCGAGTCCTGTGCCTGCTTCTTCGTGCCGACGAAGAGCATCGTCCCGCCGCGGCTCGCGAGGTTGCGCGCGAAGGCGGCGGCTTCTTCCAGCAGCTGCAACGTCTGCTCGAGATTGATGATGTAGATGCCGCCGCGCTCGCCAAAGATGAAGCGGCGCATCTTGGGGTCCCAGCGGCGCGTCTGGTGGCCGAAATGGACCCCGGCCTCCAGCAGCTCCCGCATGGTGACGACGGGCACGTGCTACCTCCTGTTGGTTGGATGCAATTCAGCCGGCGGCGCCGGGCGGAACCGGCTCGCTCGAGCCGGCACCACCACCCGTCTTTCCGCCGGGACGGTTACAGAGTCCGTGGATTCTAGCCGCTGCCTCGCAGCTGGCTCAGATACGCCTCCAACTCGGGCGGAAGCGGCGATTCGACCTCGATCCGCTCGCCCGTGAACGGATGCTCGAACGCCAGTCGCCGGGCGTGCAGGAACTGGCGGCCGAGCGCCTGGTCGGAGACGCCGTAGACCGGGTCTCCGACCAGCGGCAGGTCGAGTGCGGCGAGATGCACGCGAATCTGATGCGTCCGGCCGGTTTCGAGGCGCACGTTCAAGAGGGCATGTCCCCGCAGGAGCTCGGCGACCTCGAAGTGGGTGACGGCCTCGCGGGGGTTGTCCGTGTCAAGCGACTGTCGCGTCGGCTCGTCGCGGTCACGGCCGATCGGGGCCTCGATCCGGCCCCGCCAGGAACGCGGCCGCCCGCGGACGAGCGCGACGTAGCTGCGCTCGAGTGCTCGTGCGCGCACCAGCTCCTGCAGGCGGCGGTAGGCCTCTTCCGAGCGCGCGACGACGAGCAGGCCCGAGGTGTCCCGGTCGAGCCGGTGCACGATGCCTGGGCGGTCCTCCTCCCCGCCCCCGGCCCGGCCGACGAGCCCGTGAACCAGGGTGCCGCTCGCATGGCCGGCCGCGGGATGCACGACGACGCCGGCCGGCTTGTCGACGACGAGCAGATGCTCGTCCTCGTAGCCGACGCGGAAGTCGACCTCCTCAGGCTCGAGCACTTGCTCCTCTTTCGCAGGCAGCTCCACCTCGAGCTCCTCGCCGCCCTCGAGGCGATGGCTTTTCGGCCGTTCAGCCCCGTCGACGAGCACCGCGCCCATCGCGAGGAGCCGCTCGGCAGCCGAGCGCGAGCCGATTTGCGGTAGCTCCGCCAGGTAGCGATCGAGGCGGACACCAGCCGCCTCGGCACGGACTACAGACCTCAGTCGGGCACGACCCGCGGGCGGGCGCGGACCCGTTGCGGCAGGAGCAGGGCGGCCAGGAGCACGAGGACACCGAGGACGATGAAGCTGTCGGCGAGGTTGAACGCAGGCCAAAAGCGCAGGTCGATGAAGTCGGTCACGTGCCCGAGGCGAATGCGATCGACGAGGTTCGACGCGCTGCCGCCGATCAAGAGCCCCAGGGCGACGGGCAGAATCGGATGCCGCGCGCCCGAGCGGGCGAAGAAGAGGAGCATCCACCCGACGGCGACCGCGGTCAGCACCGTCACGATCGGCGTCGCGCTCGCGAAGAGGCCGAATGCGATGCCCGAGTTTTGGACGTGGTGAATCGAGAGCGGCCCAGCGACGTGGCGCTCGGCGTCGAGCGAAAGATGGCTGGCCACGATGTGCTTCGTCAACTGGTCGCCGCCGAGCGCGGCGAGCGCGATCGCGGAGAGGCCGACCCATTGCTGCGCCCGCGCAGCGAGCGAGCGGTGCGCCCCGGAGACGGGCGTTAGGGCATCGGTCGACGATCCGACGCGCACATCAGCGACCCGTGAGGCGGGCTCGCTCAACCCCGTTCGTCCCTGCGCTTGCAGTCGATGCACTGCGTGGCCCACGGAATCGCCGCGAGCCGATCCTCGGCGATCTCCCGGCCACAGGTCACGCACTTGCCGAACGTGCCGTCATCGATCCGCTCGAGCGCGGCGTCGATCCCGGCGAGCACGTGCTCGGAATTCTCCTCGAGCGTGTAATCGATCTCGCGATCGAGCGTGGCGGTCGCCGTCTCCGCGAGGTGGTTGTCGATCGGCATCTCCTCCGTCTCGTCCTCGATCGATCCCGGGTTCTCCTTGTGCAGGTACTCGATCGCGTCGAGCACGCGGCGGCGCTCCGCCAGGAGCTCGTCACGAAAGCGCGCCGGATCGATCGCCATGGAGGAAGTCTAGTCGGCTCCTAGGCGCTGCTTGCAGCGCCGACCATCAGGACGCGCGAGCTCTGCTCGTGCGTCCGTCGGAAATGACCGGTCGACCGGCTGGAGTCAATCCCAACGGCTCTATGCCGCCTCGATCGCCTCGTCTTCTCCCTCCTGCTCGTCGACCATCGCGAGCGCCGACCGCAGCAGCGACCGGATCCGACTCGCCTCTCCGCGCAGGTGCTCCCGCTCGGCGAGCGCGCGCTGTTTGATCAGGCGCGCCTCCGCGTGAGACTCGGTCAGGATCACGTCCGCCTCGCGGCGGGCCTGGTCCTTCAGTTCCTGTGCGCTTCGCTCCGCCGAGACGAGGGTCTTGCGCAGCAGTGTCTCGAGGTCGCGGTAGCGGGCGATGTCGGACTCGACCCGCTCGAGCTTGTCCTCGAGTTCGGCCCGTTCCCGCCAGACCTCCTCGAAGCTCTCGACGATCTCTTCGAGCAGCCGGTCCGTAGCCCCGCGGTCGTACCCGAGGGGGCTGCGCGCCAGCTTGACGTGCCGGATTTCGACAGGTGTCAGTGCCATTTCTCCACCTCCTTTCTCAATTCAGTCGGTCGAGGATCGCCTGGATCAGCCGCTCGAGGAAGATGAGGCTGAAGATCGCGATGATCGGCGACAGGTCCAGGGGGCCGAAGGGCGGCAGGATGCGACGGAACAGACGCAGATAGGGCTCGCAGACGTCGTAGAGGAAGCGCTGAATCCGGTTCAGCCAAGGCGAATAGGGAAGCCGAACCCAGGACGTGATGATGTACGCGAAGATCAGGAGGATGTAGACCGAGATGAAGACGTCCACGAAGTTCCCGATCGACGAGATTGTGTCCGCGAGCACGGTCAAGCCGCCCATGCGGCGGAGTTCGGCCCCCAGAGGGGTCTTCCTCTTAAGGGTTTAAGCCTGGTTGAAGAAGCCGCCGCGCTCGAGGAGTCGCGCGCGCTCCTCGGCGGAGACCTCGACGTTTCGCGGCGTGAGCAGGAAGACCTTGTCGGCGACGCGCTGCATTCCGCCGCCAAGCGCGTAGGTGAGCCCGCTCGCGAAGTCGATCAGCCGCTTGGAGAGCTCAGCGTCGGTGCCCTGGAGGTTGAGGATGACCGGCGTCCCCTCCTTGAACTTGTCCGCGATCTGCTGGGCATCGTTGAAACTGCGCGGGACGACCAGATGGACGCGCACCGATGGGTGGCCGGGTGCGGCCTCGACCGGGCGGGGCCGGGACGGCCGCACGACGGCAGCCCGGGCGCTGGGAGCGGCTTCGGGCTCCGTCCAGTCCTCGAACTCGCCCCGTCGTCGGCGCGGTGAGAGCCGGCGCACGTTCGGGCGCTCGCTGTAGGAGCGCTCGAGCTCCTCGTTTGTGACATAGCCGTCCTCGTCCCACTCCTCGTCCTCCTCGGCGATCCCGAAGTAGACGAGTGTGCGGTTCCAGACGTCGGCGAAGGCCATAGCAGGGGGAAATGTTAACTCAGCATGGGGGAACCCATGGTCTCCCCATGTACCTCCTCCTGCGCATTTCTCCTGCGCAAGACCAAATTCGGCTCCGCCGACAACGAGCTCTCATCGACGATCGCCGTAGAGGACCGCTCCGATCCGAATCATTGTGGCTCCCTCCTCCACTGCCACCTTGTAATCCTGGCTCGTGCCCATTGAAAGCTCGCCGAGACCGTGGTCTTCCGCCAGTTCGCGGAGCCTGCGAAAGAGAGGACGGGATCCTTCCGGATCATCCGTTTCCGGAGGCATCGTCGACAGGCCGCGGACGTGCGGGTATAGCTTCAGGAATTCGCCGAGCTTTTCGGGTGCGACGCCGGATTTCGACTCCTCGCCGGCGAGATTGACCTGGACGAGCGCCGGCACCTCGAGTCGCCGCGCAGCCGACTCGGAGTCCAGCGAGTGCACGAGCTCGCAGATCTCGTTCACGATCGTCGCCTTGCGGCTTTGCAGATGGCCGATGAAGTGCCAGTGAAAGGCATCGCCGTGGGCGGCGTGCTTCGCCTCCAGGTCCTGGGCCCGGTTTTCGCCGACGACGACGATTCCGGCCTCCGCCAGTACAGCCATGTCTTCGACGGAGACGTACTTCGTGGCCGCAACGATTGTGACATCGGGCCCGACCTCCTCCTGTACGCGGGCATACCGCGCGCTCACCTCATCAGGTGACAAGCGCAATCACTCCCTGGCGGCCGGTCGCCGGCCCGTCGCGCCGGTGCGAGAAGAAGAGGTCGGGGTGACAGGAAGTGCACAGGTCGACCCGCTCGACTCGCGCGCAGCCCGCTGAGGCGAGTGCCTGCTCGGTCGCTGCGTTGAGATCGAGCTGCTTGCCGTTCAGAACCCCGGTGCCGAAACGATTCCGGAACGGCCCTGCGACCTCCTCCCCCACCTCGTAGCAGCAGGGGCCGACCCCAGGGCCGATCGCCGCCCTCAGGCGTCCTCCGCCCAGGGCTCCGATCGCCGCGGTGACGATCCCCTCGAGCAGCCCACGCCAGCCGACGTGGAGCACGGCGAGCGCGGGCTCGCCGCCGTCTGCACGCGCAATCGCAACCGGCAGGCAATCCGCCGTGATCAGCATCATCGCGAGCCCGGGCTCGTCGGTCCACAGGGCATCCCCCGGAGGATGGTCGAAGCCGGCCGTCATCACGCCCCGGTCGGCCTGCGCCCGCACGACGCCCGCTCCGTGCTGTTGCCAGAGCATCGTCGCCTGCTCGGGATCCGCTCCGGCGTGACGGCAGAGCCGAGAGCGATTCTCGAGCACACGGTCGGGCTCGTCGCCGGTGAGGATGCCGAGATTGAGCGACTCGAACGGTCCCTCACTTGCTCCGCCGACACGAGTCGAGAAGGCAACTTCATACGGCCCCGGAATTTCCCAGCGAAAAAGCGGGACGCTCACGCGCGCTCGATCAGCTCGCGGGCTGCCGCGAGCTCCGATTCCCGCCCGTCCAGCTCACCATTCAGCTTGCGACGGCGAAGCTCCACGAGGATCTCTCCGACCCGAGGCGACTCTGCGAGACCGAGCTTGGCCACGTCAGTGCCGTTGATCTCGAGCCGGATGCCGCCGAGCCGCTCGAAGTACTCGTGCAGGTGCGGGCGATCGGCGAGCGCTAGCGCGAAGAGCGGCGCGTCCGGGGCGTGCGGCTCTGCGAGGGCGACGACGTCGGCCGGCGACATTGAGCCCTCGCCGAGCCTGTCTGCGATCCCCGGGCCGAGAGTGACCGCCGCCGCGATGTGTTGCGCGTCACGCTTGCGCACTTTCAGCCGTGCGAGCAAGCCGGAGAGCTCGTCCGCCGAGAGCTCGCGCGCGAGGGCCGCGAGCCCCAGCCGCCACGCCGGAACCTCGAGGCGATAGCGGTCGTCGAGATCGCGCAGCCGCTCGACCAGCCGCGCCGCTTCATCATCCGCCGTCAGCCGCGGGTGGACCGCCTTGTCCAGGCCGAGCTCGCCCAGCCGCTCGATGGAATGCTCGACTCCCCCCTCGTCGAGGAGCGCCGTCAGCTCCTCGCGCAGACGAGCACCGGACAACCGTCCGACGAGGCCCTGCCCGATTGCGGCGCGCGCCAGGCGCACGGTGTCTTCGTCCATGCGGAAGCCGTGGCGGTTCTCGTACCGAATGGCGCGGAAGATCCGGGTTGGATCGTCAACGAACGAGCCTTCGTGGAGGACGCGAAGCCGTCCCGCCTCGAGGTCACGCTTGCCCTCGAATGGATCGACGAGGCGGCCGAGGTCGTCGCCCTTGAGAGAGACGGCCATCGCGTTGATCGTGAAGTCGCGGCGGAACAGATCTTCCTGCAGCGAGGCGTGCTCGACGCTCGGGAGCGCGGCCGGCTGGGCGTAGCACTCGGTGCGCGCGGTGGCGACGTCGACCCACTCCTTGTTGCCGTAGAGCACCACGGCTGTGCCGAACTTGTCGTGCGTGCGGACGCGACCGCCGAGCGCCTCGGCGAGTGCCCTGGCGAGCGCGATCGCGTCGCCCTCGACGACGATGTCGACGTCGAAGCTCGGCTCCCCGAGGAGGATGTCCCGGACCGTGCCGCCGACGAGGAAGACCCCTTCGTACGGCTCACTCACGCGGCTCACCGCCTCCAGCACCGGCTCGAGGCTGGCGGGGAGGGCGAGCGTCGTCATCCGGCCATTCTGCCTGGTGTGCCAGTGGTCGAACCGGCGCGACTCCGGCACGAACACGCCACTGACAGGCGCGCTTTTCAGCGCTACGATCGCCACCGGGGAGGAGGCTCGGGCTACCGGGGCGCCTGTCCCTAATGGACGAGGATTCAGGTTTCCGCGATCGCCTCGAGCTCGACGAGCGCGCCGGATGGTAGGCCGGCGACCTCGATCGTCGAGCGCGCGGGCGGCGAGTCTCCCACGCGGCGCGCGTAGACCTCGTTCATGCCCTGGAAATCGGCGAGGTCGGCGAGAAAGACAGTCGTCTTCACGATCCGGTCGAGGCTGCTGCCCGCCTCCGTCAGGATCACCTCCAGGTTGTCGAAGACCTGCTCGGTCTGCTCGCCGATCGTCGAGCCGACCATCTCCGAGGCCCCAGGCGCGAGCCCGAGCTGCCCCGAGACGAACACGAACCCTCCGGCCTTGATCGCCTGCGAGTAGGGCGCGCCCTGAAACGGCGCCGGTGCCTGCTCGGTCCGAACAACGGTCTTCCCCATCGTCACTCCTTTCGCTTCCGCGGCCGGCCGGCCTGGGCAAGAGCCACGCCGAGCGCCTTGAAGATCGCCTCCAGCACGTGTTGCGGATCGTCGCCCCCGATTAGCCGCACGTGGAGCGTCAGCCCCCCGCCCTCGGCGATCTCGTGCAAAAAGCTGGCCACGAGGTCGGTGCCGAGGCCGCCGACACGCGCCTCCGAGAGGTCGACGTTCGAAACGACGAGCGGTCTACCTGTGGCTTCCAGGACGACGTGCGCCAGCGCCTCGTCCGCGGCTGCCACGGCCGACCCGTGCCCGCGCACCCCGGCCGAGCTCAGCTGCTCCCGAAGGGCCTGCCCAAGCGCCTTGCCCGCGGCCGCGACCTCTGCGTCGGCTCCTCCCGGGGCGAGCTGCAGCTCGAGGTCGAGCGCGGCATACCGGGCGAGCAGGCCGAGCAGATGGTCTAGGACCGGCAACCCACTCCCGACGTTGCTCTCGCCCGTTCCGTCCAGCGAGACGCGCACGCGGACGCGGTCGATGTCACTCACTCGATCGGGGGACGCCATCCCTCGAACCAGGGTACCGCACCCGCGTAGCCAGGCCGACGACCGACAAGAGACCTGTTCTCCCCGCCGTCCGGGCCATGCGAAACGCAGTCCTCCACCTCCCGCGCTTTCCGACGCTGCTCGTCGCAGCCGTTGCGCTCGCGGCCTTCCTCGCTCCGACCAGTTCCACAACGCCTCCCATCAAGGCCCACGTCGTCGTCGGCTTCCAGTCGCACGCCACCCTCGCTGCCGCGCTGGAACGCTACCCGGGGGCGCAGATCGTGCGCCGCGTGCCGCATATGAGGACGGTCGAGATCGAGTTCGCGGGCGACCCACGAGGTTTCTCGTCCCAGCCCGGGATCGCCTTCTCGCACCGGCCGCTGCGGCGAACGACGAAGGTCGAACCAGCGCTCGCCGCATTCTTCCGGCCGGGCCTTCCGTACGAGTGGCAGTACGTCGCAACTCGCGTGAACGAGGTGCCCGAGCCCGTCCTACGGGCGGCCAGCGCGATCAAGATCGCCGTCATCGACACCGGTGCGGACGTCACTCATCCCGACCTCGCCGCGAAGAGGCCCGAGACCTGGGACGTCGTCCATCGCCGGGCGAACGTGGCCGACAAGGACGGCCACGGCACCTTCGTCTCCTCGCTCGCGGCCGGATCCGTCACCAATAGCGAAGGGATCGCAGGCTTCGGCGGTGACGCCGGGCTCCTGATGGTGAAGGCCGTCGGCAAGGGCGACAGCTTCAGCGACGTGGACGAGGCCGCCGCCATCGTCTACGCAGTCGACCACGGCGCGAAGATCGTCAACCTGAGCATCGGGGGCGAGGGCACCTCGAGGCTCGAGCAGCGAGCGATCCTCTACGCCGCGAGTCATAATGTCCTACTCGTTGCCGCGGCCGGCAACGAGTATCAGGAGGGCAACCCGATCGAGTACCCGGCGGCGGCTCTCCAGCCCGTCGGCTCGAAGGGACAGGGCGGCGTCGGTCTCGCGGTTGGAGCGACGACGATGTCGGGAAAGCGCGCCTCCTTCTCGAATACCGGCTCGCAGATCTCCCTGGTCGCCCCCGGCGAGAACGTCTTCGGAGCCGTCGCCGCGGGGTCGAGTCGCGAATGGTGGCCCCGGTCTGCGCTTCCCGGCTCGGTCGCCGGTCATTACGGCTGGTCGAGCGGAACGTCCTTCTCGAGCCCGGAGGTCGCCGGTGCGGCCGCGCTCGTCTGGGCCGCGAACCCGGCGCTGAGCGCTCAGCAGGTCGCCGGCATCCTCAAAGCGACCGCCTCACGTCACGGCGCGTGGAATCCGAGCGTCGGCTACGGGCTGATCGACGTTGCCGCCGCAGTCGCGGCCGCGACGGGACAGCAGATCGCGCCGCGCGTCCAGGCCGGGGCCTGGCTCAGCGTCCAACGGCTACACGCGCGCACCGCTCGCCTGGCTCGGCCGGACCGCGCGCTGCGACGCGTCCGACTTGCCGTCCACCTCCGTACGAGCGCTCCGACCGTTGCACCCGACTGGCGGGTCGTCTCTCTCGAGCTCCGCCGCGGTCGCCGCTGGCGCCGGATCGCTCGCACGACGACCCGTTTCGGCGGCGGTATCGACTGGACAGTTGGGCTGCGCCCGGGTCGCCATGTCCTGCGCGTCGTCTACCGCGGCCGCTGGGACCTGCACGGCGCCGTGCGCCTGAAGCCGATCAAGGTCTCCTAGGCACCTATCGCCGCTTGCAGCGCCGACCATCAGGATGCTCGGGCAGGTGAGAACGGCCACGCGGGCAAAGCCCGCATGGCCTCTACACGGCACCGCGAGCGGTGCCTCAGCGCGCCCGTCTGAAATGACCGGTCGATCCAAGCCGAGCTCATTACGAAACCGCTTCTTAGCCGGAGACGCGCTCGATGCGCGCACCGAGAGCTCGCAGCCGCTCGTCGATCCGCTCGTAACCCTTGTCGATCTGATAGACGGCGCCGATCGTCGACTCGCCCTCCGCACAGAGGCTCGCGAGCAGCATCGACATGCCCGCACGGATGTCCGGGCTCTCCATGCGCTGGCCGCGCAGCTGCGAAGGCCCGGTGACGACGGCTCGGTGCGGGTCGCAGAGGATGATCCGCGCCCCCATCGACACGAGCTTGTCGGTGAAGAACAGT
Source organism: Gaiellaceae bacterium (assembly GCA_036395295.1). Taxonomy (GTDB): domain Bacteria; phylum Actinomycetota; class Thermoleophilia; order Gaiellales; family Gaiellaceae; genus VAXT01. The sequence goes on along the minus strand of DASWDJ010000099.1, from coordinate 7,810 downwards.
CGGTTCTCGAACATCTTCTCGAAGAGGAGCACGGTGCCCCGAGCCTGAGTCGCGACGGTCAGGGCGATCGAGGTGCAGTCCGACGGGAACGCCGGCCAGGGCCCGTCCTCGATCTTCGGAATGTGGCCGCCGATGTCGTCCTCGATCTGCAGCTCCTGGTTTGGGGGCACGCGCACGCTTCCGTCTCCGAGCTCGACCTGTACCCCGAGCCGGGCAAACGTCGGGAGTATCGAGACGAGATCGTCCGTCCTCACGCCGTCGACCGTGAGATCGCCGCCGGTGATCGCCGCGAGGCCGATGAAGCTCGCGACCTCGACGTGGTCGGGTCCGATCGTCCACTCGCCCCCGGCGAGCCGCTCGACACCCTCGACCCGGAGCACGTTCGACTCGATGCCCCCGATCGACGCCCCAAGTGAGATCAGAAAGCGGCAGAGATCCTGCACGTGCGGCTCGCAGGCCGCATTGCCGATGGCCGTGACTCCCGGCGTGAGCGTTGCCGCCATGAGGATGTTCTCGGTCGCCATCACGCTCGCCTCGTCGAGGAAGACGTCGGCGCAGCGCAGGCCCTCGGTCCGCATCTCGTAGGCGTCGCCGCCGGCCTCGACGTGCGTGCCGAGCTTGGTGAACCCGTGAATGTGCGGATCGAGCCGGCGGCGCCCGATGACATCACCTCCCGGCGGCGCGACGATCGCGCTTCCGCTGCGGACGAGCAGCGGACCGGCCAGAAGGAACGAGGCTCGCATCCGGGAGCAGAGCTCGCGGTCGAGCTCGGTCTTGCGGAGCTCCGCGGCGTGAACGCGAACCTCGTTGTCGCCGGTCCACTCCACATCCGCGCCGACGTCGGCGAGCAGTGCGAGCATCGTGTCGACGTCGCGGATGCGCGGGATGTTGCGAAGCACGACGGGCTCGCTCGTCAGCAGGCAGGCGGCGAGGATCGGCAGCGCCCCGTTCTTGTTCCCGGCGGCCGTCACGCGGCCGTGCAGAGGCTGCCCGCCCTCGATGAGGAAGGACTCGAGCAGCGCGTCTGCGACCATCGTCTCGGCCATCGAGCGAGTGGCTATCGTACCCCCCGCTTGGAGATCTCTCGCGACCGCGCCTGGGAGACCCTGACCCGCTACACGAAGAGTGAGGCGCTGCTCAGGCATGCGCTCGCGGTCGAAGCCGCGGTCCGTGCCTACGCGCGCCGTTTCGGCGCAGACGAGGAGCTCTGGGGCGTGACCGCGCTGCTCCACGACTTCGACTGGGAGATGCACCCGACGCTCGAGCAACACCCGCAGGACGGCGCTCCGATCTTGCGCGAGGAGGGCTATCCCGAGGAGGTGATCGAGGGTGTCCTCTCGCACGCGGAGCACCTCGGCCTACCGCGTGACACTCCGCTCAAGAAGACGCTCTTCGCCTGCGACGAGCTCTCCGGCTTCATCCACGCCTGCGGGCTCGTCAGGCCCGACGGAATCGCGACATTGGAGCCGAAGTCGGTGAAGAAGAAGCTGAAGCAGCCGTCCTTCGCGGCCGGCGTGAACCGCGACGACGTCTACAAGGGCGCCGAGGAGCTCGGAGTCGACCTCGACGACCACATCCGCTTTGTGATCGAGGCGCTGCGTCCGATCGCGGCCGACCTGGGGCTACGACAGTCCGGCGAGTAGCCGCTCGACGTCCTCGTCACTCGTCCAGTAGCCGCACGAGACTCTGATCAGATTTCGTCCGGGGATGAAGCGGATGATCACGCCCAGCTCTCTGAGCCGGGCAACGATCTCTTCGGCATCACCGGCCGGACGAAACGTGACCAGGCCCGCCTGATCGGGCTTGGTGAGGACCTCGAAACGCTCTGCCAGGGCTTCGCGGCAGCGAGCTGCAATCTCCGCGTTTCGCTCGAAGCGCCACTCGGGAGCGACATCGAGCGCGGCGGAGAGCCCTGCGAGAGACGAGCCTCCGATCCAGCCCGTGTCGAACCGCTCCGCGCCCTCCCGCGGCACGAAGGAGCCGTCCGGCCGATGTTCGGCCTGGGCGAAATAACTCGGCAACGCGATGCGCAGCCCCTCCGGGTCGGCGACGACGAGCGCGCCGGTCGCATCAGGTCCGCAGAGCCACTTCTGGCACGAGACGGCGTAGAAGTCGAAGCCGCCTGCTTCGACAGGGATCACACCCGCCGACTGCGCCCCGTCGACGAGGATCGGCAGGCCGGTCTGGGCCTTTACCCACTCGGGCTCGAGCGAGTTACCCGTCACCCACGAAACGTGCGAGATCGCGATCAGGCGCGTCCGGTCTGTAACCGCGTCGATGATCTCGTCCGGTGGAGCCGCCACCACACGCGCCTTCGAGACGTTGAGGGCTCCCAGCAGCCCGAAATGCTCGACGTCGCTCGTCACGACCTCGTCCTCGGGGCCGAGGTCGAGTCCGGCGAGCACGAGATTGCAGCCTTCGGTCGTCGATCTGGTGAGCGAGACCTGCGCGGGTTCGACCGACAGAGTCGCGGCGAGCTTCGCCCGCACTTCGTCGCGCATCTTCAGCACGCGGGAGAGGTAGGGCTCGCCGCCCCGGCCCTGGGCGAGGTCGAGCAGCTGCTCGGCCAGCATCGCCTCCACCGTTGCCCGCGCGAGCGGGCCGTTCGTCCCGGCGTTGAGGTAGGCGAGGTGCTCGAGGACTGGAAACGCGGCGCGTGCCTCCTCGAAGGTCAACCGATCCGAGCCTCCACTGGCGCGTGGTCGGAGAGGATCCGGCCGTCGAGACGCCGGCGTACGACTGGCCAGCGCTCGGAGGCCTCGACCTCCGCCGCTCGAGCGAGCACCTGGTCGAGCCCTTCGCGGGGCTTCGAAAACCCCCACTCCGGCCCAGCCAGCTCGGCCAGGGTTCGCGATCGCGCCGGGCGGACGTTGAAGTCGCCTGCGAGGACACAGATCTCGCCCGGCCGGGCGAGACCGTCAGCGAAGCTCGCCGCGCGGAAGAGCTCGGCGTCGGGAAGGCGGTCGTCGGGCAAACCGGTCGCGTGCAGGTTCGCCAGGAGCGCGGAACGGCCGTCGGACAACTCGAGCCGCACCGCCTGGCAGATGCGACGCTCTTTCGCCCAGGCGAGCCGGGAAACGAGGTCGAGTCCAAGCCATCGCGCCTGAGCTCTGCGGAACGGCCCGCTGTTCAGCACGACCGATGCTCGATCAAGGTCTCTCAGCCGGGAGGCGACGAGAATCGCGTTCGCCTGGCCGGAGAACGCCGACCGGAGACGACCGTGATCGAGGTCGGTCAGGCGCCGCCCTAGCTCGGCGCTCGACGGAACCGGACCGAGCCGCGGCGGGGCCGCGACCTCGCCGTAGACCCTCATGCCCGACCAGCCCCCGAGCCGCTCCAGAGCCCAGACCGGCACCTCCTGGAGGCACAAGACGTCGGGCTCGTCCGCGCTCGCCAGCCGCACCATCTCCTCGAGGAATGCATCCCGCTCGGCCGGGAAGGCATTGCCGTGAAAGACGTTCCAGGTCCGGACCAGCAACCGGGCTAGTCTAGGTTCGGTGCGCGTCCTGCTCGCCGACCCACCAGCCTTCACGCCGCAATACGACGATGCGCTGGCCTCGGCCCTCGCGCGGACGGGCGCAGACGTCGAGCTCGTCACCTCGCCGTTCCGTTTCGGCCAGCCTCCCGCGCCGGACGGCTACCGCCGGAGCGAGCTCTTCTATCCCGTCAGCTCGCGCCTCTTTCGCCGCTCGCGGCTCCGCATCCCGGTCAAGCTGCTCGAGCACCCGATCGGCCTCGCGCGGCTCGCACGGCGGCATGCGGACGTCGTGCACCTCCAATGGCTGGCCGCGCCCGAGCTCGACGACCGACTCCTCCGCCAGCGGGCCCCCCTCGTCTTCACCGCACATGACCTGCTCCCGCGCCGAACGGCGGCGAAACGCGACCTGTGGCGGCGTCTCTTCGCGCGCTTCGAGCGAATCGTCGTCCACAGCGAGCGCGGCCAGGAACAGCTGGCCGAGCTCACGGATCCCGATCGGCTGCGTGTCATCTCCCATCCCGTCTACGCAAGCGAGCCCGAGCGGCGCGACGACGGGCACACACTCCTCTGCCTCGGGATCATCCGCGCTTACAAGGGAGTCGACGACGCGATCTCGGCGGCCAAGCGTGTCGACGGAGCGAGGCTGCTTGTCGCGGGCGATCCGCTGGAGCCGGTCGACCGCTACCGCGCAGCCGCCGGAGACATCGCCGAATGGCGGCTCGGCTACCTCTCCGAGGAGGCGATCGATCGCACGCTCGGCGAGACGACGGTCGCGCTCTTTCCCTATCGTCCTGAGATCGACCAGAGCGGCGCCCTGATGCGCGCGCTCGGAGCCGGCGTGCCGGCCGTCGTCTACGACGTCGGCGGGCTCGGCGAGGCAGTCCGGCGCTTTGGAGCAGGCCGGGTCGTCCCACCGGGCGACATCGAGGCGCTGACCGAAGCGGTGCGGGAGCTGCTGGACGACCCACAGGCGCTCGAACGGGCACGCGCCGGCGCCGAGCGCGCACGCGCAGAGCTCACCTGGGAAGCCGCCGCCGAGGCCCACCTCGAGGTCTATCGGGAGCTCGTATGAGCCGCGGACGCTTCGCCGACGTCATCCGCCGCCAGCTCGACCTCTTCGAGCGCGACGAGGCCGCGCTGATTGCGGAGTGCGAGGCTGCCGAAGACGCCTACGACAAGGCCGACCGCGACGAGGCCGAGGAGCGCTACGCCGACTACCTGGACCTGGTCGAGACCGGAACTGAGCTCGTCGCCGGCCTGCGGGACACATTCGCCTCGACGATGGAGGAGGAGACGGCGGAGGACTACGAGGAGGAGTTCAACCGCGCCGTGCGCGTACGCTTGCCTCGGTTCGCTCTCGAGATCGAGGATCTGTGAGCGCCGAGCTGCGCTAGCTCGAGACCGTGTTGCAGGCGGGCTCGTCCGAAGTCGCGTTGTTCAGCTGCTCGTTGTCGTACTTGTCGCCGAGGTTGTAGAAGGCCTCGCCGGTCGCCCGCAGCTCCTTCCGGATATCTCGGCCGAGCGCTGTCACCCCGCTCGCGAACGACTGAGCATTCGAGGTCGGGAGCTCTTTCGCCCGCTTCTCAGCTCGCTCGAAGCTCGCGCGGGCACTCCGCAGGCCTGTTTCGAGCTCACGCTGGATCGCTTCTCCGTTCTTCACAGCAGGAGGGCCAACGCGATGGACACGGTCGATCATCGTGTCGGCGCTCGTTCCGGCGTTCTTCATGAACACGACGAACCTCGCCTTCACGGTCGTGATGCTGGCCTTTCGAAGGCCGGATCCGAGCTTTCGGCTATTCGCCTGCAATCCCTGTGCCCAATTGGTGAGCGCGCCGCAGACGGTCGCGGCCCAGGTCTCGGGGCTCGCTCCGGAGTACTTCGTGCCTCCGCCGCCGCCGCAGCCGGCGGCGGCCAGAACGAGGACCGAGACGCACGATGCGACGAGGAGGGATCGGCGAGCGCCCACGCGCCGATTGTGTCAGAGCCCAGCTGCGAATCCGCCGACGATCGCGCCGTAGGCGACATGCGCGAGCAGCGTGCCGATTGCGGTGTGCCGCCCGTAGTTCATCAGCATGAAACCAGGTGGTTCGAGCACGGGCGTCTCCTCGGCGTCGGTCCAGGGCGTGCCCATGCGCGGGTGGACGGCCGGCAGCAGTATGTTCACGAGCGTCCCGCCGGCGAAGGCCGCGTGGACGATCCCGAGCAGGGCGCCGAACAGCCACCCGGCCTGGTCGACCGCGAAGAAGACTGCCGCGTAGCCCAGCGAGAAGATGACCCCGTTCGCGAAGTGGACGGCGTAGCCGATGGCAGTTGCCCGCCTCCGGTCCTCCGAGAACACCGTCCCGAGCAGGAGCGGAATGTCCATGCGCGTGATCCCGAGCACCTGCATGAGGCGAAGGCTCGACGTCAGCACGAACGTGCCGACGACGCCTCCGACGATCGCTCCCGCGAGGCTCACCGCGCCTGCTCCGCGTTCGCGATCGAGACGGCCGCCCCGATCAGTGCCAGATGCGTCAGGCCCTGCGGAAAGTTGCCGAGGAATGCCCCGCTCTCGCCGTCGATCTCCTCTGCGTAGAGGCCGACGTCGTTTGCGAGCTCGGCGAGCTGGTCCATCAAGTCCGTGGCCTCATCGATTCGGCCGCTGCGCGCAAGCGTGTCGGCAAGCCAGAAGGAGCACGCGAGAAAGTGGCCCTCGTCACCGCTCAGGCCGTCCTCGCCGCGATAGCGGGAAACGAGCGGCCCGGCGGTGAGCTCCCTGCGCACAGCCTCGATCGTCCCGCGGAGCTTCGGGTCGTCAGCCGGCGCGTAGTCCATGAGTGAGAGCGTCAGCAAGCTAGCGTCCAGCTCGCGAAGCTCGACGGCGCGGACGTACGAGCCGCGTTCCTCGTCCCAGCCGTGCTCGTCGACGAAGGCCCGGATCTCGTCGGCCTCGGCGCGCCAGCGTTCAGTTCGATCGGGCACGAAGCCGGCCTCGGCGAGCCGAACCGCACGGTCGAGCGCGACCCAGCACATCACCTTCGACTGGATGAAGTCAGTCGGTTCACTCCGGACTTCCCAGATCCCGGAATCCGGCTGCCGCCAGCTCTTGGCGACGTAGTCTGCGATCCGGGCTACCGCCCTGCCTGTCTCGCCGCCCAGGTCGCCGTGGTAGTCGGCGTGGAGCCAGATCGCGTGCATGACAGCGCCGTAGATGTCCAGCTGCACCTGTTTCGCGGCGCCGTTTCCGGCCCGGACGGGGCCCGAGCCTCGATAGCCCGCCAGGCCGTCGATCGTCCTCTCGTCGGCCTCGACGTCGCCGTCGACCCGGTAGAGCACTTGGAGCCTCGGCGCGGTCAGCCGCGTGGCGTGCATGAGCCACCAGTGGAAGGAATGCGCCTCGTCCCCGTAGCCGAGCGTCTGCAGCGCATCGAGCGTGTACGTCGCGTCGCGCAGCCACGTGAAGCGGTAGTCCCAGTTTCGCTCGCCGCCGATCCACTCCGGCAGCGAGGTGGTCGGCGCCGCGACGATCGCCCCGGAGGGGGCGAACACGAGGAGCTTGAGCACGAGGGCGCTGCGCAGGACAGCCTCTCGCCAGCGGCCGTCGTAACGGGCACGGCCGATCCACCTGGGCCAAAACGCTTGCGTGTGGCCGAGTCGATGCTCGGTGTCGTCGCGGCCCGGAAGGAACGCGGGCTCATGATGGGCGGCCGTCAGCGAGAGAAGCGCGCCTTCGCCCTGCCGCAAGCGCAACTCGCCGTCGATCCGGGTATCACTCACCCGCGGCTCGCCGGTTCCCCAAGCGCTGAGGGCGAGCGCCTCTGCGCGTGAGCAAGCGATCAACCGTTTCCCTCGGCGCTCGATCCGAGTCCGCTTGCGCCCGAAGAAGAACCGCGGCTCGATGCTCCAGGCGAGCGCTGCCGAGCCCGAGAGGCATTCGATCTTGCGGACGATCTCCCGCTGCGGCACGAGCACCTCACCGGGAGCGAGCGTCATCGCGTCGGTGACGCGCGCGGTTCCGGACGTCGTGCGGAAGGTGGTCTGGAGGACGTTGCTGTTCTCTTCGTAGTGTCTTTCGGCTTCGAAAGGCTCGGTCGGAGCAAGCTGGAAGCTGCCGCCGCGCTCGGCGTCGAGCAGGCGCGCGAAGACCGCGCCGGAGTCGACGTTGGGTAGGCACAGCCAGTCGATTGACCCGTCGAGGCCCACGAGCGCGACGGTGCGCCCGTCGCCGATCGCGGCGTAATCCCGGATGGGGAGGTATCCGTTCTCGCGCAGAGCGGGTCAACGATGACCGAAGTGGTGGGCATCTGGCAACGCCGAAACGAGATCGGAAGCTCCGGAGATGCGTCGCGCGAC